>JAIRPL010000025.1 GCA_031256995.1 Puniceicoccales bacterium
GGCTGCTTCGCCGCTTTCTCTGGTTTTTTCGGGATTTTGGTTCATCGGGAGTTGTTTCCCCCTCACTCTCATGGCCTTAAAAATCTGCGCAAGATTCCGGACGTTATCATTCATTGCCGACAACAAAACGAAGATCAACGCCCTGACCGACGACGGCGGACTCCCTCGGTCCACACTCACAACCGGCGCCAACGTGCATAAATCTACAACGGCGAGCCGGACAATCGGGGCCAAGGTTGCGCACTAGCCGTCCGACCGCGAGGAACCCGAGGAAAACCTTTGCGCCGACAACGTCTTCACCGGACATATCGAACGGATCCACTCCCACAGTTGTACGGCCATGCCGCCGCAAAAAGACGAAAAAAGAGCCTTTTCCCCATGTGAGGAAAAGGCCCTTTTGCATGCCGGATATGAATTACGGGGCAGGCGGAACTGCGGCACCGAACTCCGTGGTGGGAGCAACGGGCGCGGCATCGGCGGGGGTGCGCACGGTGGGACGCAGGAAGCCACCGGGAGTGGGCACTGTCGGATTGTGGTAGAGAGTACTTGGAGACTGACGTCCCACAATGCGCTCAAAACCTCCCCCTGGGGTGATGATGTTTGCGGTGACAAATATCATCAGATTGCGTTTGGAGGTGCTTTTCGCACTGGAGCGGAAAAGCCGGCTGATGAGCGGAATATCCCCCAAGACGGGGACCTTTTCCTCAACCGTGCGGACTTCCTCGCGAGTCAGGCCGCCAAGAACGACTGTGGCGCCGTCATAGATAGTGACCTTTGTCTCGACCTTGCGTTCGGAAAACACGGGGAAGTTGTAGGCTGCAGGGAAGGTGGCTGTTGTCCCTGACTCCATGATGTTGGAGGGGCCGCCATAAGTCACCCAACCCTCAAACTCGCGGATAACGGGTTTCAGCTCAAGGTCGACAAGCACTCCGTCCAGAATGTCGACTTGCGGGATTTCAAGGACGACACCGATGCGGTTCTCGTTCTCAAGATCCCCCCAAACCATATCCTGCGGAGTCCCAGAGCGATAGCCGATGGAACTGCCGCCATAATTCCCGTTGTTGTTATTATTACTGTAGCTCCCGGAATTATTCTGGATATCCGCGTCGGAGTAGGATTTGGGATAGGGAAGGCGCTGGACAATCTCAATCTTTGCCGTACCGCCCTTTTTGACGACGACACTCGGGTTGGCCATGAGGTCCGAGCCTTCGGTGGATTCGATGGCATTGATGATGAGACGAAGATCCCATGCGCCAACGGAGCCAATGATGCCATCAAAAGTCGGATTCTCCGGACCGAGATAGCCAGATTTTGGAATCATGGGCAAAGGAATCGGAATTGTCGTGGGTGGCGCCGACTTGGAGACGCCCGTGACCGGGTCAACGACGGGGGCGCTGGAAATGACAGCCTCGGAGTATGTTTTTTCCGCGCCATAGGCCTGGCGGAACGTGCGCAGACCAGAACCGGCATTGGCGCGAATAACCCCGGCAAAACCACCCTGTCCACTGGCACGCGTGCGCTCAAACTCCCAATTGACGGCAGCTTCTTTCAAAGCACCGGCATTGACCTCGATGAACTTGGTGGCGATGTGGATCATCTTGTTCTCGTTGAGACGGGCAAGAATCTCACGAATCCGGTCGAGATAACGGCGTTGGTGCCGGACGGTGATTGTCGTGCCTTCAAAAACGAGGTCGAAACCGGAGTTTGGCTCAAAAGGAATGCCCAATTTTTGGAAATAGGCCTTGATTTGGTCCGCATCCGGATTCCCGCCTCCTCCAACGATGGTGGCGCCACCCGCTGGCGCTGCGGCAAACCCTCCAAGGCCCCCGCCTTGAGCCGCACTTGAAGACATGGCTTCCGGCGGTTTGATTTTCTTCAACGCGTTGTCGGTGACGGTGAAAACGTCAAGTTCTGTATCGCTGCGCCCGCTGGAAGACGCCAACTCAATGATGCCGGCATCATTGACGGTCCACTCGTAGTTCGTGGTTTTGGCAATGTAATCAAGGATCTGCCCAAGATTCAGTCCGGTGACTTTGAAGGTCACGGGGGGATTTTTGCCATCCTGGCTTGTCTCGGAAGCGAGGATATTGAAGCCGCGCTGGTTCGGATCGTAGATTTGGGAGAGATCGGCAAGAATGGTAAGGGCGTTGCTGAGCGGCGTGTCGCGGAATGTCACCGCCGGGATGATCGTCTTGCGAATCCGGTCATAAAGCGGGTGTTTTTTGTTGTCACCCTTGATGCCACTTTCCTCGCGGTTGAAAACCGCCGGGCGGTTCCAATCCTCATCCACGGCACGAAGCAGGGAACCGCGTGTAATGTCATGATTGTAATCTCCCGAGACAGCGAGAAGGCTGCCGATGCGTGTGAGAAAATACTTGGCCTCGGTGTTATGGGGTTCGTAAAGGAGCACATCCCGATAACGGTCATGGGCCGCCTCATAATTGCCGTGGAGATAGAGGGCCTTGGCTTCGAGAAGAAGTTTCTGGGCCTTCTTGGAGGCTTCCGGAATATCGGCGTCAACCACCGCGATGTTGATATACCGGGGATTCTTCTTGATGTCGTCAAAAGACTCCTTGAAACGAAGGAATTCCTTGGAATCTTTGCCGACAATCTGGCCATACGAGACAAAGTAGCGCTCGGCAACGTCGAGGTTGCGCGCATTCACCGCATCGAGCCAGAAAACATAGGCCAACTTGGCCCGGACACTGGTGATATACTTGCGCTGTTTCTCGACGGCGGCGTTATTGGGAAGAATCTTCACGGCCTTGACAAGATCCTCCTCGGCGGCCTCAAGCTGGTGCCTGCGGATTTTTCGTTCGGCTTCCTCGGCGAGCTGGACAGCAAGGCGGGTATTGTCACGAAGTTCTTTGACGGTAAGTGCGATGGCCTGCTCCGCGTCGAGACGGGGGGCGATGCGCCCATCACGCCAGGCAATGACCTCGTTGCGTTTGACAACGAGCTTGTTGCGAATTCCCGCAGTGGAAGCATTGTCGGGCAGGACGGCAAGCGCATCATCAAGAAGCGAGAGGGCCTCGGCGTACTGCTTATGCTGCCCAAGGAGATCGGCCTCGATGATGGCGACCTCAATCTCTTTCAACAGTTCATTCCGTTCCGCCACAACCTGTTCTATAAGCGGGCGCGAAGCAAAAACCTTGTTCGTGGAATCCAGCTCGGACTGAATCACCGGATCATTCGGAATAACCGCCAAGGCTTCCTGAAGTTTCTTTCTGGCGGCAATGTAATCTTTCTTGTTGTCACGCAGATCGCAGGCTTCAAGCAAAAGAGCATCCGCCTTGCTGCGAATCGCAGGCGCGATGGCAGGAGCAGGTGCGGGAGTGGAAGCAGGAACGGGAATCGAGGCATTCGGCTGTCCAGCCGCCGGACCGGGCACCACCGGAGTCGCAGCTGGAGCGGCGGGGACAGATGAAAATGGAGCCACAGGAACAGCCTCGGTCGACACCGGAGCAGGGGCAGGCTCAACGGGAACGGGTGCAGGGACTGGGGCGACCTCAGGCGCGGCGTCCACGGGCGCAGGAGCGGGAACCGGGGCGGCCTCCGCAGGTGCAGGCGCAGGTTCAACAGGAACGGGCGCAGGAACTGGGGCGACCTCAGACGCAGCCTCTACTGGCGCGGGAGCGGGGACCGGGGCAGCCTCCGCAGGGGCAGGCGCAGGTTCAACGGGAACAGGCGCAGGAACTGGGGCGACCTCGGGCGCAGCCTCCACGGGCGCAGGGGCGGGAACAGGGGCGGCCTCCGCTGGAGCAGGGGCAGGCTCGACGGGAACGGGGGCAGGCTCAACAGGAACAGGTGCAGGGACTGGGGCGACCTCGGGCGCAGCCTCCACGGGCGCGGGAGCGGGGACCGGGGCGGCCTCCGCAGGAGCAGGGGCAGGCTCAACGGGAACGGGAGCAGGAGCTGGGGCGACCTCGGGCGCAGCCTCCACTGGCGCGGGAGCGGGAACCGGGGCAGCCTCCGCAGGAGCAACAGGCACCTCAGACGGTGAAGCGGGGGATTGATCTGCGGCGAGGGAAATAGCGCGAGAAACCGTGCCGTCTGGTGTGGCGGCGACCACATCCGCAGCCACCACCCCATCCTGCGCAGGAACGGGCGCGGGAGGCGGCAACGATGGGGAAACAGGGACGGCGTCTTGTCCACTCAGGGTAAGGGCCGCGACAACAGGGACGGTCCCTGCGGCGGTCACAAGAATGGAGATGAATTTCTTCTTTGTAGGAAGTGCTTTGTTCATAAGAGTTGGAGATTAATGGGTGGTGGGTTGGGAGGTCGCTATGGCATTTGTTGCATTGGTTGCGGCAGTGGCGGTCCTGCCTCCTCCGACACCAGGCTTGGCGTCAGAGGAATCCGACACTGAGAGAGTTTCCGTTTGTTCTTTTTGCACCGTCTTTTTCTTGAGTGTTTTTTCGTAGTTTTTTTCTACCGTTATTGTTTTTTCCTCAAAATTCACACCGCGAAGAACATATTCGCCGACGCCCTCGACTTTCCAGCTTTCGCCGATTTTCCGCCATGTGTGCGACTCGGAGCGCCGGGGCGAACTCAGGGCAACCACAACCTCGGTTTGCTCCTTGAACTCGTGCACTTTTCCCAAGGGAAGCGTCACGGTGAACTTGCGCTTGTTGTCTTGAATAACCACCTCGCTCTGGCGCATTCCTGTCTTCGGGTCGAGAATGGAGCGATAGCTTTTCACCACAATGTCGAGATCGCGGGATTTCTGGGCATAACCTTCGGGGATGGTGTGACTCTGTTTCGTGCGCACATCGGTGATGATGGGGGCGCTGACATCCTTGAAACCTGTGGCGGTCTTGATCCGATAGGGGCATTCGCCAGTGAGCATAAGCTCGTAAACAGGGCGTGTGATGGATACAAGACGCAGGCCAAAAGGAACTTCCGGCTCCGGCTCGGTTCCAACGGACTGATAGGCGCCTTCCGCACGGCTCCACTGCACCCCGGCGGAGGTGAAAAGATCATAGGTCCACTGATCATCATCCTCGCCCAAATACTCGGGGCTGGACCAAGGCACCCAGGATTGGACGGTGTCCGGCAACGCAACCGCCTCGTAGGGCTTCTCATTCGAGGTGCGCACACCGGTGTTGTTTTTTTGAGTCTTCCCCTTTCCCTTAAGATACTCGGTGGCCGCATAAGCGGTGCAAGCACCAAAGGCAATCAGCGCGAGAAGAAACAGGAGCTTGTCGTAAAATTTACTCATGTGTTGTCTTTGGATAAGTTAATCGTTGCTGGAACCTTTGGCGGCGGGTTCGAACACACCCTCCAGCGGTTCGACATACTCGAACGAAAGGGTAAACTCGGCGGGCGAACCATCCAAAACCATCTGGACATTTGAGGTTTTGGCCGTGGAAACGGAGGGGGGCGGCGGAGCGCTGGACACACCCGCATCCGGCAATGTCAACGGTGGTGGCGCGGAAAATTCCGGGTCCAAGGCTGGCGATGGAGGTGGCGCATCCGCCGTCACGCCCGCGCCTGCGACAGCCGCAGGGGCCGTGGTGGACGCAGCAGTGTCAACCGCAAGAACGTCGGGCTTGGCGGGGGAAACGCCGATTTCACGCAAAAAGATCGGATAACCCACCGCATAAATTGAATTGAGATAATTGCGGAGAACGTCCGTCCGCCCCGTGAAGACGATGCGAAAATAATAAGATTTTACGAGACCGGGGCGAAGAATCCGCTCCTCGGGCTTGGGATTATATTCGTCGGCATAAAGGGAACGTCCACCAAAACCCGGAGTCTTGTCAACGGACAACTCAACGGGTTCGCGCAGGACCGATTGCAATATCACAGGAGCCGTGGAGGCGACATTGGTCTTGGCGCTTGCAAGACTGTCGACAAGAAACCGGACAATCTCACATTCCTTGGCAATATCCTGCATTCTCTGGGGAGGCGCGCCGTCCGTGTTCGCGATATAACGCCGGAAGCCATAAGAAAAAGCACCCTCGCCAGGCCGCCCCGCATTCGGGGAAAAAATGCGCACCTTGGATTTCTCAAGCCTCGCGGTCAGATCGTTGACCGTGCCACGAATGCTGGAGACAAGCTCGGCAAATTGCCTCGGAGCATCCGGGTTGAATCGTCTCGTGCCCCTGATGTAGTCAAGAAGTTCCTTCGCGCGTGATTTGGCGGCAATGTAATTATCCGCCGCCGCACTACGATTTCCCTGCGTTGGAGAGACATCGGAAGCCAGGATCCTTCTCAGATCACGCTCCCTGATCTCAATGGATTTATGCAGTCCATTGTACTTGACGACCTGCCACGAGGCGGCGGCCACCCCGACAAGACAAGCCGCGCCAAAGAAGGATATGAAAGAGGTAAAAACAGGATACTTGAGACTCATGTCAAAGGCTAAGGTCGGGGTTGATGGTAAGAACAAAGCGGCACGTGGGCAAATTCACGGATTGCTCGTTCGTCGGAATGGCTTTCACGCCCTTGTCTTTTTCATCTTTCGCGTCTTCCGGGACAATGAAGGAAAGAGTCTCCAGGCGTTGAAGCACATACCTGAATTTCTCGGTTTCTTTGACATTGTCATACGTGGCCGCAGGGGCGACATCGTCAAGAAGGACCCGGATTTTTACATTAAGCTTGAGCGGGGCGGGTTTCGGTGGCGGCACGGGGCGCCTATTGGCGGAGGCGACAGTCGCAAGCTGCTTCAGCGGGACAGGACGCTCCAGCCAAACGGCCTCAATCCAAGCATTGTTCGTGTCCTGAATGACCACTTTTTGAAGCTCGCGCAACACGTCAAACCACGACGTCTTCAACCGGGCAACGGCGGTCATTTCCTCAACACGCCCCAGCAGCTCATCCGTCCTTCTCTTATAGTCCAAGACGCCATCCTTGCCGCTGAGAATGGCTTTATAATCATCATATCTCCCCTTCAAAACCCGTTCCGCCTTTTCGAGTTTTCCATTTTGCATCCAAAAATGCCCCGCGACGGGCAAAGGAGCCAGAGCGGCAAGGATGGCGGCAAAAAGGAGAAATGGCTTGCGCTTGGAAAACTCAATGCGCTCACGAATCTCGACAGGGATAAGGTTGACGCCAACGGGATTCTTCAGGACGAGGGAGGCAGCCTCGCCAACCGCCTCGGAAAACTGGAAACCATTGGCGTTTTGACGGAGGGTTGCCTGCGCATCCGCCCGAATTTGCAGCGCGGAGGTGAATTGGAAAAAATCCGTCGGAATCTTGAGCGAATCAGCAAGACCCTCGCGAAGACCGGGCAGGAGCGAACCGCGCCCGGTAAGCAAAATGCGCCCCGGCGCACGGTTCTGGCTTGCGCGCTTGTAATTGATGATCCGGCGCGAAATCTCCTGCGCAAGACGTTTTGTGAAATTTTGCGCCTGCGAACGAAGCTGGAGAACAATCGGATCGGCGGAGTCGAACAGCGAGGAATTGGAGAAATACTCGATTTTCTGCCGCTCGGCATCCCGGAAAGGCGTGCCTGTGTTGTCCGCAAACGCCTGTGTGAGCTGGTTGCCCCCCAGATTTATGTTCTGGATGCTGAAACCGCCATCGCTCACAAAAGTGAGGTTGGTGGAGCGCGCGCCAATGTTCACAAGCAGGACTTCATTGGAGGCGGTACTCCCCTCCCCTTCATCCGCCAATGGGGCCGTTTTCGCAAGGAAGGCGCCCCCGGAAAGCTCATTGGCCAGACGAAACGCCTGATAATCAAGCAGCGTGGCGGCCTCGACGACGACCGGTTTCACCCCGGTCGAACAGACGGCCTCGGTAAAACGGGTCGCCTCGGAAATTTTGTGGGCAAAAAGGACGACGTGTGTGTCGTAGCCATCGGACGCCACAACCTGGCTGCCCCAGGTAAGCTCATGCGCGTCGGGAAGCTGCTTTGAAGCCTCCCGCCAGATCGCCCCCTCTTGGTGCTCGGGAAGCACCTGCGTGAGCTTGATGCTCTTGGTGAGGAGGCGATAGCCGGGGACGATGATCCGGGCGGGGCCGGAAAGTTTGTTTTTTGAGACAATAAGGCGCAGGGATTGCGCAAGGGCACCCAGCCATTGGTCTTCATCCGAGTAATCGTAAACGAGCGACTCGACGAAACACCTCTCCAACCTTAACTGGCCGCCCTTGACGGCGGAGAACACGGAAAGGGAGACGTGCGTCGCGCCGCAATTGACGATGATGGATGTGTCGGAACTCATGCCTAAAGGTACTTGGGAACGATTTTTGGGATAAATTGAGTGTGCGAAAAAAACCAGAGAGGGAGGCGCCGTGAAAGCGAAAAACGCGGGAACGCGAAAGGAAAGGGAGGCGGGCGCTCAGCGCGTCGTGTCCTCGCGCACAAGCGTCAGGGAAGCCTTGGGCGGCGGGATGAAGGCGCTGACCTGAAGCTGGTTGAGCAGCATGCCAGCCGTCTCGCCCACAGCGGCCTCGGCCCGCATGCGGAAGGCCTCCATCTGCCCGGGAATCGCGAGATTAAAGTCCCCCACTTTGCTGTATGAATGCTGCGAGGGGGCGGCTTTCACGCCGTCCACCTCAATGTCAACCGCATAAGCGAGCGGCTGCGGACGGATGATGTTGTCGCGGGCAAGCAGCTCACCCGGCAGGTAGAAGGCGACAGTGCCAACCTCATTGCGCTTCATCGTCAGGACCGTGGCGGAAGCACGGTAAAAAATAAAACTTTTGTCGGAGGCCGCGGCGGCAACCTTTCCCGCACGTTTGTTCTCAAAGGCGATGGTCGCCGTGACCTTGATCTTGTCCACCCAATCAGGATTCGGAACAACCGCGCTTGGGTCCTCCAGCCGCTTGGCATTGGCGAGGGCCTTCACGGAGACGTCCATCCGCATCATCGGGTGTTTGGAGGCCCCGCGCATGGCACTGAATTCCACCTTCTCCACGAACGCCGGCACCTTCGCCTGCCCCGCGACAGCAGCCCCGGAAACGGCCCGCGGGGATGCGGACGCAACGCCGCCCGCAGCCTGCGCCGCAGGGTGCGGAGCCGTCAAAGCCAGGAAGACGGCAAACGTTGTTGTCAGGAGAAGGGTGGGGACGGGTTTCATGGCGGTCACATTCCCCGCCTCGCCATTCCCGCGCAAGCCAAATTTACAAACTTGTTGCAAGTTTTTTACCCCTTCACGGAAAGGTAAAAATCCGCTGGCCACAGGGCGCGGCCGCCCCCACTGCCGCACCGGAATGCCGGCTGGGGCGCACCGGCAAAACGCGACCACGAATGCCAGGGCGCCAACCGCCATCTTCCAGGGCGCCCTTCGCGCGGACCAAGGCCTCGACGTCCCGCGCCATCGCGGCACGCCCGCCGTCCAATGCGCCATTTTCCGCGCCACCCCATCCTATGATTCTTCTTGCCTAACACAAACGGAGCTGCACTGTGCCGGACCTCTTCCTGCGGCGGGTTCGTCTATCGGTTAGGACGGTGCCTTCTCATGGCTCAAAGAGGGGTTCGATTCCCCTACCCGCTGCCACTCCTTTCCTTGCCGGCTGCGCGCCGGCGAATTGGTCCGCGTTTTCCGGATTGCGACACGGCGGGCAACGCGGTTTTTCCCGGAGGCAAATGCGACCAGCTTGGAAAAGTCCCCACGGGCGCCCACTCCCGGCCATCGGCAACGGCCTGCTCGTGATGGGCATCCTCAATCTCACGCCCGATTCCTTTTCCGACGGAGGGAAGTTCGTGGACACCAATGCCGCGCTCGCCCATGCACGGCATCTGCTCGCCAACGGAGCCGATGTGCTCGACCTCGGCGCGGAATCAACGCGCCCCGGCCATGCGGCCATCGATGCCGAGACCGAGCTGGGGCGCCTTCTCCCTGTCTTGAAAGCCGTGCGCGCGGAGTTCCCCGAAGCCCCCATCTCCGTGGATACGTTCAAGGCGGAGGTGGCCGCGCGCGCACTCGAGGCCGGCGCCGATATTCTCAACGACATCCACGGCGGGCGGCACAGGATGGCCAGCGGACGTTCCCCCATGTGCGAGATCGCGGCGCGCGCCGGCGCCCCGCTGATCCTCATGCACAACCGGGCAACGCCCGCGCCAGACCCTGTCTTCTGGGATGAATTCCTCGGCGGGCTGCGCCAGAGCGTGCAACTCGCGCTCACCGCCGGCATTCCCGCCTCCCAGCTCTGGCTCGACCCTGGATTTGGCTTCGGGAAAACCCCCGCGCAGAACCTTGAATGCGTGCGCGGCCTCGACCGGGTGAAGACACTCGGGTTTCCCGTCCTGCTTGCCACAAGCCGCAAATCCACGCTTGGCCTCGTTCTCAGTGGCGCCCCGGTGGACGCGCGTCTTGAAGCCGACAAGGCCGTGTCCGCCTGGGGCGCGGCACTCGGCGCGGACATGCTTCGTGTGCACGACCCCGCCGCCCTCCGCCCCGTCCTTGACACCATCAACGCCATCAAGTCCGGCCTGCTTTGGCAAAAGCCGCCCTTCCCTCCCCCCGTTCCTTCCGGACAACCAAAATGAGGAAGGCCATGCCGGGGCGCATCCCAATCCCCGGCAATGCGCACACAAAGCACACATGGCCGGTTTCCCACGCCTCCAGGCCTTGCCTTGAGTTCCCTGATCAAGCCCATCCCAAACACCACCCTGCATCGGGAACGAAGGGAAGGCGTGGAGCGTGAGTTCTCGACGATGGCGATGGCAAAATGCGGCGGAGGCGCGCGACATGTGTGGCGCAAAGCGAGTCCATGCATTCCGCCCGACGAAAGTGGTGACACCGTGGACGCCGCCATGGCCGATGACGTCGAACCGAGAAAGTCTTTTCCCTCGGGATGTCTTTTTTTACCCCTCCACTCGCGAGGCACGGCAACAAACCGCCCGTGGTGAGTGCAGGCGGCCCGCCGACATGCCCGCTGAAACGCCCGCCAGGCATGAGAACAATGCCGCTGGAATCCGCCCGCGAGTGGCCCGCGCTTGCGTGCGCTGGAATTGCGGCGCAACAGTGCCCACGCCAAGGGGATCGTGAAAAAAGAGAGACCCGCGGCGGCGCCCTCTCGTCGGCACGCCAGTGGCGGCCCTTTCCACCAAAGGAGCGCCCCGACACACGCGGGCCGGGGACGTCAGGCGGCGCAAATTCGTTCATGATCCAGCGCCGCGGCTTCGTCTGGCGAAACACGGCGTCTGTGGCGTCAGTACACCAGCACCATCACCACGGATTTCCGGGCCTGCTCAATCGCATCACCCAACCGCGCACCCGGTTTGTTGGGCGCGCGCAGGGTTGCGCCAAACTCCTCCAGCAACGGGAAAACATACGATGATTTCACCGCATAATTCACGTTTTGCGGCAGGTGGCCGGTCTTGGCGACGGCCTTCAGGCCGAGCACCGCCACCACGACGCCGACCACGTTGCCCGCCTCGTCCATCAGCGGCCCGCCCGAGTTGCCGGGTTGCAGCGGCACGCTGACCTGCCAGAAACGCGGATCGTCCTCCATCCCGAGACGGCTGCTGATCTCGCCCTTGGTGAACTTCGGGGAAGCCCCCTGCAAATTCGGTAGCGGAAACCCGATGGTGAACACCACCTGCCCGAGGCGCACCGCCCCCGAGCCGGCCAGCGGAAGCGGCGTGAAGCGTCCCTTGCACCGCAGCACCGCGATGTCATTGGCCGCGTCCACCCGCAGCACATCCGCCGCCCGCATCCGTCCGTCATTGGTCAGCACCTTGACCGTCTTCGCGTCCTCCACCACATGCGCGGCGGTGAGAATCAACCCGTCCTCGGAAACAAATGCCCCCGTGCCGCTGGCACGCGGCCTGTCACCCGCATCTGGGGCCGGCGGCGCATCCGCCTTTGTTTTCCCCGCCTCGATTTCCGCCGCCAGTTTCTTCGCGCGCTGCTGGGCAAGAAGGGCATTCTGCCGCCCGAGATTGACCTCAAGGGATGAGATAATTTTCCCATTTTCAGCACCATTCGCCTTGGCCAGATACTGCCATGCCAGCGACTCCATCTCGTCTTTTATCACACCCTTGCCTTCCGCATACATAAGTCCAAGCATATATTGCGCTTCGGCATCCCCTTGCTCGGCTGCTTTTCTACTCCAATTGAGCGCCGCCTTGAAATCCCGAGGAACACCCTGCCCCACATAATACATCTCCGCAAGGCGGCGTTGGGCGGCAGCATGTTCCTGTTCGGCCGCCTTGCGATACCATGTCACTGCCACCTTGGAATTTTGCGCCACCCCCTCGCCATTCTCATACATCCCTCCAAGCGAATTTTGCGCTTCAGCATCCCCTTGCTCGGCTGCTTTCTTATACCAATTAAACGCCTCCTTGAAATCCCGAGCGATTCCCCGCCCCACATAATACGTCATCGCAAGGCTGCGTTGAGCGTCCACATTTCCTTGTTCAGCCGCCTTCCAATACCATATCACCGCCTCCCGGTCATTTTGCTCGCATCCCTCGCCTTTCGCACGCATCGCTCCGAGCATATTTTGCGCATCGGCATCGTCTTGCTCCGCAGCTTTCTTATACCAATTAAATGCTGCCTTGAAATCCTCGGGGACTCCCTTCCCCTCGTAGTACGCCCACGCAAGGTTATATTGGGCGGCAGCATCGCCCTGTTCGGCAGCCTTCCGATACCATATCACTGCCTCCTTGGAATTTTGTGCCACGCCCTTTCCATCCGCATACATCCTTCCAAGCATATTTTGCGCACCGGCATTCCCTTGCTCGGCTGCTTTCTTATACCAATTAAACGCCGCCTTGAAATCCAGAGGAACTCCCTTACCCAAGTAATACATCCACGCAAGGTTGCACTGGGCGGCAGCATCGCCCTGTTCGGCAGCCTTGCGATACCATATCACTGCCTCCTTAGAATTTTGCGCCACGCCCTCACCATTCGCATACATCCTTCCAAGCATATCTTGCGCATCGGCATCGCCTTGCTCAGCTGCTTTCTTATACCAATTAAATGCTGCCTTGAAATCCTCGGGGACTCCCCTCCCCTCGTAGTACGCCCACGCAAGGTTATATTGGGCGGCAGCATCGCCCTGTTCGGCAGCCTTTTTGAACCACTGAAAAGCTTCCTCGGGGCGGTAGTCCGCCGAAATGGAACGATCCAACCCGGCGTGGAGTTCCCCGAGCATCACCATGGCACGCACATCGCCACTCTCCGCCTTGGAACGAATTTCCGGAAGCGTCCTGCCAAAAACGATAGGGACAAAAAGAAACGAAACAAAGGCGGCAAGGAGGCGTTTTTTCATGGGCAACGACGGTTATGCGTGTTCCCGCATTTTTGAAAACAAAAAACGGAGAGGGTTCCGGATAAATCCCAACCTGTGGGATTGCCAACGTCTTGCGGGACAAAGAAATAGAACCTCAACCCTCCTCCGGCGACCAAGGAAGAATCTGGGGCCAAAAACTCACTTTCGAACGTGGTCGCCAGCGGCAGCTGCCGAATCCCACTTCATTGCGACATGCTCCGACTCCACAGGGGCGACCACCGCATCACGGTCAGGGAAAATCCGTTCCTGCACAATGTAGGCTGCGGCACCCGCAAGATAGCCCACAAGGGCAAGCGTGGAAACACGCTTTAGATACCAGATAAAATTTATCTTCAACATGCCCATCACCATGACACCTGCCGCGGAGCCGATGATGAGGATGCTGCCGCCGGTCCCGGCGCAATAGGCAAGAAACGTCCAGAACCAGTGATTTTTTGGAAACTCCCCCGCATACATTCCCATCGCCCCCGCCACCAATGGCACATTGTCCACCACGGATGACAAAATCCCGATCAGGACCGTGATAAGATAATACTTGTTGTCGCCGGCAAGCGGCACGTCATTCAAAACTCCGGAAAGCGCACTCAGCTGGCCTCCACTTTGCAGGGCATTCACGGCCATCAATATTCCAAGAAAAAACAAAACGCTCGGCGTGTCTATGCGTTTCAAAACACTGTTGACCGTCAGGGGATTCTCATTGCCTTTCACTTTGGACTTGTGCATGAATCCGGTGACAATCCAGAGGAGGCTCAAGCCTCCCAGCACACCAAGATAAGGCGGCAGGTGTGTCAGCGCTTTGAACACTGGGACAAAAAGCAAAACGGCAAGCCCGAGCGTCAACACCAACAGGCGCTGCGCCGGGGTGGCCTCAATTGGCTCTGGCGCCCCGGCATGGCTGTCCGTTCCGTCCGTGGCATCCGTGCCGTTTTCACCGGAATCCTCGTCCGGGCGGCGCACCTCCCCTTTCGAAAAGAAGGACAGGATTCCCAACGGAACCACAATGGAAACCACGCTTGCCAAAATCGTTTTGGCAATGATGGCGGCGGACGTGAATTTGTTGGCGACCCAAAGCATGATCGTCGTCACATCCCCGATGGGGGACCAGGCGCCGCCCGCGTTTGCCGCGAGGATGATGACACCCGCAAAAACCCAGCGTTCCTGCTTGTCCGCGATAAGCTTGCGCAGCAACGCCACCATCACAATTGACGTGGTCAAATTATCCAGCACGGCCGAAAGACAGAAGGTGATGGATCCGATGAGCCACAACAGCGCAATTTTTTTTCTCGTCCGGATGCGGTCTGTGATGACGCGGAACCCCCCGTGTATGTCAATCAACTCCACAACCGCCATTGCTCCCAACAAAAAGAAGAGGATCTGCGCCACCTCCCCCAGATAATGAACGAGCGGCACCTCGGTCAGCCAATCGATAAACGAAGGCACATCCGCCCCCGGATGCGCATCCAGAAACGTCTTGGAATACTTGGCCCACTCCGCGGCAGCAAAGGGAAATGCGGCATCCTTGCCAACGGCAAGGAAAACCCACATAATCGCGCCAAGCGCGAGGGCCATGGCGGCCTTGTCAATGTGCAAAGAGTGCTCCAGCGCGATGCAGGCGTACCCCAGCACAAATATCACAATCATTGCTGTAAACATTTGAGGGATGATGCTGCCGGGGATATAACCCGCCCCCTCCCTCCCCTGTCAAGCGCCACATCTCCGAGGCGGGTGGAAATCGCGAAAAGACCCAGGGAAAAGCATCGCAAACATTTCCCATTGCGGCATCCCCCATCCCAACACTCAAAAACACATCCCCCGTCGCGCATCGAGGTCCACGCTTCCACGCTCACTGTCACACTCCCGCATCCGCAAGTCGCGCATTCCAGGTCTTTCGCCTCTTTTTCTGCTTTCAAAACCACCAAAAACACGCATACCTCCCGGCAATGCTTGAAGAGTATGAAAGGAAGGCCCCTTCGTTTTCCAAATCATGGAAAAAATGGTTCGGGAGATTCACAAAAAAGAAAAACAAAGGCGCCACCGCCAGCGAGGATCAGATGGCGTTTCTGGGCCTGGCGCACTATGTCCGCCTGCACAAGGGGGGGGATTGGGTGCTGGCTCCGCGCTGGAAAGTCGCCGCCCCGGCCCTCGCCCTGTTTTCCCTCGGCCTCTACGCCGCCATCGCCTCCGGAAAATACTGGCTGGATCGCTATTATTACGAGTGCAAGGAAACCCCGTACTGGGAAATGTACCTCTATGTCGTCCCAAACCGCATCCCGCTCACCAATTTTGTCGTTCTCCCCGAATTTCTCAACCGCCACATAATGGACGTGCGCCACCGCCAGCAGCAGCGCATGAAAAAAATGGTGGCAAAATCCCCGCAGAACATCGCCGACCTATGGTGGCTGATGCAGACAAGCCCGGAGAACATAGACATGCAGCTCCAAGGCGTCTACCTCCTCGCATCCCAAGAGTGGCTCAACCGCCCGTTGGACGCCATGAAGGTGCTCGACAACACCCTTCCCTACATCTTCAAGGAAAAGGCGACCACGGACAAAAACCTCTCCCGCTATGCCTGGTTTTGTTTCCAGTATGAACAGGACGACCGGATCATCCAAGTCGCTGAAAAATACCTTCCAGACCCCGACATCGCGCCCTCCACCCGCACCCTGCTCGCGAACTTTCTCGCCGAGGCGCTCTATCTCAAGGGCGAACTCTCCCGCGCCAGCGAAATCATCAATCGATACGATCTCCTCCACGGCACCCAAGGCATACTTCTCAAAGTGAAAATCCTTTGGGAAAACGGGGAGCGCCAGCGTGCCATTGAAATACTAAAACATCACGCGGGGCCAAAAGGGGACGGGCGCGAGCAATTTCTCTATGCCCTCGTGAAATTCTACTGGGAACTCGACCAGCGCGAGGAGGCCATCCAAACCCTCGATCGAATCTCCTCCGACAACCCGGAGGACTACAAGCCCCGCATCCGCCCCCTCTACCTCCTCGATGATAAAAATGATCCCGGAAAAAAACGCCGCGAGAAAATCATAAAAGAATCCCTTGAGCGCCACGGCACAAGCGAGCCGGCAATGCTTGAGCTTGGCAACTACGCCACCGAGCGGGGCGACATAGAACTCCAGCGAAAAATTGAGGCGCTCTCCCTCGCAAACCGTTTCTCCAAGCTGTCCAGTTTCCACTTCCTCGTGATCGAAACCCTCGTGACCGCCGGAAAGAATCGCGAGGCATTGGACAGCATAAAAAACATCTTTCTACAAAAGCCCCTCTGGCTTCAAAAAAGCACCATCCTGCAGACACAGTTTGAGACACTCCGGATGGTGGCCTATTTCTCAAACGGCCAGGTGGAACTCGGCCGGGTCACCCTCTCGCAGCTGACAGAGAAAAACATCCCCGCCACCGTGGCCGTGGCCTCCGCGCGACGCCTCTTTGCCCAAGGCTATCCCAATGAGGCCAAACAACTTCTGAGCCAATCCTATTCAAACAACCCCCGCAACAGCGCCCTGCTGCTGGAGTTGGTTAAATTGGACACAAAAAGCGAGAACACCACCGCCTTGGATGAACACCTCGGACGTCTTCTCAATGGACGGCGTCCGCCTCGCCAAGTGCTGCAAAAAGCCTATGAACACCTGGGCAGCGACCGTTTTCTCTTTTCGCCAAACCGGAGCCATCTTCTCGGGCGTCTGGATCACATGCTGCGCACGCGCGTGCTCCCAACCAACGAAATCGAAAAAAGCTGGCCCGGCGCCACGCCCGAACTCGGCACTCCGATCACTCCCGACCTGCCATTTTCCAAATCATAGGACGCAAACTCCATACCGCGCTTCGACGTGGCAAAGGCCTGTAATAACAAGGCGTTCTCGCGTCCGCCGTGGCGCGATTTTTTCCGTGTTTCAGCAAGGAAAAATATACGACCGTCCCGGGGGCCGGCGGCATTATAGGACACCGTCCTTGACGTAAAAAACGCTCATCCCACAAGGCGGTCAAGAAGGGCGATGGCCGACTCGGAACGATTCAGGATGTAGAGATGGAATCCAGGCGCTCCGGCATCCAAAAGACCGCGAACCTGTCGGAAAGCCCACTCCACGCCCTCCGCCTGCGCCGCCTCCGGATTGCCAACGTGCCGGGAAAGACGTTCCTCAAGCTCCTTCGGCAAACTCGTCCCAAAAGTGGCGAACTTTCGGGCATGCTCCAAGGACAACACCGGCAAAATGCCCGGAAGAATCGGAACATTGACGCCCATGGCCCGGCAGCGACGCACAAATGAAAAATAGTGCTCGTTGTCGAAAAACATCTGTGTCGTCACAAAATCCGCCCCTGCCGCAACTTTCGCGGCCATATGCCGTGCATCCGTCCCGACATCGGGAGCATCGGGGTGTTTTTCCGGATACCCGGCAACGGACACCGAGAAATCAGCCACCCCACATGCCCGCTGACGCTCCCGCGCAAGCGCGACAAGCTCCGAGGCATGGGAAAATCCATTGGGCGCGGGCTTGAAATCCCTCTCGCCCTTGGGAGGATCCCCCCGCAGCGCCATGACACCCGGAAAACCCGCGCCCAAAAAACTATCAAGAATCCGGGCAAGGTCATCGCGCGAATGCCCGACACAGGTCAGGTGCGGCAGGACACGGAATCCAAAAAGATTTTGCAGCAGTTCCCCATAATCGAATGTGCGCTCCCGCGTCGATCCTCCCGCGCCATAGGTGATGGAGGCAAAGGCGACGCCGCGCGGACGCAGCGCCTGCGCCGTCCTGAATATTTGCCGGGCACCCTCTTCCGTCTTGGGCGGAAAGAATTCGATGGAAACCGCGGGGCAAGCCGCACGAAGCAACTCGGCAATGGAAACATGTTCATTCAGACGGCTTGCTTTCATTTTTCAGGACATCATGGCAACCGGCCCTCACCAGCCAAGCACAGAGTCGCCTTCCTCGCCTCATTCCAAACACAACCATCCCGCAGCCTCCGGTCCGCCACCGCAAACGACCACAAACATGAGGCACCATTTTCCACGATCCACTTCCAACTTTGCGAACTCCGGCGGGGATCTCTCCAAGCCCCTTCAGCGCCAAAAGAGTACAAAACGTGAAGAATTTCCCAAAGGATGTTTTCGCGAGCAATGCACCAGGTCCGCTGCCATCACGCACCGCAATGGCAGAAACTCCACCGCACAACGCGCGCCTTGGAGTGCGGAATTCCCGCGTCCAACGACGCCTTCTCAGACGACTTGCGCGACAAGCCAGCGGGCGAGTTCGGACTTGAGGGCGGGGCCTTGCTCAAGGCACACCCCGTCGCGCCCAATGAGCACGATGCGATTGGTCTCCGCCTCAAATGCGTTCTCACCGGAATCCCCGACACGCCCAACGCGATTGGCCACGATGTAATGCAGGTCTTTTTCGACAAGTTTCCGGCGCGCATAGGCCTCAATGTCCCGTGTTTCGGCGGCAAACCCAACAAGCACCTGCCCGGCGCGTTTTCGCGCGGAAAGTGTCTTCAGGATGTCCACCGTCCGCTCAAAACGGGCAGTCGCCGGGACATCCTCCTTCTTCACTTTTTCAACGCAATAATCGGCAGGTCGAAAATCACATACCGCCGCCACCATGAACAGGATGTCACATTCGTCAAAAATAGGACGGACACGCTCCAGCATTTCCTCGCTGGTGACAACGGCGTGGGCGCGCACCCCGGCGGGCACGGGCAGCCCCACAGGGCCATGCACGAGATCCACAATGTGCCCGGCCTGCGCGGCGGCGGCGGCCACGGAAAACCCCATGCGCCCCGATGATGGGTTGCTGATGAAGCGAACGGGGTCAAAAAACTCCCGCGTCGGGCCGGCCGTCACTAAAATTCTCTTCCGCACCGCCCGAGAAAAACAATTTCATCCTGAAAATTCCATATTTTTCTTGAAAACACACAAACTCCCGCACCTCTGCATATCCGCGCGCCCCATTCAGGGAAACGCTCCGTCCCCGCATGCCACAGAAGAAGGCGCCCGCAGAGCCGGAAAACGGCAAAATGCGCGTGCGGCGACATTTTCCGCAGTGACCGCCACCGGGAATGCGAAATGGAAAAACAGGGCATATTTTCCATTATCCAAGGCGGCATGCCGGCGACATGACACGAAGCGTGAACATGGCGTCGGGAAAGGGGTGAAGAGAAAGAAATCGGCGCCCAAGGAAAGCCCCCCGGGAGGGGATGCGTTGTGGCACGCGCACGAGGGAGGGGGGCCTTGGAGAAAACCACAACGGCCTCGCCCCCCCCCGGGCGCCATCCCAGAAAGATGCAACGCGGAATTCAGGGCTTCCGCGTCTTAAGAAGAGCGCCGGAGGGGTGCCTTGGCGGGCTATGCGGCAAGCCGGACACGCTCGACGATTTTTTGGGCGGCATCCGCCATGCTGTCGCCAGAGATGAGCGTGGGCAGTTCCGCGGCGGCGGCGGCAAGGGTTTTTTTGCCATTGGCAACGTTGTTGCCCTCCAGACGGACGACTAACGGAAGCTTCAGCCCCACGTCGCGCACGGCCGCGACAATGCCTTGGGCGATGACATCGCAATCCATGATGCCGCCAAAAATATTCACAAGAATGCCGCGCACATTCGGATCGCTCAGGATGATCTTGAAAGCCTCGGTGACGGCTTCGCGGCTGGCACTGCCGCCGACATCGAGAAAGTTCGCCGGCTCTCCGCCAAAGTGCTTGATGATGTCCATCGTGGACATGGCCAGCCCCGCGCCATTGACCAGGCAGGCGATGTCGCCGTCCAAGGCGATGTAGCTGAGGTCGAACTTGTGCGCGGCAATCTCCTTGGGATCCTCCTCGTTGAGGTCGCGCAGGGCGGCCACCTCGGGATGGCGGAAGAGGGCATTGTCGTCAAAACCCACCTTGGCATCCAAGGCGATAAGCTGGCCTTCGGTGGTGGTGGCAAGGGGGTTGATCTCGACAATGGAACAGTCCTTCTCCCAGAAAAGGTTGTAGAGGCCGGTGATCAGCCGTCCAAATTGCTTCAAAAGGTCCCCGTTGAAACCAAGCGCGAAGGCGACCTGCCGTTTTTGATAATCCTGAAGGCCGATGGCGGGATCGACGCGGACCTTGATGATTTTTTCGGGGGTCTTCGCGGCGACCTCCTCAATGGACATGCCTCCTTCGGTGGAGGCCACGATGACAGGACGCGAGGTGGCGCGGTCGAGAAGGATGGCCAGATAATACTCCTTCTCAATGCTGCTGGCCGTGTCGAAGTAGATGGTTTGCACCTTGCGCCCCGCAGGGCCGGTTTGCTTGGTGACGAGGGTGTTGCCAAGCATGGCCTCGGCGATGGCACGGGCCTCGGCCTTGCCCTTGGCGACCTTGACCCCCCCCTGGTATCCGTTCGTGAAAGTGCCCTTGCCACGCCCTCCCGCGTGAATCTGCGACTTTACGACGATGACACCCTCGGGGAAGGTGGCGAGGGCGGTGTCAAATTCGGCGGCACTCCTGGCGGCGCAGCCTTTGGGCGCGGCGACGCCATACTGGGCGAAGAGCTGCTTTGCTTGGTATTCGTGAATGTTCATATGGAGGGATGATGAAGAAAGTGAAGTGCGTGGATGGAGGTGTCAAAGGCGGGCCGGGCCGCGCGCGGCCAAGGGACCTTGCCCGCCCCGGCGGATGCCCGGAGGCACGCCGGGACGGCGGGCGGCACGGCTTTTCATCGGCTGCCGCCGCGGCGCCGGCGGAGGGGCCGGTTTTTTCGCATTTTTGGCATGTGGAGGATTCTGTGGGCGGACGCCGCACCGCGAAATGGCGGGCAGGTTTCGGAATGGGCTAAATTTTTGTAAGGTCGGACTCCTTGGCCTTGAGGGCCTTGTCAATCTCGGCGATCCACTTGTCCGTGGCGGTCTGAACGTCCTTCTCGGCACGCTTGAGGTCGTCCTCGGATATTTCCTTGGCGCCTTTTTTCAGGCTCTCAAGGGTTTCGCGACGAACATTGCGGACCCGCACCCGGCCTTCCTCGGCGAGGCGGTTGGCGACCTTGACCAGCTCGGCACGGCGCTCGCCCGTCAATTCGGGGACGGGACAGCGGATGATGTTGCCTTGGGGGACGGGGTTGAAGCCGAGGTTCGCGGCCTGGATGCCCTGGACGATGTCCTTGGCGGCATTTTTGTCGAAAGGCTGGATGACAATGCTGCGGGCGTCGGGCGTGGAAATCGTGGCGACATCCTTGAGGCGCATCTGGGAACCGTAAATCTCGACAGTGACATTTTCGACCATTGAGGGCTGGGCCTTGCCCGTGTTGAGACCCGCAAACTCGTGGGCTGTGTGCTCAAAGGCCTGTTTCATGCCGGTGGTCCCGGCATTGAGAATCGTCTTGGTGTCCATGCTTGGTGGGATTGTTGGGACTGGATTAAAAAAACGCGCCTCCCGCAAGGGGGAGACACGCATTTGTTACCCTGCCGCGCGGTCTTTGCAAGGGCGGGTTTGGCACGGGGAAAACCATCCTGCCGCGCCGCGCCCGCCACCCCGGCGCGTCAGAACCGCATCCGCCAGCCGGCGTTGAGGGACCACGGCACATCATACACCCTGCCCCAGCCCGTCTCATATTCGAAGTGAAGCTGGTGGGAGGCGTTCAGCTGCCAGCTCACGCCTGCGGCGACGCTGAGGCGGCCGCCGTCGGTGTTGGGCGACCTGTCGAGGCTGCTGCTCCCCTTGGAGGCGCTGACATTCGCGCCATAGGTGTCCTGCTCGTCGTAGGTCCCGCGCAGATAGGGCTGGAGACGCGCCCCGGACTGGAGCGTGAACGCGCGGGCAAGCGAGAAGGAGAGTCCCCAGCGCACGGTGAGCCCGTCCGTGATTTTCACGTGAATGGAGTCCGAGGTGTCGAAGCTCTTGCCATACTCGGCCGTGTAGGCCAGATGCGCGGCCGGCGTGAGGCTCCATTTGGCCGGCAGGGCAAACGCCCACCCGACCTCAAGGCTCAGGCCAAGGCTGCTGCTGTTGTAATCTGCGGAGCTAAGGCCCTGGTTGTCGTGGATGACAAAGTCGCTGGCGGAATAGCGCGCCATGAGGACGCCATCCGCATAGAGACCCTTGGGATGGAGGTAGGTGGTGTAAACGCCAAGCGCCGGGCTGTCCGTGCTGCTTTTGGAACCATACCCGTCGGAGTGCCGGCGGCGGGCGCCTTGATAGCCGACAAACGCGCCAAGATGGATGGCGTGGCCGCCCTCGATCTCGAACGCATGGTCGGCGCCGGCCTCCGCGCCGTATTGCTCCTCGGAGAACCGGGCGATCCCCTCCAGCTTGGCATTGGCGCGCAGGCCGTGGGCGCGAAACCAGAAATGCTCCGTCGAGTCATCCTCGTTGCGCTTCGTGGCGGGCGGCTCAAGGCGCAAGTCGCCAAAACGCTTGGCAACGCTGTCCAGCTGGCTGAACCAGCCGGTGGCCTGCGAGGCGACTGTGGCGAGAATCCCCTGGATGGCGCTGCTGGGGGCGACGGCCCGCATGGTCGCGCCGCCCCGGTCCGGAATGTCGAATTGCGTAAGCCCGATGTTGAGGGGCTGCGCGAGCCGGATGTCGGCATCCGCCGCCAGCGGCAAGTCACCGGGGAGTTCCGGGCGGATCAGCTCAAAGGTGCTCTCCGGCGTGACGGCCTCCGCGTTGGCGATGCCGGTAATGATGAAATAGTGGGACCCGTCCACAAGGCCGCCGTGCACGACCTCGATGTGCGAGGAGAACGCGGGCGTGGCGGCATCCAGCGTGAGGCTGTAATAGCCCGGCGCGCCGGTGGCGGCATTGGAAAGGTTCTCGACAAGCAGTTTCCCGTTGTCGCTCGCAAAGGTGACAAGGCCGCTGTTGCGGAAATTTCCGCGCACCTCAAGCCGGTTGCGGATGTTGTCTATGGCAAGGCTGGCGCCGGCATGATTGTCCGCGCCGCCATGAAGAATGCCGCGCACATTCGCCGCGCCCCGGTTGTCAAGGAAGCCGCGCACGGCCCCCGTGGTTTCAAGGCGGGTGCCCTGCGCGGTCGTGGCCGAGCCGTTGATGTCGCCTGTGATGCTCGCGGAGCCGCCCGCGAGCACAAGACTGCCCGCCAGCCCCGCGCGGGCCTCAAGCGCCGCCGAGGCGTCCCCGGATGTGCCGCTGCGAAGCGTCCAGCCCTCGCCCTGCAGCGCGGTGGCAAGCGTGCCGCCCTGCCGCAGATCGAGGATCTTCCCCGCGGCGATCTCGACGCGCGATGACGCGCCGGCAAGCACCAGCGGGGTGTCTATCGTCGCATCGGCAAGGAAACGCACCGAGCCGGAGATGGAGGCCTCGCCAATGACAATGGCGGGCGCGCCGGCATTGTCGGCGGCGGCCCGGACGGCGCCAGCCCCGGTGCCCGCGGCGGCGGGGGCGAACTCCACCAAACCGCCGGCGGGGACGCTCAGCTTCGCCAGACGGATCCCGCTCCCGGAGAAACGGACCGTCCCGGCTCCCGTGAACAGGCCGCCCACGGCGGCGTCCGCCAGGAATTCCGCGCTGGATCCGCGCTCGACAGCCAGCGCCCCCGCGTGGGCGAGGGTGCCGGAGACACGCAGCAGGCCCGTGCCGCGCTGGATGATGGAACCGCCAAGGGTGGACACCGGCGCGAGCAGCCCGCCCGGCGCCACGGCCGCGAACGTGCCGCCGCCAACCACGCCGGAAAGCTCCTGCTCGTACACGGTGTCAAAAATGACGCTGCCCGCCGCCTCGACGCGAAGCGCGCCACCGTAATTGCCCGCTGGGCTGGCGCCAAGCGGCACGGCCTTGGAGCCGAGCAGGCCGTTGACGACAAGCGAGCCGTTGCGGACGACGGTCGGACCGGAATAGGTGTTTTTCGCGGCAAGCACCAGCGTCCCCACGCCGGTCTTCTCGAGACTCCGCCCATCCCAGAGAAGGAACTGGCCGGGCGCCTCGGCCCGATCCGAAAGCACGGCGGCGAGGGTGAATTCCCTGGCGACCTCAAAGCTCCCGTGGGCACGGTCAAGGCTTCCGGCGGCATTGACGCTGCCATCGTACCAGGCGAGTCCGGCGGTGACGACCACATGGCGGTCGGCAAGGCCGCGCTCAATCTGGACGGTCGCAAAATTCTGCGCCGTCGCGCCACCGACGGCATAATGCGCGGGGAAGGCGCCGGCGGCGATGGGCGAGCGGGTCTCGATGAGGGTGAGGCGCAGCGGGTCGCCGATGGCCGTCGTCCCGTCGTAGAAGCCCGTGATGTCAAGCGAGGCGGAGGGGGCGAAGGCCAGCGTGTCCACCACCACCGTCGGCCCCGCGGAGCTGAGCGGGATGGAAAGCGTGCCCGCCGAAACCGTGAAAGTGTTCTCAATCACCAGCGGCGCGGCGGCGGTCAGGCCGGTGAAGGAAAGCGTGCCGCCGTCCGTCGCGCCCTCAAGGCCGCCCTTGGCAAGATTGGCAACCCCCTCAAGGCGTCCGGCGATCACGCCGGCGTTGACCGTCAGGTCGCGCCCGTCGGGGATCGCGCCATCAGGCGCGGCGCCGGGGGCCGCGGAGAATGCGAACGAGGCTCCCGGCGCGACATTCAGCTGCCTGAAGACCTGCGGGGCGGAGGCCGTGAGCGCGCCGGCGTCGGCGGCAACCGTCACGCCCGCGCTTTGCGCGAGGGCATCCGGGACGCTCAGGTGCAGGGCGGCCCCGCCGTGAAGCGTGGTCGTGCCGGAATGCGTCGTGGCGGCGGCAAGCGTGAACAGGGCCTCGGGCTTCGCGTTCGGGACACCGGCGGCGGCAAACGCCCCGAAGGCCAGCGGCCCCGTGCCGGATATCACGCCGCTCCAGCCAACCGGCCCGGAGGCAAGCAGCGCGCCGCCATCCCGCCCAAGATCCCACGCGGCGCCATAGGCCGTGCCGGTGAGCCGCAGGGAGGCATCCGCGCCATCAAGCATCCTCCGGCCCGCGCCAAGGGCGCCATCATCCGCGAACTCCAGCGCTCCCGAACGGACAATTGTCTCGCCGCCAAAATGGTTCAGCGCGGGGGCGAGGCGGAGAACCCCGGAGCCGTCCTTCACAAGGGCGCTGGAGGCGTCGCCCTCAAGCACGCCAAGGATCTCCCCGGCGCCGACGGACAGCGTCGAGGAGGCAAGGCGCAGCGTGGCGGACGCGGAGACGCCCAGGCTGGCGGCACGCTGCCCGCCGCCATCGGCGACGAGCGTGCCGTCACGCAATGCGACAAGGCTCGCGGAGGCCAGCGCGTCGGAGGCCGAAAGCCGCAGCACGGGGGCAAGGCCGGCGCCGCCAAGCGTGAACACGCCAAGGTTTTTAACAGGGCGGGAAATCTCGCTTTGCGTCTCCACCCCGCCAAGCACGGTGAGGTCCGCCCCTCCAAAATCAACCGAGGCGCCGGAATTCTCAGCCGCCGGGAGCACCGTCAACGCGGCGACGGACTGGTTCTCGCCTGTCGCGAGCGAGCCGCCGGGCGCGATCACAAGGCGCGAGGCGGCGGCCAGCGCATCCACGGTCTCGATGGAAAGCAGGCCGGACTCCACGGTGGCCTCGCCCGCCAGCAGGAGCGGCGTGCCCACGACAAGCGTGCCGCCACCGTTCTTCGTGAACGCGGCGGCCTTGAACACCCCGGAGAGGGCGCCCGAGCCGACGGTGGCGGCGAAGGCGGCGGAATCAAAGAAGGCCCCCTGCTCCAAATGCAGGCTGCCGAAGGACTGGGCGGCGGCGGCCTTGAGCGTGGCCTTGCTTTTCACGACGACGCCGGCCGCGCCGGCCAGGGCATCCACGGTGTCAAGAAGGAAGCTGGGGGCCGGGGCGGCGACACCGCCGCCCACGGTCACAACGCCGGCGTTCCGGAGGGGCGAGGCAAGCGCGCCCGCCGAGTCGCCCCCGGAGGCGTTCACGCCACGGAGAGCCAGGTCCATTCCGCCAAGATCAGCAATCACCCCGTTTGCCAGGGTGAGGGCGCCGAGGGTCTGGCTCGCGGCAAATCCCAGGGATCCGCCATCAAGGATTTCCACGGAAACATTGGCGGAAAGGGCGTCCCCGGCGTCCAACGCGAGGTGCGAACCCTGGCCGCCGACGCTCACGCGGGCGCCCGCCGCCGTGATCGCGCCGGGCGCGCCGACCGCGAGCCGGCCGCCGTCGCGCACCAGCACCGAGGCGCTGCCGGCGAGGGCGTCGGGCGCCGCCAGTTCCAATGCGGCCCCCGCGCCGGAGACCGTCGTGGACCCGGAGAAGGTGTTCGCCTTGTCGAGCACGGCCTTGCCGGTGACGGACAGGGAACCGTTGCCGGCAATGGCCGGGCCGAGCACGCCCCGCTCGGCGAAGTCAAGGCGCACGGAGGCCGTGAGGCCGTTGCCCGGGGCGAGGATGATCGCGGAACTTGCCGCGGTGGCCCCAGCCGTGCCGAGCGCGAGGGTGCCGCCCTGCACCCATGTCGCGCCGCGATAGGTGTTGGACCGGCCCTCGGTGGTGGTGAGGTAGAATTCGCCGTCGCCTGTCTTGCTTATCCCGGCATCGGCAGGGCCGGACGCCGACCCGGTGACCGGGGAGGCAAGGCGCGCGCCGGTGCCGCCGCCAACCAGGTCCACACCCGCGCCGGCGGCAAGCTCGATGCCCGCAAGGCCGGCGGTGCACAACGCGCCGCCCGTGGCATCCAACGTGATACGGGCATTGTTTCCGACGCGCACGGGCAGGGCGGACGAAACCGCCCCGGAAAATCCCACGGTGGCCGAGTCCGCGAGGATCAAGCCGCCGTTCTCCAAGGTGGTTGCGGGGCCGGTTTGAATGGTGAAATCACCGTTGAAAACGGCTCCGCCCGCGATCTCGACACGGGCAAAGTCGATATCCACGTCAAACGTGGCGGACGCTCCGCTTGCGATGCGGAGAAGGTCCCCGGCGCCACCCGCGCCCCCAAGGCCAATGCCCGCGAGTTTCGCGCGGGAGCCATCCCCGGCATCATCCGCCGAGCCAAAGACATAGGCGCCGCCGCTCACGGTCAGCGATTTCACAAAAAGGCCGCCTTCGGCATTGGAGACGTTGACGCGCCGCGCCAGCGCCTCACTTCCGCCAAAGGCGGGGTCCGTGCTGGCGGGGGCGCCGCCAAAGGTCACGGCGTCACCGTTCAAGAACCGCTGCCTGGTGAACTGCGCGTTTTCGGAGAGCGAGAGCCAGCTCAGGTCGTTGCTGGCGGCCCAGCGGACGGGCTGCGCGTTTTCGGGGCCGCGGCTGTTCCATTGCAGGTCGAGCGCCCCGGTCGTCTTCGTGTTCAAAATCAACTGCCCGCCCTGCTGCTCGAGCGTGGCGGAAAGGCGGTCGCTGTCGCTCAGGCTCACGCCCCTGTATTTGAAATTCGCCGTGGCAAGGATGCCGGGATCGGTTGTCAGCGTCCCCGTGGCCTCAAGCACGGGGTGGCTTCCCTCCTTCCAGCCGCCCTCGGAGACCGCCCCCGAGGAGCCGTAGGCCGAGATGTCAATCACAGGGGAGGGGGCGGTGCCGTCGGTGCCGTAAACGGCATCGCCCACCACCTTGAGAAGTGACGCGCTGGTGCCGCCGGTGCGGGTGTCACGAAGGGAGACACGCAGCACCACGCCGTTCAGGTCAAGGGTTCCCCCGCCCGGCAGCTCGATGGTGAGGGTTTCAGGCGTGTCGTTTTCCGGCACCGGGAGGGGGTCGTCGGACGAATACCGCGGCAGGGTTCCCGCCGAAAGAATCGCGCCATGGGAGAGGGTCAGCGCGCCCACCATGCCCGTGCCCGCCAAGGCCGCGCCCGCCCCGATGCTGGCGGAACCCAGGATGGTGCCCTCACCGATGAGCAGGGTGCCGGAGCGGATCTCCACGGGCGCCGAGACAATCCCGGCGTGCGTCAACTCCAGCACGGAGAGGCGCTCCAGGGACAAGGCCGTGGCAACATCCTCTTTCACAATTCCCACGCCATCCACGGGGCCGGCGAGCACCTGCCAGGCGTTCTCACCAAGCTTGAAGAGCACGGAGCCGGCGGCTCCATCGGGAAGGATGGCGCCCGTGAAAGTGTTTTTGCCATCGGCCCGGGCGCCGAGCGGGGTCTCGACGGAAAATTCGCCGCCAGCGGACACTTTCAACGACCCGGAAAAGCCCGTGGCATCGGCCGTGGCGTCAAGAACGAGGCGCGAGGCGCCGGTTTTCGACAAAACGCCGCCCCCGGAAAGGCCGCCCGCGAGCACCTGCGTCCCCGACGAGGCGGCGAAACCGGCCGTGGCGCCCGGCGAGATCGCAATCGCGCCGGAAAAGACGTTCGCCCCGGCGGAGGGCGCGCCAAGAAGGGCCTGGAACGCAACACTGCCCTCCGACACAAACCAGTCGCCCGCGAAGGCCGTGGCGTCGGCGTTCACGCCAACGCGCAGTTCCCCGGCGGATCCTTTTTCGACGCGGGAGGTGGCCGCCGTGTCAAGGACTCCATCCAGCGTCTGCGTGCCCGCGGCGGAAAAGAGCAGCCGCGCGCCGGCGTCGAGGGTGATGCCTCCCGCGAAATTCCCGGAGGCCCCGAGTCGTGTCGCGACCTCAAGCGTCCCCGCGCCGGAGGGCACGAGCAACGTCCCGATGAAGCTCGCCGAGTCCCCGCTGATTTTCAACCCGCCGGCTCCGACGGGCTGCAGCGTCCCGAATCCGGAGATGCCCGCCGTGAATTGCAGCGGGTATGCGCCGGCGTCCACGCTGACGGCGCCGCCTCCGAGGATGACGGGGCGTGCGATGGCGGTCTGCGCGTCGACCACCAAGCCGCCGCCGTTGAGCGTGAGCGTGGCCCCGGGGGCGCCGCTGGCGTCATAGGCGGCGCCAAGGTTGCGGTCGCTGGTGATTTGCAGGATGCCGGCATGGAGGGTGGTGCCGCCGTCGTGGGTGTTCTGCCCGGAAAGCACAAGCGTGCCGGTGCCATTTTTCACGAGCGAGCCGCCGCTGCCGGAGATCACGCCCGCGAAGGTGCCGTCGCCATCCTGCGAGGTGGCATCCGTGCCGATTTGCAGGGAACTCGAGCCAAGCTCGATCACGGGGGCGCCGGACGTGGAATCCGTCCCTTCGATGGCGCGGACGCGCACGCCGCCGGTGCCGGAAATGTCAAAGGTGGTCCCCGCCCCAAGGCGCAGGAGCGAGGAGTTGTCGATCGAGCCGGAACCCGCGAGCGCGAGCACGCCCTTGGCGACAATGGTCTGGCCCGCGTAGGTGGAGGGGCCGGTGAGCCGCAGGGTGCCCTCGCCCTGCTTGGTGAGGCCGGAGAAGGCGTCCATCCCGGAGATCCCCCCGGAGAGGACGACGGTCTGCCCGTTTGTGTCAAACCCGCCGCCGCCGGTGCCAAGGCGGAGCCGGCCGCCGACGGAGATGTCCTGGACGCTGCCAGCCTCCCAGCGCAGTCCCCCGCCATTTTTCAGGAGGATTTCGCCGGTGGAGCCAAGCCCGTTGTCCGCAAACGAGAGCACGCCTCCGTTGACGGATGTGCCGCCGGTGTAGGAGTTGGCGCCGCGCAGGACCAGGGTGCCAAGGCCGTCCTTGGTGAGGGTCCTGCCATCCCACCCCAGCTGGGCCGTGAATTGCGGGTCTGCGATGGTGCGGTCGGCCAGATCCTCCAGGACAGTGAACGAGACCTGGGCGGGGATGGTGAATGTCCCGTGGGCATGGGTGCGGAGGCTGGCGTCGGTGCTGCTGACGCGCGCGTCATTCCACGAGGTGAGAAAGGCCACGATGACAGACTTTGAATCGGCCGAAAGCTGGACGGCGGCGTTGAGATACCGCGCGATGGAGGGCGCGCTGTCCGGGAAGGAATCGAAAAGATTGTTGACGGGCAGCGGGCCGGCGATGGCGGCGTCCGATGTCAGCAGGACAAGGCTGCTCGTCGACTCCATGGTTTTGTTGCCAACGAGGTGGATGCGCGTGCCCGTGGCATTGACGGAAAAACTGCCGACGTGGAGCGGGAGCGTCGTGGCAAAGGCGGAAAACCGGATGTCCCCGGCGTTGACGGTGAGCGCGCCGCCAAGGGTCGTGGTCCCGGTGGCGCCCGTGAAATCCAGCGCGCCCCCCGCCGGGGTGCCGTCGGAGTTTTTGGTGAGATTGTTCACGCCAAGCAGGCCCGTGGTGGCGTCATTGCCCGAGATGAAAAGATTCTCCAGCGCGAGGTTCCGGTTGGCGGCATTGCCGTCCGTGAACGCCAGCCTGCCTCCCGCGCCGATGGTCACATCGCCAAAACTCTGGGAGACGGCGCTGTTGATGGCGGAGTTCGCGCCGGAGACGGCAACGTCAGGCGCGGCGCCGGCCGGGCCGCTGACGGCCTTTGAAATCGCCATGACGCCGCCGGTTGTGGCGGAAAGGAGGCCGATCCGGACATTCGCGGGGGCGGAGGGGGAGAGATTCAACGTCCCGGCGCTCACCGCGAGGGTGCCCACATCGGCGTTCGCGGGTTCGAAATGCAGCGTGCCGCCGGCGGCCTCGACACGCTCGGCGCTGACACGGCTCGTGCCCCCGAGCGCGAGAACCTTGTCCCCGCCTTTGACGAGAACGCCGGAGGCCGTGCCGCCAGCCGTGCCGGAGATTGTGAAACCGGAAAGGCTCGTGTCCACGCCGCGCGCGAGGACAAGGGTGCCGTCGTTTGTGATACTGGCGGAGGAGAGCGTGGCCTCCGTGACGGACTTGCTGTCCGTGAAGGAGAGGGTGGAATTTGCGGCAATGCCCACACTGCCGACGGAAAACTGCCCGCCGACGGTGACGGCCGCGCCATTCGACACCTCAAAGGAGGCGGCCGCGCCCGTGATGGTTCCGGCGAGAACCAGGTCCTTTTCGGCGTAAAAACCGGAGCCGCTGCCAAGCTCAAGGACGGCGTATTCGCCCAGGCTCACGTCGGCGTCGCCGGCAATGCGCAGTTTCGCGCCGTTTTCGACGGCGACGAGCGCGGTGCCGGGCAGGTTCAGCATCCCCGTCCCCGAGAGCGTCAAGTCGCCCGACTTCACCCACAGGCCGCCGGCGCTGCGTCCGCCGCTCAACGTGACGGTGTTCGCACCACCCGCGTCAAAAACGCCAACGCCCCGGACGGTGTTTGCCGACCAGATCGCGGGATTCGTGGAGTCATCCAGCCAATTGTCCGTCGTGGCATCCCAGGTGGCATCGCCCGCGTTCCACGTCAAAAATTTCACCTGCTCGACATAGTGGATCTGCACCGCCGCAAGCGGGCCGCGCGCCCCCCCCGCCCTGAAGCCCTGGACATTGATCGCGCTGCCCACAGGAGAGACATCGGCAACCTTGAGGTAGCTCCCGCCGGCTCCCTCCGTAAGGGGGCCATCGGTGTTCACATACATCGAGCGCGTCCAAGTGCCTGTCCCCTGCGCCGTGCCACCCGACACGCCATAATAAGAGATGCCGTTCACCTCAAACCGGTTGGAGGACGCAGTATCCGAGGAGCAAATGAGGTAAACGTCAAAGGCGGCCACCTGCAGGGAATCCAAGCCCGCCAGCTTGACCTGCGGCCCCTGTTTGCCGCCGCCAAGAATGTCCGTCCCCCCCGTGCCATCGTCCAAGTAGCGCTTCAGGATCTGCCCCTGCGCCGTGCTCGTGCCGGCGGCGGAGCCGTAGGTGTTTGCGGCGCTCCACTGGACACTGACACCCGTGGACACCCCAAAGGAATCAATGAGGCCGGCGGCGGTTCCAAAGGAACACGCGGTCTGGCCGCTATCCGAAGCGTTCGTCGCATTACCGTTATTCGCGTCCACGCCGCCGGCGAGATTCCAGTACTGGGCGGCGACCTGCACCGCGCCGGGCGACCCGATGGTGATGGCCGTGCCGCCGAAACTGACGCTGATCGTCTTCTCCTTGATGAAATCCGTTGTGCTGGCGGATTGAAGCTGGGGCGCGCCGGCGGAAAATGACAGGGCAAGCGATGCGGCGGCGGCAAGGACGGCCTGGGGAAGCGATCGGGCGCGGATGGCGGTCTCGGGGAGGGCGCGATTTTCCGCGGATTGGGGTTCTTTTCCCACGATTGCGCGGGAGGTGTTTTCCGCTGTCCGATGGAGGTGTTTTTTCATGGTTAAGGGAGCGCTAACGGGAGGTTGGGTTGAAAAGCAGGAGCAAGCCGATGGCAAGCGACCCCGGCATGCGCGGCGGCGCAAAACCGTGGATATACCTTTTGCGGGCGAGGGTGCCGCCCGCACTGCCCCGCGCAAGCCCTGAATCCCGCCCATCACGCCTCCGTTTCGCGAGGCCCCCGCGCGGTTTTTTTTGGACGTAAAACGAATGGGGGCGCTTCGGCGTTGCGCGGGATGGCGGGTGGCGTTGTGCTGGCCCGAGGATGAAGAAAGCAGTGCTGCTCCTGAACCTCGGGTCCCCGCGTTCGTGCAAAACGGATGACGTGCGCGTTTTTTTACGCGAATTCCTCGGCGACCCATGCGTGCTCGACATGAATCCCGTGCTGCGGTGGCTGTTGCTGAATTGCATCATCCTGCCCCGGCGCCCCGCCCATTCCGCCAAGGCGTACAAGCAAATCTGGACACCGGAGGGTTCGCCATTGCTGGCACACACCGAACGCCTGCGGGTGGCGCTGCAGGCGCTGCTTTCGGAGGACGTCCCCGTCTTCGCGGGCATGCGCTACGGGGAGCCTTCCACGGCTGCCGCCATCAGGGCGGCGATGGAAAGCGGCGCGGAGGAAGTTGTTGTGCTTCCGCAATATCCGCATTACGCAATGTCGAGCCACGGGACGGCTGTGGCGCTCGCGAAGCGGCTTTTTGAAGAACTGGCCCCAAGGATGCGGGTCCGCATCCAGGAACCTTTTTATGATGCCCCGGGCTACATCGAGGCGCTCGTGGAGTCGGCGCGCCCGTGGCTTCAACAGCCATTCGACAAACTGCTGTTTTCCTTCCACGGGATCCCGTTGAGGCACCTGCGACGGGAGATCCCCAACTATCCTGACTGTGCCGAGGCCCTGGATTGCAATGCGGACGCCCCGCCGGAAATTCGCGCGCGCGACTACCGTCACCAGTGTTTCGCGACAGCGGAGGCATTCGCGGCGGCGGCGGGACTCCCGCGCGAAAAATTCACGGTGGCCTTCCAGTCCCGCCTCGGGCGGACGGCCTGGGTGCGTCCATACACGGATGAGACGCTGCGCCGGCTTGCGCAATCCGGCACGCGGCGCCTTCTCGTGATCTGCCCCGCCTTCACCGCCGACTGCCTCGAGACCATCCACGAAATCAACATCGAGGGCCGGGAGACTTTCCTGGAGGCGGGCGGGGAATCCTTCGAGCAGATCCCGTGCCTCAACTCCCATCCCGCCTATGTCCGCTTCCTGGCGGGGGAAGTGTGAGAGGGCGTGGACGGCCTTGCCGCTGCGGACAACACCCTTCCCTTTTCCTCGGGCCGCGGACATGCTGCCCGCATGGGAACTTTTTTGAGAACACTGGGGGCGGCGCTGCTGGCAAACCTGCTAAGCGCGGTGCTCGCATCCATCCTCCTTCTTGTCTGCGCCGGCGGGCTGATCGCGATGTTCGTCCTGTTCGGAGGCCAGCCCAGGCCCGTGCCAATCCCCAACAACACGTTCCTCGTGCTCGACCTCGACACCGCCATCACCGACATGCCCGAACAGGCGGATGACCTGATGCACAGCCTGCTGGCGGCCGCGGCGCCCGAACGTCAAAAGAAACGCACCGGGCTGCTGGATCTGACATCCGCCCTGGCCCACGCATCGGACGACCCGGACATCTGCGGCGTGTTCATCAAAGGGAGCCTGTCCGACACGCAAAACGGTTCCGGTTACGCCCCGCTGGCCGAGCTGCGCCGCGCCCTGCTCTCCTTTCACGAAAAATCCGGCAAGCCCATCGTGGCATGGCTTGAGGATCCGTCGCTGAAAAACCTTTATGTCGCCTCCGCCGCCACGCGGCTCCTTGTCCACCCGGCCTCTGATGTGGACATGCGCGGCCTGTCCTTCACCTCCCCCTATTTTGGGCCGGCGTTGCGGAAATACGGCATCGGCGTCCAGACCGTGAAAGTCGGGAAATACAAGTCCGCCATCGAGCCGTTTCTTTCCGATAAAATGGGGGATGCCGACCGTGAGCAGCGGCAGCATCTCTATGGAGGCCTTTGGGGAAGCATCGTGGAGGACATCGCCTCCAGCCGGAAAATCCCGCCGGCCACCCTCCATGCCATGGCGGCGGCGCGGGGCATTCTTGACGCCGGCGAGGCCAGGAAAATCGGTCTCATCGATGGCAGCGCGGGCTTGGGCGAGATCATTGATGGTTTGAAAAACGTGACAAACCGCCGGAATCCCAAGGAGAGAACTTTCGCGCAGGTGCACGTCCGTGACTACATCCGAAGCGTCCCCGCAAGATTCCTCATCCCCTCCGACGGAGACTGCGTCGCGGTGCTTTACGCCGAGGGTGAGATCGTGGACGGCGCTGGTGGCGAGGATGCGGTCGGGGGCGATGCGCTGGCCGCGATCCTGCGCCAGCTCCGCGAGACACCCGAGGTCAAGGCACTCGTGCTTCGCGTGAACAGCCCCGGCGGGTCCGCCTATGCCAGCGAAATCATCCGCCTTGAGTTGGAGCGCTTCGCCGCCAGCGAAAAGCCCGTCGTGGTCTCAATGGGGCGCTATGCCGCCAGCGGCGGCTACTGGATATCCACGCCAGCCGCGGAAATCTTTGCCGAGCGCACGACCATCACCGGCTCCATCGGGGTGTTCGGGATCATGTTTGATTTCAAGGACGCCGCCGCCGCGTTGGGCATCCATTTTGACGGGGTAAAAACCGCGCGCTACGCCGACATTGACACGCTTTCCCGGCCGAAGGACCCCGAGGAAATCGCCCTGCTCCAGCGGCAGACGGACAAGATTTACGACAACTTCATCAACATCGTCGCCAAGGGCAGGAATCTTGACAGGGAAAAGGTGCTGGAGATCGCCGAAGGGCGCGTCTGGCTGGGCACCGATGCCGTGAAGCTCGGCCTTGCGGACACGATCGGCGGCCTGGGAGACGCCGTGGAATCGGCCGCCAGGCGCGCCCATTTGAAGGAAGGGGCCTACATTGTGCGCCAGTTTCCCGAACCCAGCACCACCCTGGGGATGTTGACCAGGCTCTTCCGGGACAACGGGGAGGACCCCGTGGCCGGCCTTGCGCCAACTGGTCTCCAAGGGCGCGACAGGGCGTGGATCACCAACGCATTCCTGAGGAAATCCGCCAGCGTCGTCCTCGGCGTTCCGGCGTTTCCCTCCGCGACCGCCCTGCCGCAATCCCCCGCCGCGCGCACGGCCAGCCAGGCGGCAAACCTTGCCGCAACCCTCGAAAAATTCAATGACCGCCGCCATGTCTACGCCCGTCTCCCTTGGTGGGAGCTTTAGGTGGCGGCCCAAAACCACCCACGCCCCGAACATGGCAATCACGAGCAACCACGCCACTCCTGCGGAGACGGCCGGGGACAAGGCCGCCCAATCCACACCCACGGCAGACACGCCTCCGAAACCATCATTTCGCGATCTGACGCCCGCGATACTCGGCACCCTGCAGGCCGCGGTGGAAGCCGCCGCCACAAGCGCGGAATCCCCTGCGAAATCCGCCGATGCCGGCGTTGCCGGAGATGGCGGGGCGGGCCGTTCGCTTTCCCGCGAAACCTCCATCTGGACGGAAAAACTGCTGCGTTACTGCGAAATCAACCCATCCATCCTTCGCCAGCGGGCCAGGGAAAAGTGGGGCGCCGCCGCGCCCGAGATCGCAGGCCGGATCGCGTCACTTTTTGCCAATTACCATCGGGCAACGGGCGACCTTCGCTACCTCAACGCCGCCTTGAAGCTTGCCGACGCCCGCTGGACCTCCCCGCCTCCCGCGCTTCGCCCTTTGCTCGAATCCGCCCTTGCCCGGCTCTCCGCCCGGCTGCTTGGCCCCGAGGAGATGTGAGAAAGATCGGGAAGAAGGCAATTGAGGTTGTTTTTCCGGGAGAAGGCGCTGGTGAATGGAAAAGAACGAGAGCGATTTCTCCATTCAAGAAAGCAAACATTCCACAATCCAGCCTTGCTGGCGATGGAACAAATTTTCGCAGGGCAGCGCGCCGGGATCCTTGCGCATATCGGCGCGCCAAGACCCTTCTCTTGCGTCTTGGAAAACACGGCGAAATTTTAGAAAGAAGGGACGTCATGCGATAAAAACGCGGGGGATCATCGAACGGGAAAGCATGAGGATAACAGATGTTCTGGAAGCGAAATGAAGCGGGCATGACTTCGAGGTTCACAAGGAAATCATTGGGGCTTCCGTTCAGGAATTTATTCAAGTATTCAGATAAACAAGGATCCTGGCCATCTTGGGATTGGAAAATCGCATCTGAACAGCAGGATGCAAAAAACAGGAAAGCACAATAAATTGGATCCGATAGAGTGGGGGGCGAACACGTGAATGGAAAAATAAAAACCTTCACGATCATGGTCCATCCTTATTAAAATCATCGCAGATGGCACTCATTAAGAATATCTCTTGCTTGAGGCTTGTCTGTGGCATCACCAATATTGAATTATGGATTGCATGATGTTGGTGGACAAGTTGTTTCATGTTTTTGACATGCTCATCCTTGTGTTCAAAAAATACAGAATGTGAGATTATTTTTCACATCCATCCCCATGATTTTCATTAATTCCAAAAATCCTTCCCATCCATCTTTCGTGTTCGCATAAAAAGAATCAGGAATGACAGGCAATTCCATAAATTCTCGAACCAATTGTCCGGGGAACCGTCGCAGACAACGTGTGGAAGGAAGGCAAAATCCACCAATCCACCCGTGGCAATTGCAAAGAAACCTCCCCGCCCGCTCCTGACAGGACAAATCAGAAACCCCTGTGATAAAAAACAAAATCCAAGGCCGTCTTTCCCCTCCCATCATCACGGGAGAAATGCGGCACAGGGCCATCCATGCTCACGGAGTGCGTGTGGCGTGGCTGCGGATGGCTTGGCGCAGCTCGGAAAGACCTGTGCGAGCGTGGCAGGAGATGGGCAAAACCGGAACGCCCCTGTGTTTGCGCTTGAACGCGGCGAGAAACTTCGCGGCCGCGGGATCGTCCATTTTATTGGCGACAACAAGGCGGGACTTGGCGGCGAGGACGGGGGAGTAATGCTCCAGTTCGCTGACGAGCGTGGAATAGTCGCTGGCCGGGCTGCGCCCGTCCGTTCCCGCCATGTCGAGCACGAAGAGCAGGAGGCGGCAACGTTCAATGTGACGCAAAAACTCGTGGCCAAGGCCCCTGTTTTCATGCGCGCCCTCGATGAGGCCAGGAATGTCAGCGAGAAAAAAACGTTCGCCGGTGTCGGGGTAATCAATGACGCCAACATTGACATGGAGCGTCGTAAACGGGTAGGCGGCGGCCTTGGGACGCGCGTTTGTCAGGCAGCCGGCAAGGGACGACTTTCCGGCATTGGGAAAGCCAACAAGACCGGCGTCGGCAATGGTTTTCAGCACGAGGTGGAAAATGCCTTCCTCGCCCGGACGTCCCGGCGTTGTCTTGCGCGGGGCTTGGTTAACGGAAGTCTTGAAGGCATCGTTTCCAAGCCCTCCCTTGCCCCCCTTGAGCAGGACAACCTGTTCCCCGGGGCGCGTGACCTCGGCGACAAGCTCGCCAGTCTCGGCGTTGACGAGCTGGGTGCCCGGCGGAAGGCGCAACACGCAATCGTCCCCGCTGGCGCCCTGTTTGTTGCGGCCCTCTCCCGGGCGCCCGTTTTCGGCCTTCCAATGCGGCTGGAAGCGGTAGCGTGAAAGTTCGTTTTCGTTTTCATCGCACAAAAGCACGACATCCCCGCCGCGCCCGCCATTTCCGCCATCCGGCCCGCCTTTGGGGAGGAATTTTTCCCGGCGGAAGCTCAGGCAGCCATCGCCGCCCTTTCCGGCTTTGAGGAAGACCTTCGTTTCATCAATAAACATCTTGGGGCAGACAGTGGGGGGTTTGCGGCTTGTTGGCAAGGGTGACAGGGCGGCTTTCGTTAGGATGAAGGCGCGCAGGTTGCCACGACGACCGGGGATGTGACCCACATACGAGAAACGCGGGATCCGCTTGAAAGCAGCTCCCGCGTTTCCGCGATTTCACGGACGCATGCGCCCCCCGCCTCACGGGGCTGCGGGGAGGGGCGGCGGGGCCTCCTCGGCAACGGGCGCGGCAGGAACCGCCGCAGGTTCCGCAACCGGCATCGGGGCATCCGGCGCGGCAGCGGGAACCGGCTCCGCGGCGGGCACGACGGGCGCGACACCGGCACTGGCGGAGGGCAGCGCGCTGGCGGCACTTTCCTGCGCGGTGGTCGCGTAGCTCAATTCGCCGCCAAGCTCAAGTTTCGGGGTATCCACCTGATTGGGCAAAAGTTCGGCAACAACGACGTTCTTTTCGGCATTTTTGCGCACGACCCTCACGTAGGCCGCGTTTTTGCCGTCGTTGATGTTGATTTGCTGATCCACGACGAAGGGAGCCGTGTCCGCGCAGACGAATGAAAGCACGGAGGCCTTTTCGTTGATCCCCGTGATGCGGATGTTGCGCGGGTTCTCCGGAGCGGGGTACTCGACGACATTCTCGGAACTCGCGCCCGTCTCCGGCTTCTTGTCGCGACGCCAAGAGTAGGTCTTGTAATGTTTGCTGGCGATCAATTCGCTCTGGGGGCCGCCATTTTCCTCCGAACCGAGACTGACGCCCGCAAGAATGGGATTGGGTTCCGTGGCGGCACCAGGCTGCGCCCACGGGCTGGTGGCGCGCGTGGCGGTGTCGTCACTGGTGCAGCCTGCGGCAGCAAATGCCGCGAACACAAGGGCGGGGAGCAACGGTCTCTTCATATCGGGTAAAACGTGGGTTGAACGGAAGGAAATTCCGGGTGGGTTTGTCGTGATGGGTGATGGCGGCAGGGCGGCTGTTTCGCAGCCGTTACAGCTGGCGGAACAGGGAATGCCAAGAGAGGGGAGAGTCAATAGGTTTTTCCGAAAATTTTCAATCTTGCGCCGCCCGTCCTTTTGCTTTCAAGCCTCCCCATGCGCTGGAGAGGCGCCATTTTTGGCGCGGCTTCGCGACTGTCTCCCGAAAACAAAAATGAGCAACGAAACACCTTACTTGATGGTCGGCCTGCCAAAGGGTAGCCTTGAGGAGTCCACGCTGGCGCTTTTTGCCAAGGCGGGGTTTCCCGTCGCCAAGAGTTCGCGGTCCTACAGGCCTTCCTTTGATGACCCGGCCTTGGATGGGCGCTTTGTGCGCGCGCAGGAGATTGCCCGTTACGTCGAACACGGCTTTTTTGACCTGGGGCTGACGGGTCATGACTGGGTCGTGGAAAACAATGCCGACGTGCATGAGGTGGGCGATCTCGTCTACAGCCGCGCTTCCAACGTGCAAAGCCGCTGGGTCATTTGCGTTCCGGAGGCCTCACCCGTGAAGACTGTGGCCGACTTGCAGGGGAAGCGCATCGCCACGGAGCTTGTGGAGACGACGCGGCGCTTTCTTGCCAAACATGGGGTGTCCGCCGATGTCGAGTTCTCCTGGGGCGCGACGGAAGTCAAGGTTCCGGATCTCGCCGATGCCATCGTCGATCTCACCGAAACTGGCAGCTCCATCAAAGCCAACAAGTTGCGCATCATAGACACGATCCTGACGACAAACACCAAGCTGATTGCCAACAAAAAATCCTGGGCTGACCCTCGCAAGCGCGCCAAGATTGAGGCCATCGCCATGCTGCTGCAGGCCGCCCTCAACGCCGCCACGCTCGTCGGCCTGAAATTCAATCTCCCCAAAGCCGCCCTTGACGCGGTTTCAAGGCAGCTGCCCGCGTTGCGCAACCCCACCATTTCGCCGCTCTCCAGCCCGGACTGGATCGCCGTTGAGACCATCATCGACCACAAGCTTGTCCGCGAAATCATCCCCGTGCTCAAGGCGGCGAAAGCCGAGGGCATCGTGGAATATCCGCTGAACAAGGTCGTGTATTGAACTGAAAAAAGCGTCCCGGCCGCCTCCGCCCTCCATCCCGCTCAGCCCGATTCCACCGTGCGGATTCTCGCGCTTCATGGCTTCACGGGGGCTGGGGCGGATTTCGAGGTGTTGCGGGACGCCTGCCCCGCAAGCTGGCAATGGCACGCCCCCGACCTCCCGGGCCACGGCACCAATGCCGCCACCGGGGAGGATGCGTTCTCCCTGAAAAGCCATTTGAGGGAGATCGGGTGCGCGCTTCAGGACTTCCCCGGGGATGCCCATGGCATTTGCGACGGTGCGGCGCGCACGGCCTGCGGCAAACGGGGGCGGACGCATCCCGTGGCGGTTTCCACGGAAAGTTTTTCCGCGCCCCGTCCTGAAAAAAAACTGCTGCTCGGCTATTCAATGGGGGGGCGTCTCGCGTTGCATTTTGCCGCGCGCCACCCGGAGGCGATCGCCGCGCTTGTGCTCATTGGCGCCTCGCCTGGTCTCGCCACTTCGCGTGATCGGGAACAGCGCCGCATGGAGGATGAGCGGCTTGCCCGCGAGATCGAAACGACACCGCCCGCGGTTTTTTTTGAAAAATGGTGGAGCCTCCCATTGCTTGCGCAAATGCGTGCCCCGGCCCTTGCCGCAGTGCGCGCGCGACGCCTCCGCGAGAGCAGGCCACACGGCCTCGCAGCCAGCCTGCGGGGAGTCGGCACCGGCGCGCTCCCCCCGCTCTGGGATGTTCTGGACACCCTGCGCCTGCCCGTGCTTTGCGCCGCCGGGATCGAGGACTCAAAGTTTGGCGCGATCGCCCGCGACATGTGCGCGCGCCTGCCGAACGGCACTTTTGCCACAATCGCCCATTCAAGACATCTCCCGCACCTCGAGCAACCGGCAGCCCTTGCCGCCGCCCTGGCCGCCTTTTCCGCCCAAACCCCTGTGGCGCGGCAGGCGATCCTCGCCTACGGAAGCAATCTTGGTGACCGGGCAGCCCATCTTGCCGCCGCCATTGCCGCGCTCGACGCCACCCCCGGCATACGCGTTCTTGCCACATCCCCTTTTTATGAAACCGAGCCGGAGGACTACCTCGCGCAGCCCCGTTTCCTGAACGCGGCAGGCCTTGTCTCCACCACACTTTCGCCGGAGGAGCTCCTCGCGGCCTGCCTCTCCATTGAGAGACGGAATGGACGCGTCCGCACCATTCCCAATGGCCCGCGCACCCTCGACATCGATCTCCTTTTTTACGAGGGCGCAACCCGGCATACTCCGTTTCTCACCCTGCCACATCCGCGTTGGGCGCAGCGCCTCTTCGTGCTTCGCCCATTGAACGCCCTTTTTTCCCTGCCCATCCTGCAAGATTCCCACGTCTGGCGTCCTCTTCGGGATGCGATGGCTTCGCTCCGAGTGTAAAAGGCGCCAGAGCAACCATTTCCATCACCCTCCCCTTGCGGGTCAGGCGCAACCCGGCGTCCGCCGCCGGGCGCCGACCAAGCCCCCCCCTCTCTTTGGGAGGGAGGCAATTTCTCCCGCCAGACAAACCTCAGGCCTCAAGAATGAGAACGTTGAGAAGGGCGGGGTTTTTCTTGATTTTTTCAAGGGTGAGCGCGTCCGGCGTGCCACTGAGCTGGTAAACAGCCAAGGCGCTATCGGCAGCATCAAGAGCCTTGGAGAGGCTCATGTTGGCGATGTTGATGCCTGCGGAACCGAGAATGGTGCCAACGTCGCCGACAATGCCAGGGCGATCAAGATTCTCGGAGATGAGCAAGGTGTCCTGCGGGTGGAACTCGATGGGGTGCGCGCCAATCCTGACGATGCGCGGGGAGTGGCTGGTACCAATGATGGTGCCGGTAAGCCCGTGGCGGGAGCCATCCTGACCGACAGCCTCGACTTCAATAAGGTCTTTGTAGTCGGCTTGTTCGTTGGATTGGGTGACATTCACCTCGATGCCGAGACGTTTGATGAAATGCGGGGCGTTGACATCGTTGACGTGGCCGCTGATGCGGCGAAGGTAACCACGCTGCACGGCCCGGGAAACCGGCGTGGTATCGAATTCGGCCAGGTTGCCCCAATAGGTGATGCGGAGTTTTTTGACGGCGCCAGTGGTAAGCTGCTGAACGAGGGTGCCAAGTTTCTCGGCAAGGTGAAGGAAGGGGCGAAGTTGCTGCAGCGAGCGCTGGTCGACGCTTGGCATGTTGACGGCATTGACACAAGGCCCCCCCGCGAGAACTTGCGCGACTGCCTGCGCAACCTCAATGCCGACACTTTCCTGGGCTTCGCTGGTGGAGGCCCCAAGGTGCGGCGTGAGGGTGAGATTGGGAATGGCGCGCAAAGGCGAGTCCGCAGGCAAGGGTTCCTGAGTGAAGACATCGAACCCGGCGCTGGCAACCTGGCCACTTTGAAGGGCCTCGGCCAAGGCCCTCTCGTCGATCAGGCCGCCACGGGCGACATTCACGAGGTGGACCCCGCGCTTCATCCTGGCAATGGCCGCGCCATCGACCATGTTGGCGGTCTGCTCGGTGAGCGGCATGTGGACGGTAATGTAGTCCGCATTCGTGAACACGTCATCGCGGGAGGCAGTCTGGATGCCAAGGGACTGGGCGCGGTCCTCGGTCAGATAGGGGTCGTAAGCAAGCACCTTCATCCCAAAGGCGAGCGCGCGTTTGGCAACCTCAGTGCCGATGCGCCCCAAGCCAAGAATGCCGAGAGTCTTGCCGAAAAGCTCCGTGCCGGAGAAGTTCTTCCGGTCCCATTTTCCAGCACGCATCGTGGCCGCGGCCGCCGGTACCGGGCGGGCACAGCAGAGGAGGTGGGTAAAGGTCAGTTCGGCGGTGGCGATTGTGTTGCCAGAGGGGGTGTTCATGACAATGACGCCGCGCTCTGTGGCGGCCTCGACGTCGATGTTGTCCACGCCGACGCCAGCGCGGCCCACGGCGACAAGGCAGGGGGCGGCCTCGAGGATGGCGCGCGTGATTTTTGTCTCACTGCGGACGAGGATCGCGGAGGCATCGCCGACAAGCTCCAGAAGGCGTTCTGCGGAACAGCCCTGCGCCTCCACAATTTCAATGCCTGGCTGCTGCTTAAGCCAGGCAACGCCGACAGACGAAATTTTGTCGGCCACGATGACTTTCTTTTTCGGATTACTCATTGTAGTGCGGTGTGGGCTGGGGAAAATGGAGGACGGTGGCAGGGAAAAAAGGGGTGGGAGGTGTCACGCAGGGAGGGCGGGGGCCGCAGCTCCGGTTTGACGCGCCAAGGCCGCGACAGGATCATCCTCCAAGCCCTCTTTCCCGGCCTCGACCATGAACTGGATAAACTTCTTCATGGCAGGCGAGAGCACGAAGTCCTTGCGGTGGATGACGACGAGCGAACGTTTGATGGGGGCGTCCGTCAAGTCCACTTTGGCAAGTGTCTGCCGCTGAATTTCATATTGCGCGCTTGAGGCGGGGACAAGGGCGATGCCGATGCCGGCTTCGACGGCGCGTTTGATGGTCTCGATATTGTCCGTCTCCATGATGGTATTGATGTGGACGTTTTTTCCGAGGAGGGTCTGCTCGACGATTCGCTGGGTCGGAATGTCGCGGTCAAAACTGATGAAACGCTGGCCGGAAAGTTTCTCCACGGGGATGGCGCCAAGCACCGCGAAAGGATGGCGCGGGCTGCAAATGACAGCGAGTTTGTCCTCGGCAAACGGGTGCACGGCGAACTTTTCCATGGCCTCGGCATCGGGGTTTGCAAGCAGGCCCAAATCCGCCCCATTGTGCTCCACGTCCTCAAGAACCATGTTGGAGCGGCGATACTCGACACAAATATTGACGGACGGGTAGTCCACGAGGATGCGTCTAAGGACATTGGGCATCTCATGAAGCCCGATGCTGAGTATGGTCGAGACGCGAATGGAGCCATTCACGCTGTTTCGCATCTCCTGGATATCCGCCAACAGCCTGTCATAGGTGCGCAGGATCTCCTGTGTGGCAGCGTGGATGCGCTCGCCCTCCCGCGTGAGGTGAAACCGTTTCTGGCTGCGGTCAAGCACGCGCACATTGAAGGAGAGTTCCAATGCCCGCAATTGCTGGCTCACGGCGGACTGGCTCAATCCGTTCTGTTTCCCGGTTTTGGAAAAACTCTTGGTCTTGATAAGGTCCGCGAAGATTTTGAAGTTCTCAATGTGCATTCTTGCAAGGGTAAGGCATCATCAGGTGGTTTCAAGTGTTGAGAAAACGGAAAAGGGGTTCGGGGGCATGGGAAAACGTCGGCGACGCATCACGCTCCCACTGCCATGCGGCATCCCCCTCCGCATCAACGGACCTCCTCGCCAGTCTCGGCATCGAGGATCTTGAAATTCTCGACGTGGTAACCAGGGTCGGCGCGAAATGCCAGGCGGACATTATACGCCTTCTCCATGTCCTCAAGGCAGGCACGGTCTTCGTTGCGAAGACGCTCCAAGTTAATGGGATGGAGCAAGACGCGCAAATACAGCTCGCGCCCGACGTTCTGCTTGTAGGTGCGCAAGCGACGGGTGACGCTGATGAGGCGCCGTTGAATCTCAACGCTCATTGTGAGCGGATTTTTGACGATGCCACGCCCCTTGCAATAAGGGCATCCGCAATAAATGCCTGTGGTGTTGGACTCGGTCTGCCGCTGGCGCGTCATCTGCAACACGCCAAGTTGCGAGATGGGAAGGATTTGGTGTTTGGCACGATCCGGGGCCATCTCATCGCGCAGGGCCTTGTAAACGGCGGCACGATGCTTGGGGTCCTTCATGTCCACCGTGTCTATCATGATGAGGCCGCCAAGGTTGCGCAGCCGTATCTGGCGGGCGGCCTCGCGTACGGCCTCAATATTGGCCTCAAGGATGTAGTTGCGCCCATCCTTGGCGCTTTTGTGCCCGCCCGTATTGACATCTATGGCGATGAGAGCCTCGGTTTCGTCGATGACAATCTCCCCGCCACCGGGGAGCGGAACGCGTCGATTGAATGTCTGCTCAATCTGGCGCTCAATGTTGAAACGCTCGAAAATCGGGATGTTTGCGCGGTAAAGCTCAACCTTTTTGCGTGAACGCGGGGAAATCTCGCCGACAGCCTCGATGATGGTCTCATAGTCCTCCCGTGAATCGACGATGATGCGATCCACGTCATCCGTGAGAAAATCGCGCACGGTGCGCTCGACAATCCCAGGCTCCTGATAAAGCGTGGCGGACTTGCTGGAGGAATTATTCAGGGCGCTGATACGATTCCAGCGGTTGATGAGCATGTGCAGGTCCCGCACAAAATAACGCAGCTTTTTTCCTTCGCCTGCGGTACGGATGACGACGCCCATCCCGGCCGGAATCGTGATCTTTTGGAGGATTTTTTTGAGACGGGCGCGTTCGGCGGCGTCCTCAATTTTGCGGGAGATGCCGCACTGGCCGCTGAATGGCATCAGGACGATGAAGCGTCCGGCAAGGGCGATATTGGTCGTGGTTCGCGGCCCCTTGGTGCCAATTTGCTCCTTGGTGATTTGCAGGATGATTTCGGAACCCGCCGGGAACAGCTGCGGAATATCCTTGGCGGTGCAGGCGGCGCGTTTCTTCCTTTGGTCCACGGAGGAGTTGTCGCGTATAAATTCCACCGAGTTGTCGTTCGCGGCGGGAATCATGTCCCAATAGTGCAGAAATGCGTTCTTGGGTTGTCCGATTTCGACAAATGCCGCCTGCAAGCCGGCATCAAGGTTTTGAACCTTCCCTTTGAAGATGGCACCGACCATGCGACTCTCGCCCTTGCGCTCGATGTCGAATTTCTCGAGAACTCCGTTCGAAAGCAGCGCGACGCGTTTTTCAAGGGATTCGGAGTTGATGATCAGCTCACGGTAAGTGTCGCGCGTGGGCGAGAAGTGTTTGATGATACGCTGCAGGAGCGGGCGGTCCCGGGCGCGAACCTTGGCCCCGGAATGCAATTCCCCCAAGGGAGGCTTTTCTGTTTTGCGCTCGCCTGGCGGGTCGCGCAACTCGGCGTGCTCGTCGCGGCCTGGATCGTTTTCGGAAGGTTCAATGTCTGCCATTGCTAGGGTGTGTTGATTACTATTGAAACGCCATGTTCTTATGTTGGCGTGCTGGATGTACGGCTGGCATGGGTGGTCCCGACGCGCGGCAGTTGCGATGATGTTTGGAAATCGCCGTCCCCTTCCGCCCCGGATGGCGCAAGCGGCCTTCCGGAGCGATGAACGCTCTGTGCGATTCCAAAAAGCAGGAAGCAACTGAGGATGAAGGAACCTCCGTAGCTTAAGAAAGGAAGCGAGATACCGGTCACCGGCATGATCCCAACATTCATGCCGACATTGACAAGGACGTGCGAGACAAGGATGACGGCCACGCCCGCCGCGAGCGCGGCGTGAAATTTGTCCGGCGCCCGGGCGGCAGCCGTCAGGGCAAACACCGCCAACGCCCCGAAAAGACACAAAATCGCCGCGCCGCCCACAAACCCAGCCTCCTCGCAAATGCTGGCAAAGATAAAGTCGTTGTGTGCCGCCATCTCAGGAAGCCATCCAAGGCGCACAAGGGTGCCATTTTGAAATCCCTGCCCCCAAAGCCCCCCCCTCGCAATCGCCATGCGAGCCTGGCGCGGCTGCCAATCCTTGCCCTCGCCATTGGGGTCGATCAGGCGTGGATTCACAAGCGTCATGATGCGCTCACGGTGATAGTTGCGCAACGGCAGGATGCCCTGAAACGTCTCCCGGATCCCCAACGCAGGGTCACGTAGGCTGGCGCCCTCCGGGGGGTTCTCCTGATATTGCCGCAAAGCCGCCCCATACTGCGACATGTCGACCGTAAGCACAACCGCCCCCGGCAGCGCCAGCAAAGCGAGAATCGCAAAAAAGCGCAGCGGGACATTGGCTACAAGTTGCAAGGCAAAGACCATGGGAACATACAAGAGCGCGGAGCCTAGGTCTGGTTGCACAAAAATCAATGCGAAAGGGAGCGCGGTGATCCATGTTGTCCGCACGATCATGGGCAAATGGCCGTTTACAGGCTCACAAAACCGCCGCCATGGTGGCATGCGGAAAATAGCTCCCGCCACTGCCACAACCCAGCGCTCCCAGATGGACAATCCCTCAAAAACAACGCCACGACCAACCGTGAAAGCCAGCAGGACAAGCGTCGAAATTTTGGCAAATTCGGATGGCTGCACGCTGAAACCCGGCAAAAAAATCCACCGTCGCGCTCCCAAGCGGTGCGCGACAAGGCCTCCAAGGTCCGTTTTCAACACCGCGCATGCCGCGACCAGCAGCAGCGGAATGACTCCCGCCGCATAGAGCACCCAAGCGTAGCGCTCCAAGGCCCGAAGCTCCAGCAATGAAATCACCCAGTAGGCCACCCAGCCAATGCAGACATACGAAAGCTGCTTTGATGCGAATTCCTGCGCAAAGAACGCGGGCGTCTTGAGGCTTCCCGTCGAATAAATCGCAAGAACGCTCCACGTCGCCAGCACCAAGATCACAAACGGCGACCACCAGTCCGTCCTCTGCGCGAAAGCCCCGGCGCTCCCCTCCCAATTAAGGAAGGAGACAGGCTTCCGACTTGGCTCCGCGTAGGCGATATTCATGACAAAAGACACTCAATCCTCGCATACCCCTTCCCCAGAACGCGAGCGCGAAACCACGTGCGAACTCCATGAGAAACGCTTGATGCCGCTTTGGGATTGCAGCCAAAAGCGCGAGGGACAGCCTCCACGGCCATGAGCAGATACACTTCCCGGTTACGCAAGGTTGCGTGGTTAATGATCCTGTCGCTCACGACATTTGCCTGCGGAGGCGGTGTTCGCGCCTGGGCTTCTCCCAAGGACGTGCGATTGACCACATACACGGACACCTTGGACGGAGAATGGCGTTTTGCCTTTGATCCCAAGGGCGTCGGAATCGCGGAAAAATGGTTCGCCGCCCCGCTGCCCGGAAGAGCCACCATCACGCTTCCGGGCACCACCGCCGCCGTGGAGTTGAACGGGGGATCCCTGTATCCTTCAAAAAGAGGCCATCAACCTTCCCCAAGGGCAAATCCAGCGAACACGCCCACACCTCCTCTCAATTTTTGCGGCAAGGCATGGTACCAGCGCGAGATCTTGATCCGCGAGGAGGATGCGAAAAAATATGTGCGCCTTGAACTCGAACTCCCGCGAAGCAAGGCCACAACCGTCTGGTTTGACGACGAGCAGATCTCGCCAACCAACTACTCCATCTCAACACCACAGCGCCATGCGCTCACAAACAAGATCACCCACGGGAAACATCGAATCACCATCCTTGTCGACAATTCCCGCGATCTATTTCCAAGGCACAAAGGCACGGCAGGAACCGGCCCTGACGACAACTGGAACGGGATTCTTGGAAGAATCTCCATCCGCGCGAACGAACCCGCTTGGATTAAAAAATTCCGAGTTCTCCCCGATTTCAAAACGCGGCAAGTTCACCTGGAAACAACCGTGGAAAAGATGCCAGGTTACAACGACAAAGTCGCCGTTTCCCCCCTTCTAAAAAAAGGATTCGGGCACCTCAGTGCCGAAATCAACTTTTCGGGAAACGTAGGCATCGTCAAACAAACGATCACGAATAATGAAGAAATAAAATTTTCAGAGCACCTCTGGGCACCCGCCTGCGACGATCCGGAGGATATGCAGGAAGCGGGCGAAGAACAAGAGAAGCCCCCATCAAGATTCAAATCCATGCAGGCGGTTTTTCTCGAGAAAGACCACAAATGGAAAAAGGGGGAACGGGCTTTTTACATATGTGATCACCCCATGGATTTTCTTGTCGCGCCACGGGATGTCACCATTGTTGGAAAACAATTTTTCATCAACGGACGCCCTGTTTTTCTTCGCGGGCGGCATGATGCGCTGGTCTCTCCCGCGAAAAGGACAATGCCCATGGATAAGGCGATATGGGAAAAATACCTTTCCCAATGCAAATCGCTTGGAATCAATTATATAAAATTCGATTCATTTTGTCCCCCAGGCATCGCGTTTGAAATCGCCGACAAGCTTTGCCTGTATCTCCACGTGGAGTTCACCTTGGACAGCTTTCTTCTGCAGGAAGGCAAAACCCGGCGTGATTCCATGCTTGAGGAAGCGCGCGCGATACTGGATGAATACGGCAACCACCCCTCATTCGTCTTTCTGGGTTTCAGCAAAGACCTCCTTGAAAACAGAGCCGGGCTTGACGCCGCCATTTCAGAATTGCGTGAATACGACCATGATCGCCGTCTTTATCTGGCGCCATCGATCCTTTCACCCCAATCTTGCGAAAAGGCTGCCGATGACAAGGAAGGGACGGCATCCTTCGCAATCAACGACATTTCCGCCAGGCATATCCACACGGCTCCCCCATCCACGCTCCACAGTTACGACCATGTATTGTCGAAAAAATCCTCTCCGCAGGATGCCCTTTGCACAATCGGCCCCTATCCAATTTACCCTGATTTCGACAAGACGAATTATCGAAAATTGACTCTCGCCCCATCCAACATGGAGGCATTGCTTGCCGGGTACAATAAAAGCCATGCCGGGGCTGACTCCGCCGGGATAACCTTCGGCGAACCTTCCGAAAAAGTGTCAAAAAACAACAAGCCGGATTCCCTCCCCATCCCGCGTTGGAAGGCTTATGCCCTCGCCTCCGCAAACACGGCATTTCTTTGCCACAAAGAAGCCGTGGAAACCGTGCTGAGAACCCAGGACTCGCCGGGGTTCATTTTTGGGAAATTGCAAAAGACCGGGGAGGACAAGGCAACCTCCTTCAGCTTTTTTGACTTTCCGATGGAGCGAAAATTTTTCGATGGCATTCCCGAATCACTAAAATCCAGTTGGCGCCACTTCTGCGCCCCGATCGTCCCCCTCGCGCGTTTTGAGACGTACACGTACAATGAAGGCACGGTTTTTACAGCGGAAATCCAAGTTGCAAACCACAGTTTCGCTCCCCTTGAAAACGTCAACGTCTACACTTCCCTGACTGGCTATGCATTCAACGAAACACGCGAGGAAACAATGACGCTTCCATGCGGAAAGCTTACCACTGCCTACACGTTCTACGGCCCGGATGGCGATGGCGCGTTGGCAACCTACAACAGAGTCCCGGACCTGATGACACTGGAAGTGCGCATCCTTGACAAAAACGGGAAAGAATTTGGGAAAAACTCCTGGAAAATATGGGTCTATCCCTTTCATTCCGACCCCATGCTGGACGAGGCATTTACGGGGATCCACGTCACCTCTGACATCTCTTCTGCGCGGCGCGTTCTCGACGCCGGCGGCAAAGTCCTTTTGCTGAATCCGCCCTCTCGCAAGACTCCAAGCACCACCCAACCGCCCCAGGGATCCGCGCGAAAATTGAAAACCATCCATGGATCATTCGGCATCCCAATCGACAATCCGCCGCAACAGCACCAAAACAAGGAATCGTTAGGAGTGCTCATTGCAAACAAACATCCCATTTTTTCCAATTTTCCCACCGAATCTCACGGCGATTGGCAATGGTGGGGACTCATCCAGGCCTCAAGGCCGCACGTGTTGGATCCACACGTGCCCGCCGCATGCTTTCCCATCGTGCAATCCATCGACAGCCCGTTAAAAAACCGAAAACTTGGCCTTGTCTACGAAGGGCGGGGTGGCACAAGCGCCAGCGGAAAAATCCTCGTTTGCGCCATCGATGAAGTCACTTTGCGCACAACACCCGAGGGTCGCCATTTTCTCATGTGCGCCGCCGCCTACATGCACTCTCCAGCTTTCAACCCCAAACACGCCCTTGCCAACTCATTCTTTGAGTGATGTGGCGGGATGCCTTGCATCCAGCACAGTCCCCCCCCTCCCTCATTTCCTGACATCCACATGCGAACGGGAAAGACCGGATAGGGCATGCCGGACAAGGCAAGTGAATTCAGCCCAATACTTTGCGGTGTCATGAATCATCTGGCTCGAGTCAAAAAACACCAGAGAACTGGCTGCAAGCCCGAGCCGGGAAAACTTGGAGGCAAGGAGGGCGCGTCCGTTAATGCAAAAATTTAAGAGCTTGAAGAACAAACCAAGCGTCGGTCGTTGGAGTGCGTGGAAACAGCAGAGTGCGTGGAAATAGCTGTTCGCAATGAGCACCATCAAACGCGAATGATTTGGAGGCGAGGTGAAAAATCCGGCGCCAATCGCGTCTATTATCTGGATGCATGTGGCGTGCGCAGCGTCACCTCGCCCGCCTTCGTGTGATATTGCCGCTCATAATGACCGGCCCAGGTCGTCACGCGCTGTTCCGTGTGCTCGTAGCGTCCGGCTTTG
>JAIRPL010000055.1 GCA_031256995.1 Puniceicoccales bacterium
TTAAATAGGCAAGAAGACAGGACACTGAGTCACGGAACATGTAGTTATATTCGTATGTATATAAATGCAGTTTCAGGCAGCGTTATGTTGTACTTACAAAATCATTTCTATAATATAATTCGCACCTCCAACCTAAATTATTTATAGTCTCAGTGACTGGGCGGCGGGGGCGCCCGGCCCCGCCGCGCCGCCCGCGCCCCGGCCCCCCCCCCCCGCCCCCCGCCCCCCCCCCCCCCCCCCCCCCCCCCACGCCATCTCGTGCGCCGGCTCATTTACGGCGTGGAGGCCGCACGGAACGCAATCCGTGGAGCCGTCCACGAGACAGGTGTGATCTCGCATTCCATCCGTCTTGGAGATGCCGCCCGAAACAAAAGCCATGCCTTTGGAGTCGCGCCCAAAACCGCTCCCCGGCCCGCGCAAGGAACGCCAAACGCGGCGGCCGGAATCTCGCCCGGCATGCACGAAAACGCCGCCGGAATCCGCCCCGGGAGGCCCCTCGCCCGCACCGGCACCAAGCCCGCGCGGCTGCCCGGCAATCGGGCTGGCGGCGCCTTGGGCGTGGTTTGACGGGGAAAAACTCATAACGTATGCCCGCCCTCAAAACCTCAACCCACCCCCGCCGCAAGCAAAAACGTATAAAAATTCACCCATGCCCGCGGATCCATCCCCGGCATGCGCAACCCCCGTTCGGCTTGGATTGCGCGCCTCGGACGCCGGCCCCGCGCGCCCGCCCGGCAGCCGGGCATGTGTCGCGCCTGGCGGGGTTTACCGGGGAAAATCTCATGGCGCGGCCCCCATCCAATTCCACGATGAACCCAACCCGGGACGCTTCGGCCGCAGCCCCTCCCCTGGCATCAACGGGAGGATGCGGGATGCCGTGAGAACCCCGCCGCCAGGGGCACCCGCCGCAGTCCCCAGGGCCAGGCCTTAAAAGAGGAGGATTCCGCCCGTGCAGAGAAATGCGCCGATGGCGAGCCACCAGAGTGTCGCGCGCGCGTTGCCCGTGTGCAAATACAGGCGGCTGAGAAGGCCGAGCAAGGCCGGGATGCCCGCGCCACAGCCCCGCACGGCCAGTCCGTTGATGAACAAGCTGTCGAAGAAGGCGATGGCGTTGCAAAGCGGATTTTGCACACGCACCAGCCAAAAGTCGTAAATCGTGTCCATCCACCTGAATTCCAGCGCGCGGAAGAGGTGTGGAAGCGCGACACCCAAAGGATCGGCGCCGGGTGTGACGGGGTGGCTGCGGTAAAACAGCAGCGATGCGGAAAGCCCGGCGCCCGTCGCCACGATGCCCGCGAAAAGCACCGGAAGAAAAAGCCCGCTGCCGGCAAGGGCGTGATGCACCTCGTGAAAACGGGGCAGCACCGCTGCGGCGGCCGATGCCGGAAGAACGCCGTTGAGCAATCCGCCATCCCATGGGAAGGCATGCCCGGGAAGGAACGTGGCGGAGAAAAGCGGCAGGGCGAGCACGCCAAGCGCCAGCAGTGGCGCAAGCATCCATGGCGAGCTTTCGCGGGCATGGGCAGGGGCGGTGCCGCGCGCGTTCCCCAGAAACACCAAGTGAAACATCCGCCCCATGTAGAGCGCGGAACCGGCGGCCGAGCCTATCAAAAGCGCAAAAATCCCAAAACGCCCCTCCACCAATGCCGCGGACAAAATGGCGTCCTTCGAGAACCACCCCGCCGATCCCGGCAGCGCGCAGAGGGCGGCGGCGGCAAAGACGAAGGCCAGGGAGGTGACCGGAAGCCTTCGGAGCATCCCCCCCATCCGCGTCATGTCCTGCTCATGGTGGCAGGCATGGATGACGGAGCCGGCGCACAGGAAAAGCGTGGCCTTGAAGAGGGCGTGGGCGGCAAGGTGCAGCATCGCCAGCTCGGGAAAGCCCAGCCCGATGGCCGCGCCCATGATCCCGAGGTGCGAAAGGGTCGAGTAGGCGAGGCTCCGCTTGATATCCGTCTGCGCAATGGCGCACAAGGCGGCCAGCAGGGCCGTGAGGGCGCAAATCCACAGCAGCCCCCCGAGGACGGTGGGGGTGAGCAGGAAAAAGACGCGCGCCATGAAATAGACGCCCGCCGCGACCATTGTCGCCGCGTGGATGAGGGCCGAGACGGGGGTCGGCCCCGCCATCGCATCCGGGAGCCAGACGTGCAGCGGAAACTGGGCCGATTTGCCCATGAAACCGCAGGCCAGGAGGGCCGCCACCGCGGTGCTTTTCCCCATGCCAGGCGCGGCGGCAAGAAGGCCGAGCTCCGAAAAATCCACCGTGCCATACCAGGCGCGGCACAAGACGATGCCCGCAAGAAACCCAAGGTCGCCCACACGGTTCACGATGAAGGCCTTTTTCGACGCCGATGCCGCATCCGGTTTCTCAAAATACTGCGCTATCAGGAGATAGGAGCTAAACCCGACAAGCTCCCAGAAGAAGAACAGCATGTACAGATTGGATGCCAGCACGATGCCGAAAATGGAGAACAGGAAGACGGAAAGCCCGGCGAAGAAGCGCCCCTTTCCCGCCGCGCCACGCATGTAGCCCACGCTGAAAAGGTGGATGCAGAAGGCTGTGAAGGCCACCACGAGAAGCATCAACGAGGCATTGGCATCGAGCTGGAAACCGAGGTTCACCTCAAAGGCGCCAAGGCTCAGCCACGGGTAGGAAAACAAGGCCGGGGCGTCGCCGGGCGCGCGGGCGAGCACCGCGGCGGTGGCCGCGACAAGCGAGATGCCCGACGCGACGCATGCCAGCACGGGCGCCCCCAGGCGGCTTTTCCGGAGGAACAAGGCCGACACGGCGGCGCTTGCCAGCGGCGCCAGCAGCACGGTCCAAAGCAGCTGTTCCAGCGTGAGACTCATTGGCGCGGCAGGGAAGCGCCCCCTGTCCGCGAGTCAACACTCGCGGCGATCCGCAGATAGTCGAGCGCGGCGGACAGCTGCGGGTCCCGGGGGGCGGGGGCGGGAAACAGGCGCTGGAAGCAGGCGGAGCGGCGGGCGCAGCCCCATTCCTCGGCAGACTTGAGCACCCCCCGCGCGCGCCAGTCAAACGCCTGCTCGATGTCGGGCCGGATGCCGCCGCCTCGCGTGGTGCGCCCGCTGGGAAGCACGTATTGCGCGGTGGTGAGGCGCAGGCCGTCCTTTGCGCCCAGGGCATAGACGCTTTGCGCGACATGCTTGCCGCGCGTCGGGGTGCCCACCACGACGGCGCGCCCCAGGTCCTGCAAGGCGCCGCTGAAGATCTCGGCCGAGCTGGCCGTGCGCGCATTGACGAGGATGGCCAGGGGCAGGTCCGGCGCGACGGGGTCCGCGTGTGTGTGGTAGTGAGGCCGCGCCTCGCGCCCGCCGCGCTCCAGCAACATCGCGACATGGGTGCCGCGCCGGCAGAAGTGGCCGACCGAATCCACGGCCGACTCAATGTTGCCGCCGGTGTTGTCGCGCAAGTCGAGGACGAGGGCGCTTGCCTGGCGAAGCGCCGGGGAATGGAGGGCGGAGGACAGCTCGGCGGCGGTGTGGCGCTTGAACTCGGTGATGCGCGCGTATCCCGTGGCGCCGTCATCAAGCAAGCGCACATCCTCCACCGTGGGAACGCGCGTGGGCAGGCGGGCGACGGAGCGGACGAAGACCTCCGCCCGGCCTTCGGGTGGCGCGGACCCCGCCCCGCGTCGCCCCGGGGTTTCCTCCCGCGCCGCGGCAATGCCCGTGGCGCCGGCGGCGGTGGGCTTCGTTTCCGCCTCCGGCGCCTTGTTTTCCACGGAGGCGGAGGGCGGGGCAGGGGGGCGTTCCACGCCTTTCGCGTCTGTCCGCCCCGCGCTTTTGTGAAGGCGCTGCACGGTCAGTGAAATGGGGGTGTCCGCCCCCTGGTTCAACACGCGCAGCACGCTTTCCTTGTCGAGTCCGTCAAGCGGTTCGCCGCCGGCGGCGAGAAGGCGGTCCCCGGGGAGCAAGCCGGCTTTCCCGGCGCCGCCGCCGGCGTGGATGCGCACGATCACGGGCAGGCGCTCGATAACCTGGATGTCGGCGCCGATGCCGATGCGCGTCTGGTTGGCCCGTTGCTTGAAATCGTCGTAATTTTCCGGGGAGAGATATCCGCTGTAGCGGTCGAGATGGGCCATGGCCCCGAGGGCCCGCTCGGCCAGGGCGTCGGGAGCGGCTTTCTCCGGCTCCAGATAGCGCGTGTGGACAAGGAGCATCCCGTGCCCGACACGCCCCCACGCGCGGAGGAAATCCCTGTCAAACCAGTGGCGGGCATCCGGGTTTCGCAGAAGGAACACCCCCAGGGACAGGGCGCCCGCCCCCCATGGCGCGATGGCCAGGAAAATGAGCAGGCTGCGCAAAAGCGGACGCATGGCGGCGCGGGCGGGACGGGGCGGCCTCAGGCTTGGATGGCGTCGCCGCCGCCCGCCTTTTTCCCGTTGTCAAAGAACACGAGGAAGAAGGCGAAGATGACGAGGGAGAAGATGCTCGTGCCCATGAAGATCGGAGCCCAGTCGGTCAGGTGGCGCACCGAGACGCCCGCGGGGCTGCCCGGGTCCGCGATTTCCCTGGCGACCGTGAATTTGTCTATGAGCATCCCGTGGGCAAATGTGCCCGCCAGCACGCCAACGCCCCAGATGAGGAAGGCGAACATGCCCTGCGCCTGCGCGCGGAGTTCCTTGGGGGCCTTTTCGTCGGTGTAGACCTGGCCGCCGGCAAAAAACCACCCGAAGATGAGGCCGTGCATCAATATGCCCGCGATGTAGAGCGGCTCGGCATTGTGGACGTCGCCAAGGTAGAAGAGAAAGTAACGGGCCGCCATCGCAAGCAGGCCGATGAGGAGCGCCTTTTTGACGCCGATTTTTTTGAGTACCGTGGTGGTCAGGAACATGAAGACCATCTCCCCGGCCTGGCCCCAGTTGAGGGTGCTCGTTATGTTCCCAAAGCCTTTTGTGTAGAGAAACTGCGCCGCGTAGGAGAAATAGAGGACAAAGGCGACCATCGCGGCGAACGAGCCGGCGATAAACACCAGGTAATCGCGGTCCTTGAGCAAGCCGAAGGCGTTCAGGCCAAGCGCTTTCGATATGGAGAAGGCCGAGCCGTCATTGCTCGGGGGCGTGCTGGGGAGGGTGAGATTTTGCAGCGCCGCGACAATGGCGATGCCCGCCCCGCAAAAGAAGGGAAGGCTCGTGCCGTCAAAGACCTTGACCCCGAAGAAGTGGGCGGCGGCGATGCTGAACAAGCCGGAGGCGACCCAGCCGACCGTGCCCAGGGTGCGGATCCGCGGGAAATTCTTCGGGTCGCCATGGCTCATGGCGATCGAGCTGGTGAGCGCCCAGGTCGGCATGTAGAAAAGCATCGCGAGCAGTGTGAAGACGAGGGTCAGCACGGCATTGTGGCCCGTGAGCGCCGCGCCAAGCAGGAACACCCCTGTCGCCATGTTGGCGATGGCGAGCACCTTCTCCGACGCAAGATACCGCCCCGCAAGCCCGCAAACGACAGGCGAGGCCATGGAGCCAACCGCCATCGAGCTGAGGATGAGCGTCGCAAGCGTCCCGTCGATTCCCGCCTTCTTCGTGTAGGCGGAGAGTTGCACAAACCACACCGCGACGAGCATGTACTGCAAGAACATCATCGCGCCGAGCGAGATGTTGATTCGAAGGGAGGAGGGGGGCGCGCCCGCGTCGGGGGCGGCGGATGGTGATTCGGACATGGTGGGTTGCTTGTTGGCGGGTTGTTTCAGATAAGCGCGTCAGGGGCGTGGCTTGGCCCTTTGGCAGGGGGCACCTTCTGGCAATTTCCCCGCCCCTGTCGAGAGCAGGGTGCGAAAAGCCGCCCTCCCCGCGCGTGCGCACCACGCCCCCTTTTCCCTCCACGCCCCCGATTCCCGATCCGGCTCAGTGCATCATCATGCCACCCGAGGCGTCTATCGTGGCACCGGTGACATAGGATGCGCGGTCGCTGGCGAGCCAGGTCACAATGTCCGCGATCTCCTCCGGCTCCGCGATGCGGTGGATGGGGATGGTGGCAAGGTAGCGCTCCTTGCGCTCCTCCCAGGTCTTGGCAACCATCTCCGTCCGCACGAGTCCGGGAGCCACGGCGTTGACGCGGATTCCGCGCGCCGAGACCTCCCGCGCCAGCGCGATTGTGAACGAGACGAGCGCGCCCTTGCTGCTGTCGTAGGGGAGGTGCCCGGTCGTGGAGCCGCGGAAGGCGGCCTGCGAGACGATGTTGATGATGGCGCCGGGCTTTTCCGCCGCCTGCAGGCGCGCGACCACCTCGCGGGTGGCGACAAAGGCGCCGGTGACATTCACGGCAAAGGTCCGTTCCCACCCGGCGGCGTCGTAGGCGGTGATGGGTCCCTTGGGGCACACGGCGGCATTGTTCACCAGGATGTCCACCCCGCCAAGCGCCTCGTCCGCCGCGCGCACAAATCCGGCCACGGCGGCCTCGCCCGCGCCCATGTCCGCGGCGAGTGTGAAAACCTTCACGCCGTGATCGGCGCGCAGCCTCGCGGCAAGCGTGTCCGCAGCCTCGCGATGGGACGCGTAATTGAAGGCCACGTTCATCCCTTCCCTCGCAAACGCCTCGCAAATCGCCGCGCCAATCCCGCGGCTTCCGCCGGTGACGATGGCGTTCCTCCCTTTGAGATTCAATTCCATGCCCCGGACAATGGGTTTTGCCCGGTTTTTCGCCAGCCTTATGGGCGCGGGGCGGGGATGGGCGCCCGGCGCGCAGCCATCCCGTTTCCCACCTAAAACGCCAGTTGGAAGCGGCTGAAGACGTAAAGCTCGTCATCCCGAAGCGCGGGGGTCCTCGTCCCGCGCGTCCCGGAGAATTCCGTGCGCTCCACCCCGATCCGGAACATGGCGTTTTTCGTGAGCCACCAGTTCAGCCCGACACCAAATGCGAGCGCCCCGGACACGGACTTCTCCGGGTCGCGCAGGTTCCTGTCCACGTAAAGTCCGCTGAGGCGGAATGCGATCTCCACGGCGCCAAGGCTCCTGTTCGCAAGGCTGAATGGCGCGGCGGGGGTGACGCCGCCCAATGTGGACTTCTCGCCCGTGAGCACCCACCCCACCGCGACGTACCAGCCGTTGTTCGCGACGGCGCGCCCGGCCGGGCCGGCATGCTCGTAGCCATCCACCGCGAATTCCGCCAGCAGCGAGAAGGGGCCGTTGAAATAGCCGACCCCGGGTGCGACGCGAAAATGGCCGCCCCTTGACTCGAATGCGGGCAGGATTGTCTGCTGGCCGCCGCTGCGCACGGCGTTGGCGGCGGGGGTCTGCCTTTCCGAGCCGAAGGCCGTGCCGACGCCGAAGAAGAGGCCGGACAGGGCGTTGTCGTGGTGCTTCCAGGGGGCGAAGGAGAGGCGCGCGCCCAGGGTGAAATGGTCGTCGATGTTCAGCGTGTCCGAATAGGAATTGTTCGGCGCGCCGTTGTAGAGGCCCAGCCGGTAGGAAAAGACGCCGCCGCCAACGGAGCCGGAAACGTCCACGCCGATGTCGCGGTTGGGCACGATTTGATTGGAGTATGTGGCCTCGATGAAATGCCGCGGGTCCGTGCTGTCCAGGGAGACCGGGCAGCCGAATTTGCCAAAGCGCACACCGAGGGCGGGCGAGTGGCGCGCCTCCACCCACGCATCGTAAAGCTTGGTGTTGCCGCCGTTTTGCGAGTCTCCGCCCTGGAACTCGGGAATGACGGCGAATTTCAGCGCCCCGCCCGCCATGGTGCCGGAAAACGGAAGCCGGATCCGCCGCAGCAAAAAGGAGTCCTTGCTCGCGCCCTCAATCCATGAGCGCTGGTCCAGCTGAAAAAGCAGGCCGAGCTTCAGGGATGCGGACTTGTCCGCGCGCACGAAATTCAATCCATCGGAATCAAGTGTGACGCCCGTGGAGGATGCCGCGGGCGCGCCACCGCCCTGCCTCAAGGCGGCAACCTCCTCCGCGAGGGAATCCAGCCGCGCCCGCAATGCGGCGGTGTCCGGGTCATCCGGCGCACCCTTTGCCAGCATTGGCGCCATTGCCGCGGCGGCAAGGGCGGCGGAAAACGCGCGTCGCGCGTTCCTGTGATTCCGGTGGGTGGTGGTGTTCCGGTGCGTCATGGGTATTTTCATCAAGGAAAGTGCGCTCCTAATAAAGTCTTTCTTCGCTTGGAAAAGAAAAAACGTCATCTTAACCAAAGATGAGAACATGAGCGCAGGGCGCGCATGAATTTCCCGGATTCCCCCTTTTTTGCCACCTATGCCCTGGGGTGGCTGAGGGCGTGGGTTTTCTTGAGGCGCGCGAGGGAGACATGGGCGTAGATTTGCGTCGTCGAAAGCGAGGCGTGGCCAAGCTGCTCCTGGATGGCGCGCAGGTCGGCATCGTGGTCAAGCAGGTGGGTGGCGCAGGTGTGGCGCAGTTTGTGCGGCGTGAGATCCGGCGGAAGGTCGGCGGCGGCGAGGTGGCGCTTCAGGAGCAGCTGGACGGCGCGGGGCGTGAGGCGCTTGGCGGTCCCAGGCCCTGTCGTGAACACCGGGGAGTCTGCCGTGTTGGAGAACGGCGAGATCCGCCGCAAGCGCTGCAACGCGGCCAGGGCGATGGCGCCCGCCGGGATGAGGCGCGTCTTTCGCCCCTTGCCCAGGACGCGGACAAGGCCGGCCCCGGCGTCGACGTGCGCGTGGTCCAGTCCGCACAGCTCGGCGACCCGCAGCCCCGCGCCGTAGAGAAGCTCCAGCACGGCCTCGTCGCGCGTGCGCACCCATGCGTCAATGCGGCCCGATTCGTGCAATTTTCCCGGTGCCGCAAGCAGGGCGGCGGTCTGTTTTTCCGTGAGGAAGCGGGGGAGCTGTTTCGGGAGCTTGGGCGAGCGCAGGCCAAGCAGCGGGGAGGTCTCCACGGTGCCGCTGCGCAAGAGGTGCCGGAAAAGCGCCCGCAAGGCGGCAAGATGGTTGTGCAACGTGGCGCGGGAATGCGTGCGTTGTTTCTCGATGATGAAATCCCGGATGGCGCGCCGGGAGAGGCCCCGGAAATCTCCATCAAACCCGCAGTAATCCGCGGCCCACCGGCAAAAATCCCGAAGCGCCTGGGTGTAGTTGCGGATGGTGTGGGGCGACATTCCGCGCGCGCCCCGAAGCGTGGCGATGAACGCGCGCACCTGCGCGCCGCCGGGAAAACCGGCCGCCGTGTCATTGGCGGCCCCCTCGCCGCCGGCTTTTGCCGCCATCGCCGTTGTCATCAGCCCGCGAGGGAATCGCCCGCCGGCGCCCTGGCAACCGAGTTCCCGCCCGGGGCGGCCCGGCGCCGCGCGCCACGGGTTGGAAACGGCATTGCCTCGCCCCGCCGCACGGGTGTCTTGGTGCCCCGCATGAAACAGAATCCTCTCGGAAAATCCGGCATCAACGTGTCCGCCATGACCATCGGTTGCTGGCCATTTGGCGGCGGCACTTACTGGGGCGCCCAGGCGCAGGCGGATGTGGACCGCGTCGTCCACGCCGCCCTCGACCTTGGGGTGAATGCCTTTGACACGGCCGAGATGTACAACGGTGGCGCCAGCGAGACCTCGCTTGGCCTGGCGCTCAAAGGCTCCAGGCGCGACAAGGCCGTCGTCATCTCCAAGATCTCCCCCTCCAACTGCGCCGAGGGCAACGTCCGCAAACACTGCGTCGCCAGCCTCCAGCGCCTCGGCATGGACTATCTCGACGTGTACATGCTGCATTGGCCCATCAACAAACTCGCCCTCGAGCATTTCACCAAGGACTCCGCAACCCTTGCCGCCCCCCCCACCATACAATCCGCCTATGCCCAGCTCGCGGAATTGCAGCGGGAGGGCCTTGTCCGCTCAATCGGGATGAGCAACTTTGGCGCGGGGCAAATGGCCGAGGTCGTCGCCACGGGCGTCCGCGTGGATGTCAACGAGATGCCCTTCAACGTTGTCTCGCGGGCCATTGAGCCGGTCATCGCCCCCTATTGCCTCAAGCATGACATCGCGATCATTGGCTCAATGGGGCTTCAGCAGGGGCTGCTTGCCGGAATTTATGAGGATGCCGACTCCGTGCCGCCTCCGCAGGCCCACTCCCGCCACTTCGCCCACTGGCGGGGTGACTGGGCGCAATGGGTCGCCCGCCACCCGGGCTACCCCAACGCCGGCACGGGCAATGAGACCCGCCATGGGGAAAATGGCTGCGAGGCTGAGACTTTCGCCACCGTGAGCGGTTTGCGCGACATCGCCCGGCGCCTCAACATCACCATCGCCCAGCTCTCCATCGCCTGGATCCTCAAAAAGCCGTTCATGGCCTCGACGCTTGTCGGCTCACGCAACACGGACGAACTCCGCCAGAACATTGACGCCTGCGCCATCGAGATTTCCGACGAAATCGTCGCCGAGATCGACGCCCTGAGCCAGCCCGTCCTCGACGCCCTTGGCGCCAATCCCGACTATTACGAGGCCAACGAGAAAAGCCGGATCTTTTGAGCGTTGTTGGACGCAGACGGTCCCGCAGGGATGCCCCGCCGCCTCACACCGGCGGGGTTCCTTGTTTTTTCCTTCATTTCCTCCCCCAAAAAAATGGGCTGGCGCTTGCGGCGGCAGCCCGCCCCACGCCCTTTGTCAGCGCCCAAGCTCCGCATCCAAGGCCTTCTCCAGGAGGTCCTTGCGTATGCGCAACTGCACGGTGTAACCCGGGCGGAGCACCTCGGGGAGGCAGACATATCGCGCCGTGAGGTTCCCGGCCACGATGGCTTCCGTGGTGTCATCCGTGATGATGATCGGCGGATCGGGCAAGTCCGGCAAAATCCCCTTCGCCGGTGCGGTCGCCGACACCCACACGCGGCCTCCCTCGTCAAATTGCCGGCCCGGATTCCACGCGCGCAAGGCCCAAAGAAGCGGCCCATGCTCCTGCGCAAACACGCAGGCGAACACCGGATCCCGCCCGGCCGCCACAAATGGCGCCACGCGCCGCGCCTGCATCTCGATTTCCTTAACATCCTGCGTGCTATGGACATATGCGAGAGGATTTCGCTCGTGCGACGAGAAGCGCGCCGATGTGAGAAACGCGGCGGATTTCCATTGGCCCACTGCCGCCCCAAGCACTCCGAGCAGCAGGAAGGTTCGCAAAAACGCCCCGCCCAGCCAAGGGCGCGGGGTTCGCCGGGCGATGGCGGACAGGCCGCGCCACCATCCCGCGAATGCCAGCCCCGAGGCCATCCATAGCGGGGGCAGGATCCCTGTGACAAGCCATGGGGTCTTGTAGCGGAGCACCGAGTAAATCAGCAGCAGGGCGGCGCCGGAGACGACCGAAAACACGCCGATGCGCCGTTCCTCCCCGCGCCAAAGTTTTCGGAAAAATAGCGGCACGATCGCCGCGACCGCCCCAAGCAGCGCGTATTGTTCCAGAATGAACGAAGTTTTCCCATAGCGGTGCGCCCCCGAGAAAAACGTCGTCCAATACCAATCGAAAGGCTTGTCGTGCGGCGACGCGAACGCCTTGTCAAAATAGCCGCCGTAAGTGCGAACCGAATCCACGATGCCCGCCGGATTTGCGCCGAATGACGAAAAAAACAACGTCATCACGACCAACGCGGCTCCGCCGAAAATGGCCAGCGTCAGTGAGATGCCGCCCCAGTCCACGCCCCGGCCATTCCTTGCGCGCAACCATGCCGCGCCCGTGATGCCGTCCAGCACCAGCACCGCCACGGCCCCCGCGCCGGCCGCCCCCGCCATCAGCACCCATGTCTCCTTCAACGCCATGGCGCCGCCAAAAAGCGCCCCGGCAAGCGCCGCAAGCACCGGGCGCGTTCGTGAAAAAACCGTGGCCGCCGCCCCGTCATCCTCCTGCGCGCGCGGCTTGCGCAACGCAAACCAAAGCAGCGGGACCGCCCCCCAAAAACAGAGCGCAAATAGCGTCTCCTGAACAAAATAGCGCGCATAATAGACCGCCGTTGGCGATGTCGCCCCAAGCGCCACCGCCGTCGTCACCGCCGCCGTCGACACCCTGGGTTGCCGTCCTTTTCCCCGTCGCAACCACAATATTGGCACGAGCATCAGCGCCACACCCGCGATCGCCGGTACCCTTCGCACAAACGCGGCATCCACCTCCCCAAGTGCATTGCGCCCCGTCGCCCAGCACGACCATGCCGTCAAATAATAGAGCACCGGCCCATGGTGGTCCTCTTTCTTGTACTGGTAACCTTTGCCATCAAGCAACTTGCCGAGCGTGTACGCCTGCTCCGACTCGTCGTGGTGCATCGGCTTCCCCCCCAGGTCCTCCAAGCGCAACCACGCTCCGGCCGTGGCGGCGGCAACCAGCCCGGCAAACAACACCGCAATCCAAACTTTGCGGACATGCCTTGAAAAAATCTCCACTTCAGCGCGCAAGACATCCTTCTCCCCGCTTTGTTGCCTCGCCTTTTCGCGCCATGCCTTCGCTGGTTTTCGATAAATGGGAAGGGCGCATGCCCGCTTTTCCGCGAACCTTTGGCGCAAAGGGGGGGGTGAAAAAAACTTCCCTTTTGACACCCCTTGGGCGAAGGGGAAGACTGCGACACCATTTTCCATGCCAGTCCCCGTTTCGCAAATGTTCAAGGTGGCTTCGTATGTGCTCGGCAAAAAATTGTCGGGGCGGAAGCGCTACCCTCTTGTTTTGATGCTTGAACCCCTTTTCAGGTGCAACCTCGCCTGTGAGGGCTGCGGGAAAATCCAATTTCCGGCGGAAATCCTGAGGCGGCACCTGAGTGTTGAGGAGGCCCTTCATGCCGCCGAGGAATGTGGCGCGCCAATGGTTTCCATCGCGGGCGGCGAACCCTTGCTGCACCCGGACATTCACAAGATCGTCGAAGGCCTCATCGCCCAGGGGCGCCACGTCTACCTCTGCACGAACGCCTTGCTGCTTGCCAGGAAAATTGACCTCTTCAAGCCGTGCAGCCAGCTCGCCTTTTCCATCCACCTGGATGGCTTGGAACCCGAGCATGACCACGCCGTCTCCCGCCCGGGCGCGCACAAGATCGTCACGGAAAACATCAGGCTTGCCGTCTCAAAGGGGTTTCGTGTGACGACGAACACGACGCTCTTCAATTCCGCCGACCCGCGCCGGGTTCGCCAATTTTTTGACGAGGTGATGGCGCTCGGGGTCTCGGACATGATGGTCGCCCCGGGTTACGCCTATCCCAAGGCGCCCTCGCAGGAGGTTTTTCTCAGCCGCGAGCGCACCATCCTGCTCTTCAAGAAGATCCTTTCCCGCGCCAAACCCCACTGGAAATTCAACCTTTCGGCCAACTTTCTGGCCTTTCTGCTCGGCAAGCGTGACTATGATTGCACGCCTTGGGGCACCCCCACGTACAACATCTTTGGCTGGCAGACGCCGTGTTATCTCCTGGATAACGGCTATGTGAAAACCTATGCCGAGCTTATGGAAAAGACGGAATGGGCGAAATTCGGGCGCAAGAGCGGCGAACCCCGGTGTAAAAACTGCATGGTGCACTGCGGTTATGAGCCAAGCTCGGTTTGCGACACCTTTACGCTCGGGGGCATTTTCCGCCATCTCTCCGCCTCCCGGCACAATTTTGACGACAATGGCGAGGACCCCGATGTCCCCATGCCAGAGATTGTCCAAACGGGCGCCAATTGAATTTGTTCTTTTGGCGTCCCGCCGCCCCCTCATCCCGTCCCACGAAGGTCCTTGCCATGCCAGCCCTTCCTGCGGTTTCCCCCAATCCCCCCCCGCCGGTGCTTTCCGTCCGCGATCTGCGGATGCATTTTCCCGTGAAAAATGGCGTGTTTTCGCGAACAACGGCCTGGTGCAAATCGGTGGATGGCGTGAGCTTTGATTTGCGGGCTGGCGAGACACTTGGCCTCGTCGGAGAGTCCGGTTGTGGCAAATCGACACTTGGCAAGGCCATCGCGGGGCTTTACCGGCCGACTTCGGGGCAGGTTTTCCTTGAGGGAACGGAGGTTTCCGGGTTCTCGCACCGCCAGCGCCTCCCCTGGCGCCGCCACCTGCAAATGGTGTTTCAAGACCCCGCCGAGTCCTTGAATCCGCGCCAGACCATAGGGGAAATCCTCGAGGAACCCCTGGTTATCCATAAACTTGGGGACCGGGCCGCCCGCCGCGCCCACGTCCGCGATCTTCTTGAAAAAGTCGGCCTCCCGGCATCCGCCGTGACGCGTTATCCGTTTGAGTTTTCCGGAGGCCAGCGCCAGCGCGTTGGCATTGCCCGGGCGATCGCGCTCAACCCGCGCGTTCTTCTCTGCGACGAACCGGTTTCCGCGCTCGACGTTTCCATCCAGGGGCAGATTTTGAATCTTCTCATGCGTTTGCAGGCCGAGATGGGCCTCGCCATCCTCTTCATTGCGCACGATCTCGCCGTTGTCCGGCACGTCAGCGACCGGATTGCCATCATGTACCTTGGCAAGATCGTGGAGTCCGGTCCGGCGGAGGCGGTCTTTTACAATCCCATCCACGCCTACACCAAGGCCCTCATCTCCGCCATTCCGAGCCACAACCCCGCGCTCCGGACCCGTCGCATCCTTATTCCCGGTGATTTTCCATCGCCCATCCATCCTCCGCCAGGCTGCGCCTTTGGGCATCGGGCGCAGCATCCCCGTTACCCGGAGACGCTTGCCTCTCCCCCCCGGTTTCGCCAGATCCGCCCCGATCATTGGGTGTCGGACTGCCCCTGTTGCGTGGAACAGGCAGAAGACTCCGCCCGCTGAGCGCCATTGGCGGCGCAACCGCTGGCGCCCGGAGGCAGCCAGCCGGCCGGCCGGTCCCGCGGGCGCTCACTGCCCGGAGGCGGGGGGCGCATTCTTGGGCTGGGGCTGCGCGGCGCGGGTGGCGGCGGCATTCTCGGCCTGACGGCGCCGGATTTCCTCAATGGCCGCGCGCTCATCCTCGGTGAGGCTGACGGCTCCAAAGCGCCCGGTGTCTATGTAGCTTCTGGCGTCAACCTGCGTGAGGGAGTCGGGCATGAGGCCGGGCATCGTGGCGTCCGCCCTGCCTTCCCCGGGTTGAATGACGTGGGGGCGCAGGAAAACGATGAGTTCGGTGCGCGTGGTGTCGTCCGTCTCCGGGCGAAAGAGCTGTCCGATGATGGGGATGTAACCGAGAAACCACATGATCCCCTTGGTCTGCGTCTCCTTGTAAGACTGCAATCCGGCAAGGACGACCGTCTCGTTGTTCCCGGCGACAAGCGTGGAGGAGGCGCTGCGTTCGGAGATGATTGGCGTCGGGTTGTCATTGATCGTCACGGTGCCCGCAAGGCTCTTGTTGCTCTGGACGACATACATTTCCACCGCCCCGTCGGAGCTGATTCTCGGCGTGACAATGAGTTCCAGCTTGATGTTGGCGAATTCGGTGCTGGCGATCGGAATGCCGGAATTTCCCGTGTAAGTCACGGAACCCGGATAGGGGCGGTTTTCCCCAACGGTGATCCGGGCCTCCTGGTTGTGTGTCGTGCTGATGAGCGGCGCGGAGAGAATGCGGACACGGGAATTGATTTCCGCCAGGCCGAAGATGACGCTCAGCGAAAAATCGCGGAGGGATCCTGTGACGGCAAATGGCGGGGTGGTGGTGCCAGGCGTGGCCATCATGGACGTGTTCAGCGTGTATTCGGGGTTGGTGCGCTGGCTGGTCCAGCCCGTGGAGGACGTGCCTGCGTTCGACCTGTAACCAATGCCAAGGGTGGAGAGGCCGCTTGATTCGGCATTGGTGAGGTTGACCTCCACGATGACGGCCTCAATGCGCACCTGCGGGAGCGGGATGTCGATTTTGGAGACGATCTCCTTGATCTGCTTGATGTCCTCGGCGGTGCCAAAAATGATGAGGCGGTTGGTGCGCTCCTCCCCTGTGACGGTGAGGTAATCAGAGAAGGAATTGGGGGTTCCCGGCTGGGTGATCGTCGCGGGAACCTGCCCGTTCGGCCCCCAGGTGTAGGCGTTGGGGACGGTTTGCGTGGAGGTTTTGCGCGTGGAGAACGAGGTGGTACTATAAGTGTTGCGTTGCGCGGCGTCCCCGGCGCTCGTGCTGGCGCGGGTTGTGTTGTTGGTGGAGCGGACGTTCGCGCCCGTGTTGCTGGCGGCGGAACCCGTGCCGCTGCTGGCCCCGACAACAATGGCGCGCAGGGACTCCATCACGGAAAGCACGTCCGAGTGCCTCAGGGAAAGGGTTTCCGAGGTGGTCTTGGGAAGGTTGTCCCTGTCCATGTCCTCGATGACTTTTTGCAGCCGGTCGCGAATCTGGGGCTGGGCGACAATCATGAGGTGGTTGGCAAGATCATCCGCCTCGATGACAAAATCGCCGCCAAGCACATTGCTGAAGGCCGTGGTGGCCGCCGCCGCCGCGCCCCCAGGGCGGCCGGGCATGGGGGTGGCGGTGCTGCCGCCCTGCAGCGACTGAATGAGCTTCTTGACGTCGGATGCGCGGATGTACTTGAGGCGAAAGAACATCAGCTCGACGTTGTTCCGGTCCATCTCCTCGATGATGGAGCGGACTTTCTCCCGGTTTTGCGGCGGGGTGACGACCATGAGGTGGTTGGCGAGATCATCCGCCTCAATCGTGATGTCCCCGCCAATGATGCCGCGCAGCGGGTTGGGGCCGGTGTAAAGGTTTGTGAAATATTTTTTTACGTCCGTGGCGCGGATATGCTTCAATTTGAAGAAGAGCACGGAGTGCGGGGCGTCGAGTTTCTCAACAATCTTCTCGGCCCGCTGGACATTTTGCACCGTGCTCGTGAAGAGAACGGCGTTGGCGGCGGGAAAGACAAGGACGGTCTCGCCGCGCTGGGCGTTGACAAGGGTCTTCAGGGTGGGTTCGAGGAGCTGCGCCGTGGTGTTTTGGAGAACAAAGAGCCGGGAAATGGTGGAGAGCGTCGGCGGGAGTTTTTCGACCTCCTCCCGGCTGGTGTACAACGGCGGCACCTCCGAGACGAAACCGCTGACATAGGTGGCATTGTAGAAATCGGTTCCGGGGACGGGCGTGAGGGCGACCTGGTTTTTCGCTAGGAGAGTCTCAATGGCCAGCAGCGCCTGGGCGCGGGTGATGTTTTCGGGGGCGTTGAAATTGATGCGGACGCCGGGGAGAAGCGGGCGGATGACGTATTTCCCGCTAAGTTTCTCAAAAAGGGTGATGACTTGGACAAGCTCGGCGTCGGAAAGGATGATGGGGCCGACAATCTCGGCGGGATCCAGCGTGGCGCGATTGGCTCCGCCAGGGCCGCGGCGCGATCGCGGGGAAAAAGACGCCGGGGCGATGTCCGTGGCGCCATTGTCGCCGGAAGCCTCGCCCAAGTCGCGCGCCTGTTCCGGTGCGGCAGGGGCCGGGCCGCCACCAAAACGATTGCCGCGCGAAAAGCCGCGTCTCGGGCGGAAATTTGGCGGCGGCGGGGGAGTGTCTGGCGATGTGGCGGCAGGCGGCGTTCCGGCGGTGGGAGGTGTCCCGGCGGCGGGGAGCGGGGCGGTGCCGGGCGGTGGGGCGGCGCTGGAGAGCGGGGCGGGGCTGGAGAGTGTTCCGGCGGCGGGCGCCCCGGCGCTGGGGAGCGTCCCGGCGGCAGGCGGCGGGGTGGCGGCAGGAAGCGGGGTGGCGGCAGGGGCGGAATCCTTGCCTGCGGGCGGGGGAGCGCCTTTGGCATCGGCGGGCGTGCTTGGGGCGTCGGCCGCGAAAAATGTCGCGGGAAAGAGAAACGCCGCCGCGGTGAGGAGGCTTTTCAGGGTGTGCGTGGGCATGTTGCGTTTGGTTTTTGGGATGTGCGCGGTGGCGTGGGCAGGGGAGGGGGGGAAGAGTCAAATTCAAGGGCGCCCGGCGTGGCGCGGCGCGGCTCCGGAGAGGATTTGTGGCTTGCCGGCGGCACGCGCCAAATTGTGCCCGGCGGTGGTTTTGGCCTCCATCCTGTAGGTCGCAATGCTGCAAGAGGCGGTGACGGTGCCGTCGCGGGAGGCGTCCAGGCGTGTGGTGGTGACGGTGAGCGGAATTCCCGCGCCGCGCAACTTGTCCTCGAGGAGAAGCAGGCGGTCCATCGTGGCGTTACGAAAAACAAGGCGGACGGTGAGAATCTGGATGGAACCCTTGGTCTCGGATTTCGGGGTGACCGTCTCGGGGACAAGGCGGATGGAGCGCGCGAAACCATCCACAAGGGTTTGCAGCTCGGTGAGGTCCAGATCTTTCGTGGAGGCCATGCGCCGGGCATGCGCGTCAAGGCGCTCGCTGACGGCGGCAAGGGTGTCGAGCGTGGGCTGCTGTCCGGCGATGGTCTCGCGGATTTCCCGGATTTCCCTGCCATTGGCCATGAATTTTTGCGCGAGACCGATGCTGGCGAAAATCGCGAGCACCCACGCGGCAAGGGCGAGCAGGCGGCGTTCGCGCAAGTTGAGCGGACGGAGTGCCGGGCGGATGGTGGGCGGTTCGGGCGGGAGGGCGGCCGGGGGCATGGGAAATGTTGGCTGAAAAATGGACGGGGGAGCGGCGGGCGGAGGATCACCGCGTCGGGGCGGGCGGATCGGAGGCCGCCGGCGGGGTTGCCGGGGCCGTGGGGGTGGCCGCGCCGGCGGGGGCGTGGGTGTCCGCGGGCGCCCCGGCTGTGAACAGGGAGCGCACGAACCCTTGCTCGGCCTCCGAAAGAGGCGTGCCATGCGAGACACTCAGGTCCCGCACCGTCACGGTGATGTCGAAATTTGTGCTGCCCGCCACCATGCTGCTTTTTTCGGAGACTTTGGCGAAGGCGGGAGTCTTCGTGCGCAGACTTTCCACGTAGGCGGAGACCTCCTGCATTGAATTGGCGCTCCCGGAGACGGTGATCTCGCGTTTCTCGGCATTGCCCGTGGCGCGCGTGAACAGGATGCTCTGGGGCCGGAAGTGGTTGAGCGTGGCCAGCGCATCGTAAAACGAATTGTCCTTGTTGGAGATCTCGCCCGCCCGCAGGGCGTCGAGCCGCCCAAGGATCTCCGTCTTGGCCTCGATGGCCGCCACCTCGGCGGCGCGTTGCCCGGACTCGGCGGCGATGGAGTCCACCATCCGCGTTTGAAACCGCACGGCGGCGGTGGCGGCGAGGAGGGCGACCCAGAAGACGGCCGCGGCCTTCAGGAGGCGGTTGGCCTGGAGCAGGCCGGCCCGGTTCCGGCGCTCGCGGGCGAGCCACGCGCGCTCGCGGACATCGGCGCGCCAGGCGGCGTCCACCGGAAGGCGCGTTGTGAGCGCGGGCGCCTGCCCCACGGAGGCCCCGCGGGCGGCCGGGTTCCAGGACAGGGTGAGCGTGCGCCGGGCGCGGTCGATCGAGGCCCCGCCCCAAAAAAGGATTTCCGCCTCATGCTCGCCCGGAAGCGTCGCGGCGCAGGCGTCGCGCTGGCTCCAAGCGGCGGAAATATCGGGGAGCGGCCGCGCCACGTGGCCCGTGCCATCAGGCGGCGGCGCGGGGAGGCTTTCCCCGCCGCTGGCGCGGGTTTCCCCCTCGTCCCAGGGCCAGGAGCGGAACCCGGCCGGAACGGCGTCCGCATCCGCCCCGGTGCGCGGCGCAAAACGCACGGCGGTCAGCGCGCCCGGCGTCGCGATCCAGACCCAGGCGCCATCCCGGGCCGGCGCGGGCGCAAGCAGGAAATCAGGCAAAAGGAAGAGCGGCCACCCAATGTTGGGAAGGAACTGGCGGAGCCGCTCGCGGGCGGTCGCATAATAAAGCAGGGAATCGCCGGAGGCGCGCCAGCCATAGGCCAGATGCTCCAGTGGAAGGGGCGCGTGGGATTCGAGCGAGAGCTGGACAAGGTTTTCACATTCGCCATCCCCCAAGGCCGCACCCCGCGCGGGGCGCTGGCGGGAAAGGGTGGAAAGCTCCAGTGCCTCGCCGAAAAACAACCAGCCGGGCAGGGCAAGGACGGCCGGGGGCGGCGGGACGCCGGCTTTCTGGGGGCATTGGCTGGAAACGGAGTCTGGCACGGCGGGAGGTGGGTGGAGAGGCTTTGGGACGCCGGGACAAGGCGTCGTCGAACAAAGGGGCGCGAAGATTGGCGCTCCCGGGTTTCCTTTCAACACTTGGCTTGGGAAAAAGTAACGCGGCAAACGCGCCTGCGCCCAAAAGACCATGATGCCGCTGCCTTGCATCCCATCCCGTTGACAGTCCCGCGAGGCGCCGGCACAACCATTTGAGGTATGTTTACCGTCTTCATCCCGTCCGCCTTCGAGGCGGAGGCAACTTTGCGGCGGCTTGCCGGGCGCCGGAAATGCCTTGTGGAGGGCGCCCCCGTGTGGAGCGGATGGCTGGGCGGCCGCCCGGCCCGGGTTTGTGTCTGCGGAATGGGCAGGAAGCACAGCGCGCGCCGGATTCGCGCGGTGCTGGAGGCCTTGCGGCCGCTTGAGGAAACGGACCCCGTGTGGCTCGCGGGTTTCGGGGGCGGGCTGGACCCCTCCCTGGCGCGCAACGCCCTTGTTTTGCTGGCCTCGAATGAAAGCGCCGGAGCCTCCGCCCACGTGCGCGCCTTGGAACGCGCCGAGGCCCGCAATGGCATGACACTGCGCCACATCGCTTGTGTCCACACGGCGGACGAGGTTTTGGACACGGAGGAAAAGAAACGCGCCGCTTTCGAGCGCACGGGCGCGCCCATTGTGGACATGGAGTCCGGACCGTTCTTGGATCTGCTTCGCGAATTTGGCCGCAATGGCGCGGTGCTGCGCGTGATCAGCGATGATGTCTCGGAGGAATTTCCGGCGGATTTGATTGGGAATGCCTATGATTTTGAGCGCGGCCGGGACACGCCCGTGCGTTTCGCCTGGCATCTCCTCACCCACCCGGGAGACATCTCCCGCCTGTACCGTTTTCTTTCCCCGCTTGGCCCCGTCCGCCTTCGGCTGGCGCAATCGTTGGAGGATGCCGCGCGCGGGATTTCATGAGGTCTGGCCAGCGCGCCACCCGATCACAAAGCGGAACCGCCTTCGCCATTCGCAGCACCTACATCTTTTCCTGCAACCTCCGCAACGAAGTCATAGCCTCAACCAACAACCAAATTATCGCCGCCAATCGCGCCTATGATTACGACCCCATCGGCAATCGCCTTACCGCCACCGAAGGCGCGAGCAACAATCCCGCCCATTCCAAAAACTACACCACCAATACCCTCAACCAATACACCACCATGACCACCCTCATTTTCCCGCCCTCCTGTCACCGTCCCCCTCACCTATGACGCCGACGGCAACATGCTCACCGACGGCACCGGAAAAACCTGCGTCTGCGACTGTGAAAACCGATTGATCCAAGCCACTCTTCCAAATAACGAACTCGCCAAGTATTTTTATGATGCGAAAGATCGTAGAATCGAACGTGAACGTGTTTTTTCGGAGGATCTGGAGTCCGCGATTTATCTTTATGATGAATGGATGGCAATATGCGGATTGGCCGGGAAAAGGATTGGTGTTGAATGGGACGCCGATGAGTCATGCAATCGGGATGAGTGTGTCGCATCTGGTCCTGTGAATCTGACACTTGAATCCTGCATCCGGGGAACATTACTTGGTTTTAACGCGGAAGTGGGGATAAATTCCAAAACATCATTGGGCAGCCATTCCATGAAGGGGCTTTGAGCGCCATTCCTTGAGAAGTCTTTGAGCATCAATCATTAATCAATCGTCAATCATTAAAAACACCCAAAAACACGGAAACGAGCAGGACCGCATTCTGGATTCACAACTCATCCCTTGTTCTTGTTTCGATTTGTGTCGCCGAGGCATTTTTCGATTCAATACCCATGGCCAGTTTTGTTCCCGGTATTCTATCTTGGAATCTTTCACCCGGCATGGAATAAACTTAACACGGTTTTGTTCCTCCTTTTTGCAGGAAAGGACACTGTTTTCACCTTGTTGCCTCACTTGGTGAAGGGAGAATTTTCAAGGATGATTTCTTTAAGATGATATCCCAATATATCCGGGGTGAGAAAGTGACTTTCATTGATGAGGCGAAATTGGAAAAAACCTTTTTTGAAGTCGACAGGAATATCATCAATTTTATTGCTGCCGCCTCCTGTTTTCATCCTCGGTGGCGCATGCGTTGCCTCATTGTTCGTCAAAGCGGATTTTTCATATTTCATGGCTCTTTCCTGCACCTTTGTTTTATGGGGAGCCGGGGTTGTCGTCCTGACATGGATGAAATTAAGAGCTTATCCCTAAATAATGGCTGCTCTCTTGAAACAAATCAACCCGCATGCCAGGCAGACGAGACCCCAGTGGGAAAGACGCTTTTTCTCATAGCGGACAAGGAGCTTGCGGC
>JAIRPL010000038.1 GCA_031256995.1 Puniceicoccales bacterium
CGCCCCTCATCCACACGCGTCCCGCCCGAGTAGGTGTTAGAAGCGTAGGTATTATCCAGCATGTAACGCCCCTTCCCTGTCTTGACCAAACGCGCGCCGCCAGTGACCTGGGTCGCGATGCGAAACTCCACATCCGCCGCGTTCATCGAGGAATTGCGTTCAGCGGACACCGCATCGACAAAAAACAACGTCCCCGCCGTAGTGTTCAGGTCGACAAGGGCGTCGCCGCTGTTCTTCACATACAGAATGCCGTGGCCGCCGACACCCCCACCAGAGAATGTCAGCTTAGCCGTCTGCAAAACGGCCTCTGTGGACCCGTCGGGCGAATTTTCCTCCGTCGCGACAAGCACCCGCCCGCCTTCATTGATGTTCGCATCCGAAGAGCGCAGAATGGACCCCGTATTGATAACAACCGCGCCGCCCGAGCTGACCGTCAATTTGGAATTGCTTGTCGAACCCAGCTTCGCCCCCGCTTCCAGTCTCAAATGCCCCGCCTGCACATTGATCGGCATCTGCACATTGCTATCATGCTCATAGAAAATCACATCCCCGGCACGGGATTTATTTAAAGTCAGCGTAACCGGGTAGCGGTCGTTGTACGTATGCGTCGCGATCGGGTCGTAAAAATGAATCGCGCTACCAAACTCTGGCAAAAGATTGAGCTTCGAGCCGTCTTGATAGGAATGATCTATGGCAGAGGAGTTGGGGCGTCCAAAGGTGATGGCATTATAGTATCCCGTTTCGGGAACCGGAACGTATTTTCCGGTTCCGGGGTCCAAGGAAAAGGAGACCTTGTGCTTATTCCCTTTGAAAATGGTGTCCAATCCCGGTGAAGCATGAATTTCCACCGTCCCGTTGATGATGTAGATGGCTCCGCCCCATCCATTATCCGCCCCGTTCGACGCATACACAGAACCAGCATAGTTGTTAATAAATTCACTTCCAGCGGCGATCTTAAGAGTGCGGGCATTGCGTCCCGAAGAACCCGGATATGCATGGTAGAAAATAGCACCGCCACAAGCATATGATTTTTCAGAATAAACATAGTTTCCCTCAAAATAAGCCGGCGCATTAAAAGTCAGGTTAAAATACGCGGAATCAGAAGTGCTGTAGAGGCATATCGCGCCCCCTATACTTTTTCCTGATGATGATCCAGCGGTAGAACTGGTGTTCGAAACAAAATTTCCAACAAATTCGCTTGAGCCGTTGAAAATCACATTCGCACTTCCAACTTGATTACCAATATTTACAGCCCCGCCACGCGCACCACGGCTATCCGTTGATTCCGGAATATAATTTTTGTAAAATGTCGTTTTGCCGTTGAATGTCAGGTTTGTTGGAATCGAGGAACCGTTGCTGGATGAGTGTCCCCAAACATCAATTGCACCACCAAAAGTGGTCATGTAATTGCCTTCAAAAAGAATGTCTGAATCTTGAGTGGTTGCAAGGTGTCCCCGAATGACACTGATTGCCCCTCCCCAGCCATCGCTGGTATTGTTCCTATAGATTTGCTTTCCTGATAAAATCACATTGGCATAATATTCGATCCCAATAACACCTCCGCCACTGTTAGAGTTTCGATTATTTTCGAACACAACCCCGCTGCCAGGGGTATTTTCATCCATATCGCCACTGATGTGGAAAGTGTGTATGTAGTTTGATCTTGGACCAAAAATTGTCCCTCCGTAAGAGGCGGATGAGTAGAAATCTGAAAAGGTTGAGCCACTGAGATAAAAATTGACGATGTTCTTATACGAAGAATTTCGGTCCTCAATCACCCAAAAGAGGCCATAGGCAGTATTCTTTAGAGTCGTGACATCTGGGACCAAACGTGTATTTACTATGGTAATGTTCCGTATGGATGTGTTCCCCTTGCTGGTGTTCATGCCAAGATTTAACAACCTCGCGTTGCCAGTTACGGTTAAAGTGTGCACCACGCTTGGATCACCTCCCGAACCATCTATCATCAGATTGCCGATACCATTCCAGTCATAATCAGTGCCCCATGTGACACTGTTGCTTTGGAGCCTCAGCATTTGGGTGTTTCCTGCCGCCAGATCGCTGAGCGTCACTTGCCCTGATGCATTTCCATTGGCCCCACCCTGCCTGATATAATCATAAATATTCTCTGTGTAAAGATCGGTGTAACTGTTTACCGCGGAATGCGCGGCAGGCACGGCTGCCAAGGCAGCGGCGGAAAATGAGGCGGCGGCGAGAAAGAAAGAATAATTTTTCATTATTAACAATTCCCGGATGGATTTATGGATGACGAAAGGAGAGTCCGCCCAACCTCCGGACGAACCGCTTTCTGAAATGAATTTTGCGAAATTTCCGCTCCGATTCGCACTTGCAGAGGGAGGGGGGAAAAGTCGAAATCGCCCGACGGAAAAGACGCCGGTTTCCACGTGATCGGATGGTGACATTGCCACCGCCCTTGGGAGCAGGACGAAAATTCGTTGAAAAGCCGTTTTTCGTCCACCTTCTCCCTAACACCACCGTTGGGAAGGAGGATGACGCATTTCCTGCAAAAGGGGTTGGCGCGCGAAAAGACAATTCTTGCGATCTCATGATGTCGTCAAAATGGAGGAGTGAGGGGTTGAAAGAGGTGACTACGGTGAAATACGGACTGGATTCTAAAAGACCGTTTCCGCCATTTCCCATGAATCGATTCTAAATTCTTAAAAAATGCAACCCTAATAAAACAAATCGCTTCCCAAACCGGAATCCGAGGCTGCTAACCAAGGGCAAAAAGGAGACTATGGCCCGATTGGGGCGAAATTCAGCCGCGCCGATGCCAAAAAAGGCCTGACGGACGTGGTTTTCGCGGAAAAAGGGCGAATCCGGGCACAACGTCCGCGCCGCCACCCGCTTTTCCACTCCACCCATGAGTGACAAAAAAAACGGCCAACCACCGCAGGTGTCGCGAAGTCGTGGCGCGGGTTTCCAAGCCTGCTCCCCGGCCGCACGCCAAATCGTTTCGCGCATTGTGAGCCTGCCCTCTGCCGCCGCCCCTTCCGCCGTCGTAGCGCGGGTTTCCAAACCTGCTTTCAAGTCGCTTTTTGGGAGAGGGGACAGGCCAACGAAAAACGTTTGGAGCTGATTCCCCCCTTGGCCGCCCCTTTGTTACGTTGGGAGTGGGACAGAGTTCAAGGGAGCAGGTTTGGAAACCCGCGCTACGACAGCGGCGCCACTACGCGGGCAGCAAGGATTCTCAGGAATTCTCGCGCAAATTTGCGCAAGCAGGCGGACACATCCGCCTTTTGTGCCGGAACGGAGGAAATGCCCCCGCCGCCCTCGTTGCCGCCGTAGCACGGTGTTCCAAACCTGCTCCCGTGCGCGATAAAGATTCTCCGGCGGCACGCATGATGCGCTTGCGTAACACGGTTTTCCCGACCTGCGCCCGCGCGCGATGACACCATCCAAACACGGCGGGTGTCGCGAATGCCGCGAACACCCTTGGGGGCCGCCCGCCATCACCTTCCGGTCTCAGTTTGCGAAGCGGAAGAGGGCGACATCGCCGTCCTGGAAAAGATATTCTTTGCCCTCCAGACGGTATTTGCCGACATCCCGGGCGGCGGCGATGGAGCCGGCGGCGACAAGATCCTGATAGGAGACCACCTCCGCCTTGATGAACCCCTTCTCAAAATCGGAGTGAATGACGCCGGCGCACTGCGGGGCTGTCATGCCGTGCCGGAAGGTCCAGGCGCGCGCCTCTTTTTCGCCAGCGGTGAAATAGGAGGCCAGCCCAAGCAGGTCGTACGTGGAGCGGATCAGCTGGCTCACCCCGCTGTCCTGCGCGCCCAGCGAGGCAAGATACTCGGCGGCCTCGTCGGGCGACAGCTCGCCAAGCTCGGCCTCGACTTGCGCGCAGATCACGCACACGCGGGCGTCGCGCGTCGCGGCCGCGTAGGCGCGGACGGCGGCGACGTGCCTGTTCTGCGACGGGTCGGCAAGGTCGGCCTCGGCGACATTGCAGGCGTAGAGCACGGGTTTCACGCTGAGCAGCCCGAAATGCCTGATCCGGGCGCGCTCATCCTCGTCCTTGAGTGGAAGCGTGGCGGCGGGCTTGTTTTCGTTAAGGTGGGCGAGCAGGCGCCGCAGCAGATCCACGGCGGCGGCGGCCTCCTTGTCCTGTCCGCGCGCCCGCTTCTCATTGCGGTCAAGCTGGATTTCGACGGATTGCAGGTCGGCAAGCACAAGCTCGGTGTTGATGACCTCGATGTCGCGCACGGGGTCCACGCGCCCCATGTTGTGGATGATGTCGTCGTTCTCAAAACACCGGACGACGTGGACGATGGCGTCCACCTCGCGGATGTTTGCCAGGAATTTGTTGCCCAACCCCTCCCCCTTGGAGGCGCCGGCGACGAGGCCCGCGATGTCCACAAACTCGACGGCGGCGGAGATGATGACGGCGGTTTTGGCGATTTTTGCCAAAATCTCCAAGCGCCCGTCAGGCACTTCGACGACGCCGACGTTTGGCTCAATGGTGCAGAACGGGTAATTGGCGGCCTCGGCTTTTCGCGAGCGCGTGAGGGCGTTGAAGAGGGTGCTTTTGCCCACATTGGGCAGTCCTACGATTCCGGCTTGGAGCATGGAAAATTAAAGTCTTGATGGAGGAACGGCTGGCAAGGCCACGAAGAGGCCTGAAAATGAATGCAAAAAGAGCCGCCGCCGCGCGGTCTGGCGCCAGCGGCGGCGCAATCCGGCACAAACGGGCCAGGCCCGGGGCGGATTTAGTTGTTGTCGCGCTGGCCCGAGCCGTCCACCTCGAAGGCGATGACCGAGACCGGGCAGCTGTTGGCCGCGTCATGAATGGCGTCCTCGTTGGAAAAATCCGCGCCTTCCCTGACCGCCATCTTCTGCGGAACCTCGAAAATATCCGGTGCGACGCTTTCGCAGGCCCCGCAGGAGATACATTCATTTTGTGACTCATCGAGCCAAACCTTGGTGATTGTCATGGTGGCGGGCATCCTTGGCGGCGGGCGGACACCGGTCAATGGCGAAAGCAGGCCCCCCACCGGGGGAGGGGGGGCGTGGCAGGCGAAATCAGGGCAACTCAAAATGGTGGGTTCCGCTGCCGAGCTGGCGCGGCTCCCTCTCATTTGGAAGGAGAAGACTGGTCTCGGTGTTGGGAGGAAGGGTGAGGTCGAGAATGAACTTTCCGGCTTTGCCGGCGGCATCTTTTTCACGACGCCAATGGACATGGACAAGGCCGCGCGGGGTGCGATGCGAGGCTTTCACCCAATCGAGCTTGTCCGTGGCGCCAGGGGCGAGAATGAGCTTCGATCCGCCAAAACTGTCCGGAGCCTGCCGTATGCCCGCGAGGCCCTCGATGAACCACGCGCCGATGCTGATGTAGGAACTGTGCGCAAGCGAACGTCCGTAGACGGGCGCCTTCACGGTGTCCCAGACCTCCGGGATGGTGGTCTGGCCTTCCTCGAGGAAAGCGGCCCAGCCGGGCACCCCCGGAGCTGTCGCCATGAGGTGGATGAGGTCGCTGCGATTGGCGGCGGCAAGGTGCTTCAATTGGAGCCAGGTGCCAAGGACGCCGCTGCTGATGTGGCCCTTGGAGGTTTCCCGAATGTCCGCCTCAAGCGCGTCGGCAACTTTGGCGCGAAGCTCCGCTGGCGGGATTCCGGCGATGAGCGCCAAGGCGAGGTTGGTCTGGTCCTTGCGGTTGTAGGCAACGTCCCCGGAGAGGTAAAATTTCTTGTGAATGGCGGCGCGCAGGTTCCCGGCCAAGGTGGCATAGCGCCTGGCATCGTCCTCCAATTCCGCAACCGAACCGGCCCCGGTCACAGCTGGATCGGCTGGCATGGAGGCCAGCATGGAGGCCGCGCGCGCGGCATTGTCCAGCGTGAGCACGAGAAAGCAGTTGTTGAAAAACTGGCGGTTTTTGGAGATGGGGGCGGAAAGTCGCTGGCTGCGCGGAGGATCGATCCGGGTGGCCGGATACCAATCGCCAATGTTTTCCCAGACGGAGCCGCCATGGGCGGGATAGAGTTTCCCGTCACTTTCTCCCACGATGCGTTCGAGGCGGGCCAGGTGGGCGCGCATGGCGGGGTAGTTTTCGGCGAGAATACGGATGTCGCCATAGCGAAAGGCGGCCGCGATGGGGATGTTGGCGATGGCCATTTTCCAGGCGGGGCCGCCACCGCCCCAGTAGGTTGGCGCGCAGTGGGGCAGGTCGCCGTCGGGGCGGAGCATGTCGCGCCAGTCCCCGGCCCATTTGCGCAGGAGGGCGGCGCTGTCGAAATTGGCCATGCCCGTGTCCATGCTGGCCTGCCCCTCGGCGCCATAGCCACCACGCTCGCGATGGGAGCAATCGACAATGTAACCGCCAAGGGTGAGGCATTCGTAGGTGTGGAGCGTGGTATTATAGAGGCGGTTGAGCAGCGGATCCGAACATTCAAAGGTGGCGGCGGGCGCATAGTCGGTGCGGATTTGCAGGCCGCGAAAACGGGAAATATCGGGCTTCTCGGGAAGGCCCTTCAGCGTCAACCACCTGAATTGGTGATAGTTAAAGCGATTCTCAAACACATCCCGGCCGGGGTCGCCACTGAGGGTGACGTGGTCCACCTGGTTGAAAGAGTCGAGATGTTTGGCGGGGGCCTTGGGAAGATGGCGCTCGCTGTAATGGAGGGTGACCTGGGTCCCCGCCGGGGCGCGCAGGGGGAGACGCACCCAGCCGTTGAAGTTGACGCCAAAATCAACGCGCCACGCATCTTTTTCACCAGGAACGGGTTCGACCTTGAGCGCCGGCAGCTCGCGGACGATGCGATTGGGCTGCACGGGTTGCGCGGTCAGGCGCACCGATTCCGGGGATTTGATGACCGTGGCGGCCGCCCAGGCGGAGTCGTCAAAGGCGGGAAAGGCCCAGGATCCCTCGTGATCCACCGGGGCGCGATGGGAGGATTGGGGCGCGGGCGTGCCAAGACCGGGCGCGGAAAGATCCAGGGATTCGCCGCCAAAACCGCTGTACATCCATTGTCCGCGTTGCGAGAGGGGAGCGGGCGCGGTTTTCCACGAGGCATCCGAAGCCAGGAGGAGTTTTTGAGTCGCGGCGCTCGTGGTGAGAAGAAGCTTGAACGCCGGGCCGTGTTTGATCGGGCTATCCAAGGAAAGCCCGTAGGTGCTCCAGTTGCCCCACCCTGCCCAACCCTGGCCAAGCCAGACGGCCACGGTGTTTTTTCCGGGGCGGAGGAGCTTTGAAATGTCGTAAGTGCGGTAGTAAACGCGGTGCGTGAGGCGACTGACAGCCGGGTTGAGCACCGTGTCATCCACGCGCCGACCGTTCACATAAAGTTCGTGATAACCGAAACTTGCGATATGGACGGCAGGGGAGTGCCGCGATTGCCCGCTTGGAAGGAAGTCGCCCGCCGGCAGCTCAAAATTCCGCCGGAACCAGCGAGTCTTCTTTGTCGGGCCATCTTTTTTGTCGCCAGTGTCCACACGCTCCTGCTGGCCGATCCACTGCGCGGAATCCCAAAGTCCGGGTTCGTACACGCCGGATGTCCATCGCGCGACCGGCGACCATTCGGAGGATTTGCCATCCTGATCCCAGACACGCACCTGCCATTGATACGCGCCCCCCGTGGCCAGGGAAAATGGGGCGGGATCGGGAAGAACAAAGTGCTGGGCACTGGTCTCGATTCTTCCGGAATCCCAAATCCAAACGGCGGAGCCGGCGGCATTTTCCATGTCTGCCGCGGGGCCGATGCGCACCTGCATCGCGTTCTGGCGCTGGTTTTTTTGCGATGGATCCGGGGCAAGGCCCCATGAGAGACGCGGCTGGCGAACCTCCACGCCAACCGGGTTGTTTTGAAACTCGCATTGAAGTTCGTTCGGAACAAGGCCTCCACAGGCAAACGGCGCGAGGACAAGAAAACAAATCGCGAAAAACAAAGGGCTTCCCAAGTGGCGAAGCGATAAAACAGAAATGCGCATGCCGCCACTCAAACGGCACAGGCCAGAAACGAAAAGCCGGAAATGGGCGGCCGGAACCTCCGGAAAGCGCCTGAAAAGGATTCGCCGCGCGCCAGCGAAACGCGAATCGCGGGGCGGCCCCGCAGCGCGCTCCTCATCTCCACGAAAAGCCACACCGCCGAATTTGTTCCTAAACCACATATCATTGTCCGCCAAATATTTCCGACATTCATTGGGCGGGATGGAATTTTCGTGGCTTTTGCAAACTCGACACTTGGAACGATTTCACCAGCCTGCCCCGCGAATCCGCCACAGGCCCGCCGCAATGCAAACCATCCGACTCGCGCGAAAACTTACGTACGACAGCATGCTGGACGGCGAGGGGCTGCGCACGGTCGTCTGGACGCAGGGCTGCCTTTTGCGCTGCCCGGGCTGCCACAATCCCGGCACGCACGACTTGCTTGGCGGCTTTGAGGAAAGTGTCGAGATGCTGAAATTCCTGTTCAGCCACGCGCGCGCGCAACAGGGGGTCACCTTTTCCGGCGGCGAACCTTTCTTGCAGGTCGACGCCTGCGCGGAGCTTGCCCGTTATGCGCGGAAACACCTTCACTGGAATGTCTGGTGCTACACGGGCGCGACATTTGAGGAATTGCGCGCCTCCGGCAAAAACCTCCCCCTCTTGCGCGAGGTGGATGTGCTTGTGGACGGTCCGTTTATCCTCGCGCAACGCAAGGAACTGCGCTTTCGCGGTTCGACGAATCAACGCATTCTCCGCCTGCGCGACGCCGAGATCGTTGGCGAAATGGACGCTCAGGGCGTCTTTCATGCGAAGGATGGCAAGTCGATGGGCCGAAGGGCGGCATAGGCCCCGGCGGCGGCCCGAGTTCACACGATTGTAACCTTTGCGCCGCACGGACGGCATGACGCCCGGATAGACTGGGCGCGAAATGCCACCGAATCCGGCCCAAATAAAAACACCCGAGCCTGGCAAAACTCCGGAGAATCCGTCCGGCGCCACCCGCCCGGGCACCCTTTGCCCCGAAATCCAGAAGTGCGCGAAAGAGGCGCCGCCGGGGATCTCGCCCATTTGCGCACCGCCCGACGCGCCAGGGACATTTTCGTGCGGCCCCCCGCGCCGCCGGTGGCTGCGCTGGCTGACGTTTGACAATGGCATCCGCGCGTTTTTCGGGGCGAACGCCCTCACGGCCTTGGTGGTGCTCTCGCTCATCGTGATTTTCCTCTTCCGGGAAGGCGGTGGTTTTTTTGCGCAAAACCACGACAGCATCGTCATCCATCGAAAGGCCGGCTTGGAATTTGTGGACATCCTGCGGCGGGTGGAGACGGAGCACTCGGCGCTCAACCGCCTCCTGCTGGAAATCCGCGTCGAAGGCGAGCGAAACGGGGCGCCCGAGGAGCGGCTCAAGGAGGTCGACCGCTATTCCGAAACTTTTGCCGACGCCATATTGCCGGTGCGCTCGCTCATCTCCGATCTTGGCGAGGAGGCCTCCGCCGTGAAGGCGGCGCACCTCGCATTGCAGGATCGCCTGGCGCAGCGCGCGCAATTGCTGGCGGCGGGAAAGAAGGATGAGGCCGGCGCCGTGGACACAACCCCGGTAAATTTCGCGGCCGGGACGGCATCGCTGACCCGCTCGCTCCCGGCCTGCCGCGAGGCGCTTCTGGGGCTGTCGCGCCGCCTCTCCGAATTGCTTGCCGCCACCCCCCTGCCCCCCGTGCCCGCGCAGGCACCCCAAATGAAACGCTTCCGCCGCGCCGCCACCGCCAGCGCCGCGGCATTGCCGGAGATTGAGGCCGAGCTGGGCGCGTGGGACCCCGAGGCGCCCGTCTCCTGGCATGGGTGGATCACGACATTCCTGACAGGGCGTGAGTGGCTCACGGCAAGTTTCTGGCAGGACTGGTATGGCGTGCTGCCGCTCCTGGCCGGCTCATTGCTGGTCTCGTTCATCGCCCTCGCCATTTCGGTGCCATTCGCGCTGGCGGCGGCGGTGTATGTCAACCAACTCGCGTCCGAGCGCGAGCGGCGCGCGATAAAACCCGCCATTGAGTTCATCGCCGCCATCCCGTCGGTGGTGCTGGGTTTTTTTGGAATTGCCGTGCTGGGGAGCCTTCTGCGCGACGTGTCGCAGGCGGAGTGGCTGGCCTGGGTTCCCGGATTCCCCGCCGCGGAACGGTTGAACGCGCTGACGGCGGGCGTGCTGCTGGCCCTGGTCTCCATCCCCGCGATATTCACGCTCGCCGAGGACGCGCTGGACAACGTGCCCATGGCGCTGCGCGAGGCCTCCTTCGCGCTTGGGGCGAGCCGCCTGCAAACCATTGTCCGGGTGGTGATCCCGGCCGCCTTGTCGGGGATTTTGTCCGCCGTGCTGCTGGGGTTCGGACGCGTTGTCGGCGAGACGATGATCGTGCTGTTGTGCGCCGGAAACCGCATTGCCATCCCGGATTTTGGCAAAGGGCTGATGGTCGTCACGCAGCCTGTCCACACGATGACAGGCATCATCGCCCAGGAGATGGGCGAGGTGGCGTCCGGGAGCATCCACTATCGCGCGCTTTTTGTGGTGGGCATCGTGCTGTTCCTGCTCTCATTGCTGATCAACGCAACAGCGCGGCGGTTCGTGGCGCGGCGGAAGGCGAAGGCTTGAGAACAGGGATGGCGGCGGAGAAAATCCGTGGCGCGGAAATCGGGAAAAACTCCCGGCCGGGGGAATGGGAGGGGGAGAGAGGGAAAGGAGGGGGAGGTTTTTTCCAGGCTCCTCAGTTTTTTCCCGCCGCCTCCCCTGCCCCGCTGCGACATGTCCCCCCTGCCCGCCCAAGCGCAAAAATGGGCGGATGCCGTTGCATAAAAACAATGCGGAACCAGCCCAAAAGGCTGATTCCGCAGGAAGTGGCGCCGCCGGAATGGACGGCGCCCGGCCCCCATGGGCGCATCACGCCACGGTGATTTCCTTGGCTTTGTAAACGTCCTGAATGACGTTCAGGAGCTTGGCGCCCTCGTCAATCGCGCCATTGATGTCCCCATCATCGGGGAGGCGCTGGAAAGCCTTGCGACCCGAGATGAGGCCCTGGCCTCCGGCGCGCTTGTTGATGACGGCGGTGCGGACGGCCTCGGCAAAATCGTTGTCGCCGGAGGCGCCGCCGGAATTGATGAGGCCGAAACGGCCCAGGTAGCAGTTGGCAACCTGATAGCGCGCGAGGTCGATCGGGTGCTCGCTCGTCAACTCGCTGTAGACGCGCTTGTCAATTTTGCCGAAGCTCTTGTCCTTGCTCTGGACATAGGTGTAGCCGCCGTTGTTCTCGGGGAGCTTCTGCTTGATGATGTCGGCCTGGATGGTGACGCCAAGGTGATTGGCCTGCCCTGTGAGGTCGGCGGAGACGTGGTAATCCTTCTTGCCGTCCTTGTCATTGAAGGCGGAGTTGCGCAGGTAGCACCAAAGGACCGTGGCAAGGCCGTGTTCATGGGCCTCGGCGAAGAGCTTGGAAACCTCCTGAATCTGGCGGTTGGACTCCGGGGAGCCAAAATAAATGGTGGCGCCAATGGCGACGGCGCCCATGTCAGACGCCTGCTTGACCGTGCCAAAGGGCACTTCGTCAAACTGATTGGGGTAGGAAAGGAGCTGGTTGTGGTTGATCTTCACCATGAACGGAATCTTGTGCGCGTATTTCCGGGCGTGCGCGCCAAGAACCCCGAATGTGGAGCAAACGGCGTTGCAACCGCCTTCGATGGCGAGCTTGATGATGTTTTCCGGGTCGAAAAACACCTTGTTCTTGGCAAAGGAGGCGCCGGCGGAGTGCTCAATGCCCTGGTCCACGGGAAGAATGGAGAGATAGCCGGAACCACCAAGGCGCCCCGTGCCATAGAGGCGCTCAAGGCTGGCCAGAACGCGCGGGCTGCGGTCAGAGTCGCCAAAAGCACGATACACCCAGTCCTTGTGGGGAACGTGAAGAAGGTCTTTGGAGATCTTCGGGTTTTTGAAGTTCAGGAGACTCTCGGCGTCCTTGCCAAGCAGTTTGGTGATTTCGGTGATGTCGCTCATGTGGCGTTGTTGAAGGGCCGCCAAAATGTTGCCGGCACCCCGTCGCGCAAGTGTTTTCTGCGAAGGCGGCCGGGGCGCGGGGCGGGCATTCCGGGCGGCAAAAAAGCCGGGGCGGGAGGGCCATGGCGGCCTCAGGCGCGCAGCTTGCGACGCCGGGCGCGGGTGGCGGCGGCCAGGCGCTCAAGGATGGGAAGGGTCTGCTCAAAGGAGATGCAGGCATCCGTGATGCTCTGCCCGTAGAGGAGTTTCCCGAGGGAGGCAGGCTCCTGCCTCCCGGCGACAAGATGGCTCTCAAGCATGACCCCCGCGATGGTGCCGGAGCCGTTCTCAACCTGCGTGGCAATGTCATCGGCGACATGCGCCTGGCGCGCATGGTCCTTGCCGCTGTTGCCATGGGAGCAGTCCACAATCAAGCGCTGGGGGAGGCCGGCCTTGGCAAGCAGGGCCGCGGCACTGGCGACATGCTCGCTGCCATGATTGGGGCCGGTGCGCGAGCCGCCGCGAAGGATGACATGGGCGTCCTCATTGCCACTCGTCTCGAAGATCGAGGCCACGCCGTCCTTTGTCACGGATGGGAACCAGTGGGAATGGCGCGCGGCGCACACGGCATCCACCGCGATCTGGACGTTCCCGGAGGTGCCGTTCTTGAAGCCAACAGGCATGGAAAGGCCCGATGCCAGCTCGCGATGCACCTGGCTTTCCGTGGTGCGCGCGCCAATGGCGGCATAGCCAAGCAAATCGGCGATAAACTGCGGGATGATGGTGTCCAGGAACTCCGTGGCCGCGGGAATGCCGACACGCCCGATGTCAAGGAGCAGGGAGCGGGCCATGCGCAAGCCCTGGTTGATCTGGTAGCTGTCATCAATGAACGGGTCGTTGATAAACCCCTTCCAACCCAGCACGGTGCGGGGTTTCTCAAAATAGGCGCGCATGACGATGAGAAGATCGTCGGCATAACGGGCGGCCGGCGCGGTCAGGCGGGTGGCGTACTCGATGGCGGCATGCGGGTCATGCACGGAGCACGGGCCGGCGATGACGACAAGGCGGTCGTCGCGGCCGTTGACAATCGCCCCGATCTGGGCGCGCGCGTCACACACGCGCCCGACCGCGTCGCTCGATTGCGGAAGCTCCTCAAGGAGTATCGCCGGGGCGGTGAGCGGCCGGCGCTTGAGGATCCGCGTGTCATCCGTACTACTGCTGGGGGCTTGCATTGGCGGCACGACGAAACGGAAAACGAACCACCCGGCAAGCGCCGAGAGGGGCTATCGTTCCGGCGCGGGTGGCGCGGTGCCCGCGCTGCCGGAGCCGGGGAGGGGGAGGTCGGCGGGCGGGGCGACGCTGGGGACGTCCTTGCCGGCCGTCTTGAGATGGGTGAGCGGGAAAAGGGCGTCAAGGAGGGGTTGCTCAACCTCAAAAACGCAATCGTGCAGCGGGGAGCCGGCGATCTGCAGGGTGCCGCCAAGGCGCTCGGTAAGGTAAAGGGTGCGGGTCTCCATGATTTTCACCTTGGGCGAGGACAGGCTGACATCCAGACGGTAGCGCCACCCGGCGGGAACCTGGGAGTACGGGTGCCCGTGCTGGATCGACTCGGAGAACGGTCCGGGAACATAGTTCCTGGCGCGAAGCTCGGCGACCTGGGCGGCGAGGGCGGCGGCATGGGGGCGGTCCGGCTCCGGGAGCTTCGCAAGCGCGGCCTCCCACGTCAAATCGGGCGGGGCGGACGCAAGATCGAGAAGCACGGTCCCATCCTTCAAATCGGTGATTCTCAGGCCCGCGACCCGCCCCCCGTCGGCAAGGCGTGCCACAAGGCGGTTGCGGTAGGCCGCGGGTTCGGTGGAAAGGGTCTCGGCAATGAGGCCGTCCACGGAATAAACCGTCCCGGCGCCCTCAAGCATCGCGTGCCACGGGGTGCCTTTGGCCGGTGGGGCGGCAAGCAGGAGGGTCTTCCTGGAGCCATCGCGGAAACGCAGCCCGACGCGCCGGACGGGCTTTGAAAAACCAAGGGCGGCAAGATCGGCGGGCGTCGGCGAATCGAAGGGAAACGCCGCGCAATAGCGCTCCATGCCCCGGGGCGTGTCCCCGCTAAGCAATGGGATGGCGGCGACATGGCGAAGCTCGCCGATGAGCTTCCGCATCACGCCGGGGTCGGCGGGCAGGATGGCGGCGGCATTCCCGCCCGGCAGCCCCGCGACACTCCAACCGGAGAAAAGCCGGGAATCCCCGGCATCACGCCCCCCCGCGCCGGCGGCCACCCCCTCGGCGGGGGTGTCGTCGGCCACGCTGGGGCGGCGTTGCAGGACAACCCCGCCACCGCCCTGCCCGTGGACGGCAACCTCGTCCAGCTGGCCGGGGTGAAAGCGGAAAAACTCGCGCTCGCGAAGACGGGAGTCCGCCTCGCGCCAATCCACGACAGCCGCCTCCGGGATGGTGAAGACGGCGGCATTGTCATCCAGCCTCGCATAGCGCGCCGGCGAGCGCGGGGATGACTGCGGGTCCCGCGCGCCGACGAGCAGCGTGCGCGCCCGGGCATCCCCCTCCAGGGTGATCCGCAGCAGGGGCGCGTCGAAACCGAATGGATCCCGGGCGGCGGCATCGTCGCCGGCGGCGCGCTGTGGAAAGCGAAGGATGCGCAGGGACGTCAGGCGGGCGATGGCCGCGTCGGTGAGCACAAGGCTCGCCTCGCCGTTGAACGGGGCCTCAAACCGCCAGATGCGTTCCGTCTCGGGGGAGTCGGGGATGGGCAGGCTGCCGCCCTTGAGAAGGATCCGCCGCTCCAGGTTTCCGGTTTCCGCCGGGACGCGCACGGCGACACCGCGCACCTGGAAGGCCTCGATGTCAAACACCGCGCTGGAGCGGAGTGTGTCGGGCTGCACGACGATCGTCTCATAAAATTTCCGATTGGAGGGAAGGATCCGCCCGTTCGGGGTCAGCAGGCTGATGCGGGCATCCGCCCCCGTCACACCGATCTTCACGGTCACGGGATTCCCGCCGCCATCCCCGCGCACGGTCAGCACGGCGGCGGGCGCATCCAGGCCATAATCCCCCAGCCTGCTGCCGTTGGCCTTCGCCTCCTCAACCGTGAACCCGCCGTCCGAGCGCAAAAAACGCAACTGCTCCAGTATGTGGTCGGCCGCGGGGCCGGCCTCCCATTGGAACGGCGCCACGACACGCCAGCCGCGCTGCTGGCGCTCCAAGGTGTAGGGAAAGGCCCCCGGCCCCGCGATGGAAATGGAGCGGATGTCGGCGGGGAACAGCGGCGCGCCGACGACCGCCCCGTGCTCACGGCCGCCCTCGATTCTCAAAATGAGGAAAAATGTGACAAGGTTTGCGACAAGGAGCAGGATGGTGGCGCGGAGTCTCATGGATGTGCCGGTCAGGAAACGGCGGGGGCAAAAAAAGGAAAGCGCGGAAGGCGCGCCCCCCCTCCCGGCAGCGCCCCGCCCTACACGAAATCGAAAAACAAAAGGGCGGCGAACTGCGCAAGCAGAAGGGCGGCCACGCCCGCGTAGACAAACACGCAAAACCAGTCCCGGGCGGGCGGGCGCGGCGCGGGCGGGCGCGTTCCCGCCGGGCGGGACGGCCCGGCGTTCTTCTCCGGCATGCTGGGTGGGATTGACATGGAAAGGGACGCGGAAGGGAGGCGCGAGGCAGGGCGGAAACGGCGCTCAAGACGCGGGTGGCGGCGGGGAAACAGGCTGCAAGGATTGAAGTTCCCTGGCATCGGCGGCGGCCTCGCGGGCATTGCCGGCGCCGGCATGGATCTCGCGCCGCAGGGCAAGGGCGCGCCGGCGCGTCTCGACGGAGATGCCCGGCGTGTCGACAATTTCGTCGAGGTCGGCAAGGGCCTCCTCGTTTTGCCCCAGACGGAAATGCACCAAGGCGCGCTGGTGGCGCACCTCGTCGGCAAGCGGGGAATTTTCCGAGCCTCGGACGGCGATCGCGGCGTCGAACGCCTCCAGCGCCTTCGCGGAATCGCCGTGTTGCAGATGAAGCAGGCCGCGGTTGAGAAGGGCCGATATGTGCGTGCCGACGGCGGCGGACTGGATTTTGAGCACCTCGGCATAGTCGGCCGCGGCCTTGTCCCGGTCGCCGACCGACCTGTGGTTGTTGCCCCGGTTGAGGAGCACCAGGGCGCGCTGGGCCGACGAAATGGCGTCCATGTTGGCAAGCGTGGTGTAGTCGGCGAGGGCGGCCTTGTGGGCGCCGTCCATCTCATGGCACTCGGCCCGCGCAAAGATGGCCATGCCCCGCAGCGCCGCAAGATCGGCCCCGGAGGCAAAGTCGGCCGCCTTGGAGAAATCCGCGATGGCCGCCTTCCAGTCGGAACGCTCCCGGTTGTAAAAGCCTTGGTTGAGCAACGCCTCGACCTTGACGCGCGGGGAGACGCCGGGCCGCTGCATGGCCGCGGCGAAATCGGCGAGCATCTGGCGGTGGCGCCCGGTTTTCTGGTAAAGACGCCCGCGCTCAAGATGGGCGCGCGTCTTGGTCTCGTCATCCGCATCGGGCGATCCGATGACCTCCCCGAAGGTCTCGAAGGCGCTGGCATACTCCCCCGCCTCGGCCTGGGCCACGCCCTCCCTGAACCTGGCGGAAAAGGAGCGCTCCGTCCTCTCAAGGAACCAAAGAAAGGGGATCGAAAGGATGGCGAACGCGACGGCGCCCACGCGGATGTTTCTCCAAAGGCCGGAGGTCGCGAAAAGGAAACCCTCGTCCGCGCTGGCCCGGCGCCCGCACCCCGTCCGGCGGAAAACGGAGGCGCGCAGGGCGAAGGCCTCGCGCCGCAATGCGGCGGGAATCTCGGGAATCATGAGCGCGGCGGAGTAGTCGGCGACAGCCAGCCGGAGCAGCCTGTCGGCCTCAAAAAGCTGCCCCCGGTAAAGCAGCGAGAGCACCCGCACCTCCGGGGCGATGTCCGGCATCCCGATGAGATCGGAAAGATCCGCGATCGCCGCCTGCGTCTCGCCAAGCTCCTGGTGGATGACATGGCGGTTGTTGAGCGCCAGGGCCTTCTCATGGGGGGGAGGCTGGGGCAGGGAGAGGATGGCGGCATAGTCGGAGAGCGCCCCCTCGTTGTCCCCGGAAAGCCGGCGCAACAACGCGCGGGCGCCATACCCGGAGAGGATCTGCTCCGGCGTGGCCGCCTCCATGTGGATCACGGCGGAGCAGGACTCGATGGCGGACGAGAGGTTCTCCATGCGCTCCAGCACGCGGGCGCGCAAAAGAAGCATCTCGGCGCGCGCCGGCCCCTCGATGTCGGGCAGCTCAAGAATGGCGGCAAGATCGCTCAGGGCATTGGGCAAAGTCGCCTGGCGGCGCATGTGGATCGAGGCGCGCATGCGCAAGGCGCGGACACGGACGTGCACCGGGGTGTCCGGGGCGGAGATGACGGACGTCAGAAGCATGCGCGCCCGGCGGAACCGCCCGGAGTCCGCAAGGAGCGCGGCATGGTCGCAGGCTGCCTGCGGGTCCGCGCACACCATTCCCTTCGAAACCGTGATTTTGAAGAATGCGAGGACAAACTGGGCGATCTGCTTCATGTTCCAAACTTTTCAGGGGCGACCGGAGTCACCGAGTACGCACCATCCAAGGGCCACTCTCCCCGAAAGGAGGCGGAAGACTCAAACTGAAAAAGGGGCGCACCAAGGGAATTTCCAAGATCAAGACACTCAAAAGCCGTCCCCGAGCGAACCGCCCATCCCCATGACTTCAAGCACGAAATTCCCGTTGTAAAAATCCCGTTTCCCACCCCGCACCCCGCGAAAACGTCAAAACATCATGAAAAACAACAAACTTCCGGATAATTCCACGCGGCAAAACAACCCTCTCTCTCCAAAAAAGATAAAAATACGTTTTTCAAATTTTCAATCCGTCCCCTCTCATCGCAGCAAAGGAACCCCCGCATCCGGCAAAGCGCGTCCCCGTTTCCCGCCAGCAACGTCCGCCCGGAAGACCGTCCGCCAACGCCGGGACACGGGCGCCCCGCATGCCCTTTGACGCCCCGGATGGCGGGAGAAGAAAACGCCTCCGCCACGCCCCCATGAACCCACGCCCATAAGCGCTGGCCTGCAAAAGTCTGAGACCCCATTCTGGCCGGCATGCTGCGCGTATGCTGGAGTAACAGGCTGGAGACGCTTGCCGACTTGATGTTCGGGGAAATTCTCGCCGGAAAGGCGGAAAGCCCTGAGGAGATTTTCACCCTGCGGCCCTGTGTCCTGGTGCCCAACCCCTTCTTCAAAGGCTGGCTTCGGCAACGATTTCTCTCCGAGAAAACCCGCGGCCCGCGCGCGTTCGCAAACTGGGACTTCCCGCTCGTCCATGTCTTCATCAACGACTGGCTGCACCGGCTCGTTGAGCCTCCCGCCCAAGGCGCCCGGCCGGATGCCGCGCGCAGCGCCGAAAGCCACCCGTTCGGCCGTGGCGCGATGACATGGCGCATTTTCGACCTGCTCCGCGGGGAGGAAGGCGCGCGTGCCGAATACGACCCGCTGCGCGCCAGCATCGACGGAGGCGATCTGCGCTGCTTCAACCTTTCCAGGCGCCTCGCTGTCCTGTTTGACAACTACACGGTGTTCCGGCCCCAAATGCTGATGGACTGGGAGGAGGGCGGCGCGAAGGAAATCCGGGACGACCGCCTGCTGGCATGGCAGCCCATGCTCTGGCGCGCGCTGACCCGCGGCGCGTGGCGCGCGAAAACCTACCTCGAGGCCTTCCGGCGCATGGACGATGCCTGGGCCTTCGCCAACGCCTCGCCGGCGCCGGCGCCGCGCCGCGTCCACGTCTTCGGCGTCTCGCGCCTCCCGCGCGTCTACGCGCACTTTTTCACAAGACTCGCCAGAATCATCCCGGTGGAGTTCTTCATCCTCAACCCCTCCTCGGACAACTGGTTTGACACCGGCGCCCTGCCCCCCCGCGACGCCGGCCCGCTCCAAGGCCGCGAGGATCCCGGCGAGGCGGACACCTTCTCCCCCGGGAACATGTTCCTTGGCTGGCAGGGACGGGCCAACCGCGAATTCCTGGTCGAGCTGCTCGACCGTACAAACGGGCAGATCGAGGACCATTTTGAAACCCCGCCCCCGGACACCGCGCTCCACAGCCTGCAGGCCGCCATCCTCGAAAACCGCCCCATCGGCGCAAGGTCCGCCGTGGAAAACGACGCCCTGCCCCCCGCCGGGACGCTGGAACCCGGACGCCCCCCCGCCCTGCGCAGCCTCCAGGCGCACAACTGCCACGACCCCCTGCGCGAGCTGCAAGTGCTGCGCGACCACCTCCTGCGCTGGTTTTCCGAGGAGGGGATGCTCCCGCGCGACGTGCAAGTCCAGGTCCCCGACATGGAAAACTGGGCCGCGCCCATCCAGGCCGTCTTCGGGAACGGCGCCCCCGGGGACCCTGGCTCCATACCGTTTCTTGTCGCCGGCGCCCGCTCCGGCGAAGGCGGGGCGGAGGGCTGCTTTTTGAAATTGCTGGAAGTCGCCAACGGCCGCTTTGACGCGCCGGAGGTGCTCGACCTGCTCCGAAGCCCGCCCGTTCGCGAACGCTTTGCCATCCCGGAATCCCGGCTCCCGGAGCTGGCCGCATGGGCAACCGCCGCCGCAATCCACTGGGGGCGGGACGGGGAACACCAGCGCCAGGCCTCCAAGGCCGGGCAGCCGTTCCATGGCCACGCCTCCTGGCAGCGCGGCATCGACCGCCTGCTGCTCGGCTACGCAACCGGGGCCGCGGGCGCGAGGGCGATGGAGGCGGGCGGCGACGCCATCCCGTGCGCGCGCCTGCCCGCGCCGTGCGACATTGTCGAGGGCGAGGATGCCACGCTGCTGGGGTCCCTCGCGCGGTTCACCCGCGCCCTCGGCGACCTTGCCGGCCGCTGCGCCGGGACGCACCCGCCCGCCGTCTGGCACGGGCTGCTGCAGGAGGCGCTCGAGCAATTCCTCGCCGCCCCGGATGACACCACCCGCGCCGAGCTGCGCAACATACGCGACACCCTCGGGACCTTTGCCATGAACATCGAGGCCGCCGGCGTCGCGACGCCAATCCCGTGCGACATCATCCGCGAGATCCTCGCCGGGCACCTCATCGCGCCCGCACGGAACACCCCCGCCACCCGCGATGCCGTGCTTTTCTGCCCGCTGCGCCCCGGCTCCAGCACGCCCCGGCGCGTCCAGTGCCTGCTCGGCATGGACGACGGCGTGTTCCCGCCATCAGACAACCGGGCCGCCTATGACATTTTGCGTATCCACCGCCGCATCGGCGACCCCTCGCGCAGGCTGGACGGCCGCATGGCCTTCCTCGAGGCCGTCTGCTGCGCGCGCGACCGCCTCTATGTCAGCCACTCGGGCCTTTCCACGGAGGGCGGCAGCCCGGCATCCGTGCTTTTGTCCGAGCTTCGGGACGCCCTCGGGGCGCCCGACGCCCTTCCCTCCACCCACCATGCGCCCGACGCCCACGACGCCTCCTATTTCACCGGCAATCCGCGCTCGCCGCGCTTCAGCTACTCGGGCGGGGCGCTGCGCCTCGCAAAGGCCTTCGCCACGCGCCAGGAGGCGGGCGCCGGGGCCTGCGAATCCCGGCCCGCGCCACGACCGCCGGCGCGGCTGGACATCGAGGAGCTGATCCACTTCTTCAAAAGCCCGGCCAGGGCCTTCTTTCGAAAAACCCACGGCGCGCCAATGCGCTGGCGCGACGAGGCCGATCCGTCGCCCGTTGAGATTTTCGATTCCAACGCCCTTGAGAGGCACGCCGTCAACGAGGCCATCATCTCCGCGCTCCGCGACGGCGATTCCATCGAGGATCTCCACCATCGCCTCCTCGAAACCGGCGCCCTCCCGCTCGGCCAGCGCGGGAGGCACTGGTTTGAGGAGCAGGAAGCCCGGATCAGCCGGTTTCTTTGGCGCTCATTCGAGCCGGAGCGGGGCGCCCCGCTCATCGAAATCCTCCGAAAAAACCAGAAGGCGCGCCACTCCGCGCCACCGTTGACGCACAAACTCGAACTCCGCATCGGCGACTCCGTGACAATCCTCACGCACACCCTCCCGGCGATCGGGGAAGTGCCGCTGGACTTCCGGTATTCCACGGACCGCCCGCTCGCGCGCCTAGGGACGCTGCTGCGCGCCGCCGCCGCCAGGGCCGCCGGGGACACCCGCGGGCGCCACAACGTCTTCCGCGACGAGCGCGAGCCCTCCGGCGGAAAATCCAGCGAGACTCCCGTGCCAAGCATCACCGTCCCCGACATGCCACCCGGGGACGCCGCCGGGCACCTCGCCCGCTACATCACCCTCTACGCCAAAGGACTCCAAAGTCCGCTGCCATTCGCCCCGCGATCCTCCGCCGCCTACGCCATCACCCTGCACAAGGAAAAATCCACGCAATCCCCCGCCAAGGCCGCGCAGGACGAGTGGGAGGAGGTGTCGTTCGCCACGGGAACGGCCGAGAAATCCGACCCATTCCTTTCCCTCGCATTCGGCGAGGAGGGGCCTCTCGACGACCCGGATTTCGGGAAAACCGCCTCCGACGTCTTCTTCATCCCCTGGTTCTTTGAAAGAAAATCCCCGTCCAAAAAAGATCCCCCCGGGGAGGAATGCCCCCGGGAATAGCCGCTCTTTTTTCGCCCGCCGCCGCCGTCATTGGACGCCGCGTCGCAACCCGGCCGAGAGTTTCCGGGAGGTCCGCAGCTCAAAAACACGCAAACCCGGAGGCGGGGGCACGCCCGCGAGGACGGCAGAAAAGGACGCAAGATCCTCCAGCAAAACCCACGGGACGCCGTGCGCGGCGCAGAGATGCTGGAAATCGACATGCTGCGGGGTTCCCCAAAAACGCTCGAAATGCGGGTTTTCGCGGGAGACGGGAAGGGTGTCGAAAATGCCGCCGCCGCAATTGTTGAGCAGGAAAACCGTCAGGCTGGCCCCAAGCGGAAGATGCCGCGCGCAGGCCAGCGCATTGGAGTCGTGAAGAAAGGCCAGATCGCCGGAAAACAGAAAGACGGGGCGCGGCCGGGCACCCCCGGCACAGGCGGCGGCTGCGGCGGAGGAAAACGCCAGGCCGATGGCGGTGCCAAGCGTCCCATCGATGCCATTGACCCCGCGGTTGCAGGCAATGCGCCGGCGCGTCGCGGCGGCCGGCCAGAAACACTCGGCGTCGCGCACGCACATGGAATTGGCAAGAAAGACGATGGCGTCATCGGGAAGGATTCGCGCCGCGAGATCAAACACGGCCCCCTCAAAAGGCGGCCCGGCGGGCGCGGTCGCGCAAAAATCGGCGAGCCGGCCGGCGGCGGCCCGCTCATGCCCAAGCCAGCCGGCGAGCCACTCCCCGCCGCGGGATTCCGGCGCCGCGCATGGCACGTAATCCGCCATCGAGTGCGGAAGGATCGTGTGCCCGGAATGGAGGGGGTTGAAGTCGCGCCCCGCCGGGGAGATTTGAAGCGTGGGGGCGCGGGCGTCGGCAAGCCATTGCCGGAGGACCCGGCTGGTTGGAAGCTGCCCAAGCTGGATGACGGCGGACGGGCAAAGGGAGCGGGCGGCTTCGGGAATGCGCAAAAACGTGTCATACGCGGCAACAACCGGGGCACCCGGGGACGCGCGATGGCGGGCGGGGTGGAGAACATCGGCGAGGAGCGGCCAGCCAAGGCTCCGCGCAAGGGCGATCGCCGCGCGCGCCTCGGCGGCCTGCCCGCGAGGAGCGACCGGCGCGCCGGCGACGATGACGCCACGGGCGTGTTTTTTCGCCCATTCCAGGATCTCGCCGGCCGGACGCAAAGGCGGCGCCGCGGGGTGCGCAAGGCCGGCAAGGCAGGCAGGCAGGGCGTCCTCCCGCGAAAGATCCTCCAAAAAAGCCCTGGTTTCCCCCGGGATCGCGAAACCTGGCTCGGCGGAAACGGGGGCAAGGGGTTCCTCGAACGGGATGTTTATGTGGGCCGGGCCGGAGGCCGCGCACCCGGACGCGCGCCCCATCGCGGCAAGCCAGGCATCGTGGAGCAGGGAAACCCATCGCGCCACGGCATCCGGCGCGACGGAAGGGAGCGGCGCCTCGGCGGTAAAAACCGTGTGCACCCCGTAAAGGCCGTTTTGCACGATGGTCTGCCCGGCGCCACGCCCACGCAGGGACGGCGGGCGGTCGGCGGTTGCGACGAGGAGCGGCGCCTGCGAATGCCAGGCCTCCACGATGGCGGGCAGGTAATTGGCGGCGGCGGTGCCGGATGTGCAGACGGCAAGCGCCGGGGTGCGGCGGCGGGCGGCGCCAAGGGCGAGAAAGGCGGCGGTGCGCTCGTCGAGCACCGGGGTGGAGCAAATGGACGGCTCGGCGGCAAGCGCGGCGGCGAGGGGGGTGGAACGCGAGCCTGGCGAGATGAAGGCGTGCAGCACGGGGGCGCCGCTCCCGGCGGCGTCCGGGTTTTCCATGGCGGTAAACCGGGCAAGCGCCCGGGCAAAAACGCGCCCCCAAAGGGTGCTGGTGTTCAGGACAGGCATGCGGAGAAACACGTTCGGACAAGGGAAACCGGCGGGGCGCGGCGACCCGCGCACGCCCCGACGATTCGCATTTGATAACAAGGGGTTTTGATGTCCAATGCGCAAATGCGGAAAATCCGGAAAATTGCCATCGTGACCAACAATGGGCGGCTGAAGCTGAAGGCGCTCGCCCACGAGCTTGCTCAAGTGGCGCGCGAGGCCGGCATGGAGGTTCTGCTCCCGCAGGATTACCCGCTCAAGAGGGGGGCGCTGGCCGGATGCGATGCCTGCGCGACCTTGGGCGGCGACGGCACATTGCTGGGCGTGGTGCAGGAGGCGGCCGCGCACGATGTCCCCATTTTCGGGATCAATCGCGGCAAGCTCGGCTTCCTGGCAAACCACCCGTCTGATGACGCCACCCAAAGCCTGCTCGCCGTGCTTCGCGGCGAATACCAGGTCTCCAAACGCCTGTTGCTGGAATGCTCCTTTGACGGCGGCTCCCAATGGCGCGTGGCGCTCAACGACATCGTGGTGCAGACGCACTCCCGCACCCACATGGCCTACTTTTGCGTAAGCTCGGACAATGAGTTCGTGAACTCATTCCTCTGTGACGGGCTGATTTTCGCCACGCCAACCGGCTCCACCGCCTACAATCTCTCCGCGGGTGGCCCCCTGCTGGAACCGACCGCCGAGGTCTTCACCCTGACACCCATCTGCCCGCACTCCCTCTCCAACCGCTCCATCGTCTTCCCCGCCAGCCTCGCGCTAAGGACAAATTTCAAGGACAAGCCATGCCAGATCCTCGGGTGCGGGGCCTTGGAGCTGCGCGTGGCCGTGGACGGTGTCGAGACACTGGTGGGCAGCGCCAGCTCGCTTGCCCTGCAAGTCCGCGTGGCACGGACAAAGCTGACGCTGCTTCACCCCCCCGGTTTTTCCCATTTCTCGTTGCTGCGCAACAAATTGCGCTGGAATTAAAAAGCGGATCCGGATGCCTGCCGGCGGAGACCCTCCCCTGAAAACGGACGCCGCGGACCCCCTCGCCTCCTCCGGCACGAAGGTCGCACCCGCCCCGCCCGTGAATTCGAATCCCGGCGTCCAAAAATTTCCAAGGACGGCCTGGCTCTTGTTTTTGGCGCCTGTCCCGCCTTTTGAGGTTGAAACCACGCAACACTTGAACACACACGTCCCCGCAAAGCGGAGGATTGTCTTCTTCCAAGTGCCGGAGCGACACCCGGAGTGCCCGAAACAGATAAATTCACAAATAGCCTTGGTTTCACACATGCGATTAACGAATTTTTTGCGGGGCGCGTCTGTGCCGGCCCTGTTTGTTGCCACAGCGGTCGGGCTTAACGCGGGCGTCAGGCTCGGCGACGACACGTACCTCAATCTCGGTGTCGACGCCAACGTGATATACTCGGACAATATTTATTCCTCATACAGCCGGACAAGCGACCTCTACTCCTCCATCACGCCAAACGTCTCCCTGACGCACGATTCCGTGAACCGCTTCACGGCGAATTTCTGGGAGTCGTTTGTCAACCACCTTGACCACTTTGAGCTGGACTCGCAATACGCGGCCGCCTCGCTGAACTACACCTTTGAGCCCAAGGCCCTCACGGGCGCCGCGGAGGGCGGGGAGGGACAGGGGAGCCGCCTGCGGATGAGCATTGACGCCGGGTTTCGGCAAATCGCCCAGAACGACAACACCTACGGCGGCTATGACTCGCTAGGCAACTGGGTGAGCGAGGAGTCCCTCATCAGACGCGACATTTACTCCATCGCCGCGAATGCCCGCTACATGATTTCAAGCAAACTCAATGGGAGTATCGGGCTTGACTGGAATTACGACCATTTTGCCTCCATGAAGAATCGCTACAACGATTCGCAGACGTTCTCCGTCCCGTTGTCCCTCCACTACAGCCTTGCGTCCTATCAATTGGGGTTGGTTGGGAACTACAGCCACACGGACATCGAGCAAAACAATATCCAGAAGAGGACCGATAGCAGCCCCGGCAACACCACCTCCTATTATGCCGGCCTCTCATTCATCGGCCCCGTGCCATTCTCCACGAAACTTACGCTGCGCACCAACATCGGCTACACCCTGCGCGAATTCAACGACCGTTGGTTCACGTCCTCCGACCCGAACGACCAGGACAAGAAAAACGGCGACTACAGCTACGGGACGATAGGCTACAACTTCGCGCTCGACTGGCAGGTCCGCCAGAATCTTCGCCTCTCGCTTTCCTCAGGGCGCAATTTTGAGACTGGCGGGCGCGCCCAAGCCATCACCACCACAAACGTCCGGCTCAACATAGCGACCGTCGTGAAGAGCATTTATTATTGGTCAACCTATCTGGAATACCGTTTGCAGGAATTCGACTACAAGGGCATCGCCGACCGGCGCGACAATCTCTACAGCATGGGCACGATCCTCAGTTACTCCACCTATGTTCCCACGCTCCACAGCACAGTCACCACCTCCATCGGCTACAGGTTTCTTGCGGACGACTCCAACCGCATCCGCAATTTTCACTCCAACATCGTCTCATTCACCATCGGCCTCCGCTACTAAGTTCCCCCGCCCCCCGTCCATACATTCCCGCGTCAGTCCCACCGAAACCCTCTTGAAATGAAATCCTTTGGCACCGGCCTCTGCATGTTTCTTTGCGGCATCCTCCTCGGAGGATGCATCATCCATCTGGGAGGGCGAAACGCCGGCCACCCCCCGCCCCCGCCCAAGGAGGATCTTTCTGATGCCAACTACCGGGTGCGCGTCGGGGACACGCTCTCCATCCGCTGCCTGGAGGATATGAAAGTCGACATCCAGCAGACAATTTCCCAGGAAGGCGAGTTGGACCTCGCCTATGTCAACCGGGTGAAAGTCACGGGAAAAACGATCCACGAGATAAAGGAATTGCTGGCGAAGACCTATGAGGACGCGGGCTACTTCGTGAAACCCCACTTCAACATCACCGTCATCGCCTACAAACCCCGCCTGATTTACATCTCGGGAATGTCCAGCTCGGGCACCCGTCCCGTCGAATTCGCCCCGACCGAGGGGATCACCTTCGCAAAGGCCATCCGGACCGCCGGCGGCATTTCCCCGCGAGGCAACCCCCGCAGCATCATGTTGACGCGTGACGAGACACAGACCGTCGACGGCGTGCAAAAGACCGTCAGGAAGCAGTACCACATCAACTACAAGCGCATCCTTTACGACAATGACGACGACTTCCCGCTGGCCGAAAACGACCTCATCCACATAGAGGAGGATTGGTTCTGACGCCACGCTCCGGTCTCCTCATAAAAAACAGCATAAAAAACAGAATATGTCGGACGAAAAAAGCACTCCGCGCGGGGAAAACGTCGTACAGAACGAGGGTTACGGCCCTGGTTATGGTTACGGTTATGGTTACGGTTATGGCGCCCCGCCCGATGCCTACGGCTACGGGCATAACGGCTACACTTACGGCTACGGCCAGAACTATGGTTATGGCGGCGGCAAATACGGATACGGCTACGGAGGCGGATACGGAAACCAGGAAAAGAACGAGAATGGCGAGACGCCGACACTGACCATCCGCGATTATCTGCTGATGATCCGCGAACGCTTCTGGTATCTCCTCCTCGCCATCTTCATCTGCACCACAAGCTCGCTTGTTTACACCGCCAACAAGACCGATGAGTTCATGGCGGGCACAAAACTCCGCCTCTACCGCCAGGCCCCGACCGCGAAAATCGTTTCCCAAACCTCCGACACCGAATCCGTTTATTCAGGGGACGACCTCGGCACCCAGCTTGAGATGATGCGAAGCAACTCCATCATCCAGCGCGTCGCCAAAAGCCTCTCGCCCGAGATGCGCGCAAAGGTCATGGAACCCTACCAGGCCGGAAACATTTTCACCGGCCCGCTCCGCGAGGAGGACATTCTGGAGAATTGCCGCAGCATCCGGCAGCAAAACGGCACCCTCATTGTGATTGTGAACTACGTCCACCCCATACGCGAGGTCGCGCTCCTGATGTCCGAGCGGTTCGCCGAGCAGATCCGCGAGGCAAACGAGGAAAAGCGCCTCCAGGTCATGGTGCCGTTGCTTGAGGTCTCCCGCATGAAAGTCCAGTCCATCGAAAAGGAACTCGAGGAATTCCAGAAGAAGAAGGACGCCATGCTGAACAACAACCCAAAATTGTTCGAGATAGACGCCCAGAACCTGCTCATGGGCGACCTCCAGCAGCGCCGCGCAACCGTGATGAACGAGGAGCGCGCCTTCAAGGAAACCGACCGCCTGATGAAACAGCTGGAGGAGCTTCGCGCCCGGAAGGACAAGCTCACAAAACTCCCCGTCATCGCCAACGCGGGCAACGTCTCCCGCTATGACAGCGTGCTTCGCGATCATGAAATCCAGTTGAAAATCGCGAAACTGACCTACGGGCCAAAACATCAAATCGTCGTGGATCTGGAAAAGCGGATAGAGGAGACAAACGTCCAGCTCAACCTCGCCATCAACGAGGAAATCGAAAAATTCACCGAGCGTTTCCAGACGATGAAAAACAGCCTCGAACTCGCGAGGGCCGCGCTGGATGAGAAACAAAAGGAGATGCTCGCCCTCTCCGAGGACCGGAACAAGCTCAACGAGCTGAACCGCGCCATCAACGACCGGACGCGCAACCGCGACAACATGGAAGCCGCCCTCAACGCCGAGGAAATCCGGCTCCAGGGCGGCCTGCTCCCGGCGATTGACATGATCGACCGCTCCTTCCTCATCCAGCAAAAACCGATCAATAAAAATTATTCCCGCCACGCCGTCATCGGCGTGTTCACCGGCACCGCGATCGGCCTCGCGATAATCTTCATGCTCGCATTCTTTGACGACCGCGTGAAGTCCGCCGCCGACATCGAGGGCTACCTGCGCCTCCCGCTTCTGGGCGTGCTCCCCGTCGCCCGCCGCTCCAGCTCCGCCAAAAAAGCGCGCCTCGTGGAGGACAACAAAGACCGGCCCATCGTCGAAGCCTTTCGGAGCGTCTATTCCTCGCTCCGCCTCAACAAGACGGCGCGCAAGGCCAAGTTGCTGCTTGTCACCAGCACATCGCCCTCCGAAGGCAAGTCGTTCGTGGCCACAAACCTGGCATTGACCTATGCGCAGCAGGGCGAACGGGTTCTCATCATTGACGCCGACCTTCGCCTCCCCGTCATCGGCAAGACGCTCGGCATCCAGGACGACCTCGGCATCACCCGCTATCTTCAGGGTGAAATCGCCCTTGAGGACGCCATCCACTACAACGTCGCCCGCAACATGGACGTGCTCGCCGTCGGGGCCTCCTGCTCCAATCCGACGCAACTCCTTGTCAACAAGAAATTCACGGAGATGATCATGACTCTCAAGACCTGTTATGATCGAGTCATCCTCGACTCCCCTCCCATCGGAGCCGTGAGCGATGCGCTCAACCTTCTGCACTTCGCGGACGGTGTCATCTACGTGGTCCGTTTCAACACCGTCAAGAAACGCGTCATCCGCTCCAACGTCGCGCGCCTGCTTGAATCCGAAACGCCGATCCTTGGGGCGGTGATCAACTACATCGGCATCAAGGTCATACAATATTACACGAATGGCGGGGATCGCGCCTACCTCCGTTACTACACCAAGCAGGCCGGGGGCGCTGTGAACGTGAACGTGGAATAAGCCGCCCTCCCCCGCCCCAGCCTTCCACACAATCCACAAACCCATAGCACCATGAAAATCATCCTCGCGTACTCAGGAGGTCTCGATACCTCCGTGATCGTCAAATGGCTCAAGGAAACCTACGACGCCGACATCATCACCTTCGCCGCCGACATCGGGCAGGAGGAGGAATTGAAGGGCCTCGACAAGAAGGCAAAAGCCACGGGCGCCAGCAAGCACCACACGCTCGACCTCGTGGAGGAATTTGCCCGCGACTACATTTTTCCCATGGTGCGCGCCAACGCCATTTACGAGGGCCAGTATTACCTTGGGACCTCCATCGCCCGCCCCCTGATCGCCAAGGCACAGGTGGAAATCGCCCGCAAAGAGCGCGCCGACACCGTGGCGCACGGCGCGACAGGCAAGGGAAACGACCAATGCCGCTTCGAGCTTTCCTACATGGCGCTCGCCCCCAACCTCCAAATCATCGCGCCATGGAAAATCGAGGCGTTCCGCGAGGCATTCCCAGGGCGCGCCGAGATGATCGCTTACTGCCAGGCCCACAAGATCCCCGTCGAAGCCTCCCTGAAAAAACCTTATTCGATGGACCGCAACCTCCTTCATATTTCCTACGAGGCCGGCATCCTTGAGGATCCCTGGTTCGACCCCACCGTCGCCGCCAACAAAAACATGTTCAAACTCTCCGTCTCCCCCGAGGATGCCCCGGACAAACCCGAATATGTCGAACTCGAGTTCGAGAAGGGCGATTGCGTCGCTGTGAACGGAAAAAAACTCACCCCGGGCGAGGTCATGAAAACCCTGAACCGCCTCGGCGGAAAACATGGCATCGGACGTGTTGACATCGTGGAAAACCGTTTCGTTGGCATGAAAAGCCGCGGCGTCTACGAAACCCCCGGCGGCTCCATTCTCCTTCACGCCCACCGCCAGGTCGAAACCCTCACGCTGGATCGCGACCTCCAGCACCTGCGCGACAGCCTGACGCCCAAGTACGCCGAGCTTGTCTACAATGGCTTCTGGTTTGCGCCGGAGCGCGAATGCCTCCAGGCCTTCATTGACAAAAGCCAGGAGTTCGTCTCGGGCACCGTTCGCCTGAAACTCTATAAGGGAAACATCATCACCTGCGGACGCAAATCCCCATATTCCCTCTACGACGACGCCATTGCCTCGATGGAGGGCACCCAAAGTTGGTACAACCAAAGCGACGCCACGGGCTTCATCCGCCTCAACGGTCTGCGCCTGCGTGCACGAGCCAAGGCCCAGGGCGTCCCCAAGTACGCCCGCCCCAAGAAGTAAGGAAACGCGCTCCGTCGGCCCTGCCCCAAGGCGGGGCCGGCATCCCCTCCCCCGCCGTTTCCCGGGCTGTGGCTGAATTTCGTGACTGCGGCGGCATGGCCGCGACGGGCAAATGGCGGTGCATGCCACGTTTTTTTATCCGCCAAACATCCCCCAAATGACCCACACCTACCAAATCATCAACCCGGACGGCACGGGCGGTGAGCTGTTTGAGGTCGAACAGCCCGCCGCCGCCCCCCCCCTGCTCACCCACCCTCTCACAGGCCAGCCCGTCCGCCGCGTCCCCAACTCCTTCAGCCTCGCGGGGCGCCACTCCGAGCGCGCCATTCGCGCCACACTCCGTGACACCGCCGCCCTTTCCCGGCTCGGTTTTGCCCGTTACGAGAAAGACAACGCCTCGGGGCGCTACCACAAGACCAACGGCCCCGCGTCCGCCCCGGAAACCCTCCAGGGCAACAATCCGCACTAATACCCCGACGCGGGGAAAATCGCGCGCCCAAGCCCGTCAAACCAACCCCGCATCCGCAACCGGCCCCTCGCAGATGCGGCGGATCGTGCGATCAAAGGCGTCCGCGCCGGAAAGAATGTCGATTTCAAGCCGCAGGTAATACAGCGGAAGCTTCCATTTTCTGTCCGCATCAAGGCGCACGACATCCTTCTCCGTTGTGACGACAAATTCGGCATCGCTCGCCACAGCATCGTCGAACACATCCTCCATCTCATCCGGCGTGAAATGATGGTGGTCGCGGAAACGCCTCTTGTTGAGGATTTTTCCACCGTGGTCGCGCACAAAGTCCTCGAATTTCTCCGGGGTTGCGATGCCGCTGAAAGTCATCACACGGCGGCCCTCAAGGTAGTCGAGCGGAAGCGTCACCATCCCATCCGGCGTGCAAAGCGAGCGCGGCACGTGGGCGCACTCGACAATCTCCGCGAGAGGATTCGCGGCATGAAGCGTGCCAAGCAAATCCGGGTCGGGCCGCCCGTTTGATTTTGTGAGAAAAATGGTGGTGCCGCGCGCAAGATTGCGCACCGGCTCGCGCAGGATGCCGCGGGGCAAAAGACGCCTGTTGCCAAAGGGATTTGTGGAATCCACGAGCAGCAGGTTGATCTGGCCGCGCAGGGGAAGGTACTGCAAGCCATCGTCAAGCAGGATGGTGTCGCACGCAAAACGGGAGATGGCGAACGCGCCAGCCTCGACGCGATCGCGGTGAACAATGACCGTGACGCCAAGGGGCAGGAGGTTGCGGGCAAGCATGTAAGGCTCATCCCCCGCCTCGGCGGACTCAAGCAACAGCCGTTTCCCGTCAGAGACGATGCGCGGCGCCGGCCTGCCCTGATGCGTCACCCAAGCGACAAAACGCGAGGCCGACGAGGGCGAGCGGCTCTTGTAGCCCCGGCTTATGATGGCCACCTTGCGCCCGCGCTCCGAAAGAACCCGCGCCAGCTTTTCGGTGACCGGCGTCTTCCCCGTGCCGCCAACAGTCAAGTTGCCCACGACGACAACTTTGCAGCCAAGCGGCGTGTCGCGCAAAAAACGCTTGTCATAGAGAAAAACACGCAGCCGGACGACCGCCTCAAACAACATGGACAAGGCACTCAAAAAAGCCGCGTAGGCGCGAACCCCCGGCGTCATCCCGGCGCGGTCATAAATCACGTCCGTCGTCAGGTCCACAAGACGGTCGCCGAGCACCTTCACAAAGCGGAAGACACGAAAAAACACACTCGGCAGCATGCCAGCCCGCATCGCACAAGACAACCCCATGCTTCCCCGGCCCTTTTTCAAAGGCCGCGCAAAAACGTGCGGGACATGCGAAAAGACTCTGGAACAACCCGCAAGCCATCCCTGTTTTTCCTGTCAAAGGGCACCGCGCCGCCTAACTTTCCGAATTCATTTCCAACGCCATGCGCCACTTCCTCAAGGAAACCGATTTCTCACTCCCTGAAGTCGCCGATATTTTCACGACCGCCGCCATCCTCAAAAGCGGCCGGGGCAAACCCTGCGCGGCCACGCCCTTGGAACGCCAGTCCTGGGGCCTGCTGTTTTTCAAGAAAAGCACCCGGACGCGGGTCTCCTTCCAAGTGGGAGTCCACGAACTCGGCGGCCAGCCCATCATGCTCAACGCCGATGAGCTGCAAATTTCGCGTGGCGAGACCATTGACGACACCGGGCGCGTGCTTTCCCGCTACCTGCATGGCCTCGTGATCCGCTGCTACGAGCACTCGCTTTTGGAAAAAATCGTCCGCCTCGGCACGGTCCCCGTCGTCAACGCCCTCAGCGACTACCTGCACCCATGCCAGATTTACACCGATTTCTTCACCCTCGCGGAACGCTGGAGCAACGGCGACCCTGCCCGCCACATGGAATCCCTCAAGGGGCGTAAGATAGCGTTTCTTGGCGACACCGCCTGCAACATGGCCAATTCCTTCATCCTCGGCGGGGCGATGCTTGGCGTGGAAATCGCCCTCTCAGGCCCCGCGGGCTACGAACCATCCGCCGCCATCCGGGGCCAGCTTGCCGCCGACGGCCTTGCCCCGACATGGAGTTTTTCCACCGACCCAGGCCAGGCCGTTCGCGGCGCCGACATGGTTTGCACCGATGTCTGGGTCAGCATGGGCATGGAGGCCGAGCGCGAGGCGCGCCTACGCCAGATGGCGCCTTACCAGGTGAACAGCGATCTCATGCGCCAGGCGGCGCCCGGGGCGTTCTTCATGCACTGCCTTCCCGCCCACAGCGGCGAGGAAGTCACCCAGGAGGTGCTCGACAGCCCGGCCAGCATTGTTTTTGACCAGGCCGAAAACCGCCTCCACGTCCAGAAAGCCATCCTCTCCCACCTGGCGGCAGCCTGAGTCTCCCCCACGACCAAATCCCGGGCACCCGCTCCGCCCTCATCGCCCATGGGGACAGGCGGGGTTGCCGTCATCACCCCCAACCCCGCCAGGACCGGTCAACCGCTTTTCAGCACCCTGGCTGCGAACTTGTTAAATTGCGACTTCCCCAAATAAGACATGGCAGCATAGTTGCCCCCCTCTTATGAAGCAGCGCACATTAAAGGGCGAAGCCTCCATCACAGGGAAATCCCTGCACACAGGGCAGGAAGTCACCCTCACCCTCAAACCGGCACAAGAAAACTCCGGCATCACCTTCCGCAGGGTGGATGTCATCGGGAAGCCAGAACTCCGCCCCTTGGCGGAAATGGCCGCTGACCTCGTGCGCAACACCACCATTGTCTCCGAGCACTTCAAGCTCCACACCGTCGAACACGTTCTCTCCGCCCTCAACGGCATGGGCATCGACAATGCCATCGTCGAGATGAATGCCTCCGAACCGCCCATTGTCGACGGCTCCGCGCGCCCTTTCGTCACCCTCATCCACCAGGCCGGAGGCCCCGTGGAGCAAGCCGCCGAGCGCAAGGTCTTCGCCTTGACCGCCCCGATCAACATCACCGACGGCAGCCGTTCCATCTTCGCCTTTCCCTACGACGGACTCCGGATCACCTGCACCTCCGCCGACAACCGGGGCTTCCACACCCAGCACCTCTCCCTCGACATCAACCCGGAGACATACGAAAGCCAGATCGCCCCGGCCCGCACCTTCACCATCTATGACGACATCAAACCCCTGCTCGACAAGGGCCTGATCCAGGGAGGCTCGCTCGACACGGCCATCGTCATCAAGGATGACAAGATCGTCTCCAAGGAACCCCTGCGTTTTCGCGACGAGTTTGTGCGGCACAAGATTTTGGACATACTTGGCGACATCGTCCTGGCCGGCCCCCCCATCAAGGCCCACATCATCGCCGTCTGCACCGGGCACGCGCTCAACGCAAAACTTTCCGCCGCCATCCGCCAGCAGTGGAGGGAGGCCAATGACCCGCGCGCCAGAAAGAACAGCGCGCCCGAAAGCGAGGGCGGAAAATCCGCCCCGCCCGCGCCCCTCCCCGCGCCCCCCGCCCCCGCGGATGCCCCGGCCGCCCCCACCCCGCCCGCGGCCGGCCAGCCCATCGAAAAACGCCCCGTCGTCGGCCCCCTGCGCAACAAGCTCAACATTCGCCAGATCCTCAATTTGATCCCCCACCGTTATCCCTTCGTCATGCTCGACCGCGTCGTGGAGGTCATCGGCGAGAACGAGCTGAAGGCGATAAAAAACATCTCCATCAACGAGCCGTTCTTCCAAGGGCACTACCCCGGCAACCCCATCTTCCCGGGCGTCCTGCAACTTGAGGCCATGTCGCAAGCCGCCGGCCTGCTCATGCTCCGCGTCACCACCTACGAGAACAAGGTCTGTTACTTCATGAGCGCCAACAAGGTAAAGTTTCGCAAGGCCATCACGCCCGGCGACCAGGTCCTCATCCACGCCAAGCTTGTCAAAGTCCGCAGCAACAGGATTGGCACCGCCGAATGCACCTGCTCCGTCGACGGCGAGGAGTGCTCCTCCGCGGAGATCATGTTCTGCGTGGCCGATGCCACGGCCGAGCCGTAGGCGAAAAACCGCCCGGAATCCGGTCAAATTTTAACGCAACGGTGTGAGAGACAACAATTTGCAGCAAACAAACCATGTCCATTCTGATAGACGCTTCCGCGAACGTCCACCCCAGTGCCATTCTTGAGGACGGAGCTGAGATCGGTCCGGGAGTCACCATCGGCCCCTACGCCTACATTGGCGCGCACGTCCGTCTCGGCGCCGGCACCATCATCCACCACCACGCCACCGTGGATGGGCTGGTTCGCATGGGCGACGGCAACCAAGTCTTCCCCTACGCCTTTATCGGCGGGAAAACGCAGGACCTCAAATACACGGGAGGGCAACCCGGCTTGCGCATTGGGGACAACAACGTCTTCCGCGAATATGCCTCCGTGCACCCCGCCACCAACGATGGTGAATACACCTCCATCGGCAACGGGAACACCATCCTCGCCTACTCGCACATCGCCCACGACTGCGTCCTCGGGGACGGCATCGTGATGAGCGGGCACAATGCCCTTGCCGGCCATGTCACGGTTGGCGACCACGCCATCGTCGCCTGGGGCTGCGGCATCCACCAATTCTGCCGCGTCGGCACCTTCGCGATGGTCGGCGCCATGTCGCGCAACAGCAAGGACGCGCCCCCCTACATGATCGTCGAGGGCGAGCCTGCCGAAGTCCGTGCCGTCAACAAGGTCGGCCTGGAGCGACGCGGCTTCGAGCAGGAGGCCATCCACCGGATCGGGCGCATGTTTCGCATCCTTTATCGCGAAAACCTGAACCGCAGCCAGGCCATCGAAAAAATAGCGGCATCCCCCGACCTCGCCAATTCGCCCGAAGGCCGGGAAATCATCCGCTTCTACACCACCACCACGCGCGGCGTCGCCTGACGCGCGCGGGCGCGCGGCCGCCATTCATGCCCCCCGGGTGACCGTGCGGGCGCGTGGAAAGACACCCTCATTCTCATGGCTGGACATTCCGGAGTGGACATTTCCCCGAAAACAACCCCAGGCGGCGCGGCGCCCGCCTCCGTCTTTGCCGGGTGCCTCATGATCATCGGGACGGCGCTGTGCTTCTCCTGCACGGACGCCACCGCGAAATGGCTCGGCAGCGCGGGGGGCGTGGACCCCATGCAAACCCTCGGCGCGCGCTATGTCGGCAGCTTCCTCATCACACTGCTGCTGCTCAACCCACGCCGGGTCCGCCCGCGTTTCCTCACAAAAAAACCGGGGCTGCAAATCCTCCGCTCCCTCAGCCTCGTCGCCTCGACCGCCTGTTCCTATCACGCGCTGCGCGCCCTGGCGTTGACCGACATGACAACCATCACATTCGCCTCGCCGCTCATCATTCCGCTCATGGCCATCCCGTTTCTTGGCGAAAAGATAGGCCCGCGCCGCGTCACAGCCATCCTCGTCGGGTTTGCGGGCGTGCTCCTCGTCACGCGCCCGGGTTTTCACGCCATGCCATGGCAGGCCGTTTTGCCCGTCGTCGGCGCCATCCTGAACGCCTTTTACTCCATTGCCACGCGCAAGCTCGCCGCCAGTGACCCGCCGGAAACCACAATGCTCTACACCAGCCTGGCAGGCTCCCTCATCAGCCTCCCGTTCATGCTTTCCGCATGGCGCGCGCCCGGGAGCCTGCTCACATGGGCGCTGCTCGGCGCGATGGGGCTGCTCGGCGCGATGGCCCACTGGCTCTTGATCCAGGCCCACAAGCGCGCCCCGGCCACCACGCTGGCGCCGTTCACGTACATCCAGCTTCTCGGGGCGGTCGCCATCGCCTACCCCGTCTTCCACGAAATTCCCGACTTATGGACGCTTGCGGGGGGCATGGTCATCATCGCTTCCGGACTCTACGTGCTCTATCGCGAACGCGTGCGCGGCCCCGGGCGCGACGAAAGATCAAGTTTGACCACCCCTGCATAAAACGCCTTGTTGCGTGCCTTTCTCTCCTCTCATGAAAGAATCACTCCGCATCACACTTGCGTTGGCCGCCCTCGCCACCGCCCCAGCCCTCGCCGCAGACAAACCCGCCGCCGCCCCGGCGCCCGCCCCCGCCCCGGAACAGGCCGAAAAAAAGCCGCTTGCCAAGGAGGACCGCGCCAAGGCCCTCAATGCCATCGGATGGGTGCTCTCCAAAGGCCAGTCCATCGGCGTGATTGAACGGTTCGGATTCTCCGACGCCGACCTCGTGCTTCTTCTTGAGGGATTCAAGCGTGGATCCAAGGGCGAAAACGACGAGATTGGCGAGCAATTCAAGGAAGTCACCCCGCTCATTTCCCAGCTGCTTGAGGAAAGCCAGAAGGCCAATGAGAAAAAATGGGAGGCAAGAGTGAAGGCCCTGCGGGAAAAAGGCGCCGCCGAGGCCGCAAAATACACAAAGGCGAACAAGGACTATCTGGCGAAAATCGACAAAGAGGGCGGTTTCACGGCCACGGCCTCCGGTTTGCGCTACAAGGTGCTCACCCCCGGCACGCCCTCCAAGCCCATCCCCAGCAGCACCGTGACCGTCCGCTACACCGGAAAACTCGTTGACGGCACCGTCTTTGACTCCAACGCGAGCGCCCAGGAGCCAACCTCGTTCCGCCTCGATCGCGTCATCCCCGGCTGGACCGAGGGCATGCAAAAGATCGGAAAGGGCGGCAAGATCCACCTCGTCATCCCCTCCGAGATCGCCTACCGCGACGAGGATCGTCCGGAAAGCCCCATCCGCCCCAACTCGACCCTCATTTTCGAGGTTGAATTGATAGACTTCACCAACGAGCCGGAGACAAAGCCGGAGGCGAAATAAGCCCGCCTTCTCGTTGGCACCCGTCGCCCCCATTTTTCGCCTGCGACGTTTTCATGCCTCGCCCCGCCTCTTTGCAAAAAAGATGCGGGGTGAGTTTTTTTACGTGGGAAACCGTTTTTTTCACCATTGGCAGGCTTTTGCCGGGCAGGCGGTTAAACCATTTCCCAGGCCGGAAACATCCCGCGCCACACCCCGGCACCCTTCCCAGACAGCCACCGGCGAACATCAAGGAAACAACTTGCATCGCCCCGCGCCGGCGGGCACACACCGAGTCCACAACACAGCCCCCATGCGCATTTCAGCCCCCAGCCCCTCCCCCAGCCCGCGGCAAATCGTCCGCCCCTCCCACGCCGTCGTGGGCGCGGCACTGTCCGCCGCCGCCGCAATGCTGTGCACGGCCGCCCCCGCATCCCTCAAAGCCGCCCCGGCCCAGATCACACTTCACCAAGGCGCGGTGTTGAAGGGGGATGTTCTCGCGGAAACCCCGGCGAAAGTCTTGCTTGAACTCGGTTTCACCGTGCTCGCCATCCCGCGCGAGGCCATCATGAGCCTCAAACCCGTCGAGGAAGGCAAGCCCGGCAACAAGCCCGGCAGCCCCCGCTTCAATGAGGACCTTTTCCGGGAAGGCTCGCCGGCCATGGCCGCCAGCGTCCACGAGCTTGCCGAGCGTGTCAGCCCGGCTGTCGTGCAGGTCAACACCTCTACGGGCCTCGGCTCCGGATTCATCATCCACCCTGACGGCTATATAATCACCAATGACCACGTCATCGCAGGCTCCAACAACCTGACCGTCACCGTCTTCGACGGATCGGGAAAAAACATGCGAAAGCGCAAGTTCGACAAGGTGTCCATCATCGCCACGGACGGGCATCTTGACCTCGCGCTGCTAAAGCTGGAGGACGCCAGCGGGGAGCGTTTCCCGACAGTCCCCCTGGGGTCATCGGATGAATTGCGCCAGGGGGCGCCCGTTGTCGCAATTGGAAGCCCGATGGGGCTGGATCGCTCCATTTCCGCCGGAATTGTCAGCCTGCGCAACCGCCACAGCGGGGAAACCGCCTCGTTGCTCGTGCAAAGCACGGCCCAGATCAGCCCCGGCAACTCCGGCGGGCCGCTCTTCAACATGCGCGGCGAGGTCATCGGCGTAAACGAGCTGAAACACATCGCCTTCGGCGCGGAAGGCCTCGGTTTTGCGATCCGCGTTGATGTCCTGAAGGATTTCTTGCGCAACCGCGAGGCATTCGCCTTCGACCCCTCCAACGCCAATGAGGGCTATCGTTACCACTCGCCCCCAACCAGCGTCCCCCCGGCGCCAGCCGGAAAGGAAAAGCCAGGGAAAAGCCCCGCAAACCAATGACAGCATCCGGCGCCCCGCCCCCACCCCGTCCCACCATTCCCGTCCCGCCATTCCCGTCCCGCCCCCCAGCCCCCTGCCCATGCCCCCACGCCACCCTGCCCCACCACGCATGACCAGGCGGCGCCTCCTCATCGCCGCGGCAGTTCCCCTGTTTGGGATTCTCCTCACGCTTGCCAGCATCCTCGCCTCCGCCGCCCTCATCCGCAACGCCTCCAAGGGGCGCCTCCACATCAATGTCCGCGACATCGAGCACCGGCGCGTCGGGCTTGTGCTCGGCTGCTCAAAACTTCTGGACGACGGGCGCGGCAACCCCTTCTTCACCAACCGGATCGCAGCCGCCTGCCAGCTCTACCAGGCGGGCAAGCTGGAGGTTTTCATCGTCAGCGGCGACAACGGGCGCGGCGACTACGATGAGGCGACCGACATGATGCACGCCTTGGAGGAGGCCGGCGTCCCCGGCTCGCGAATCTATCGTGACTATGCCGGGTTTCGCACCAACGACTCCATCATCCGCGCCAAAAAAATCTTCGGCCAGGACCGCATCACCATCATTTCCCAGCGTTTCCACAACGAGCGCGCCATCTACATCGCCACCCATCAGGGCGTGGACGCCATTGGATTCAACGCCCCCGACGTCCCCGGCAGCCTGCGCACAGAGATCCGCGAGCACTTTTCCCGCGTCAAGACCGTGCTCGACGTTTTCCTCGGCACCGCCCCCCGCTATCTCGGCCCCCCCGTCGAGGTCCAGTGACACATCCCGCTCCCGGCGCCCCGCCCCAACCCATTGCCACGACGGGATCCCGGGAGTTTTTTCCGCAGGCCGATCCTTTTGCTTCACAAGACAAGGCGGGCGCCGTACCGTTCGCCCCCAGTAGAACGCATGCGCATCCTTCACCGCCACATCCTTGGCCAGGTCACGCTTTCCGTGGCAATGTCCGTCGGGTTGTTCATGTTCGTCATGATAGCGGGGAGCATGAAGGAAGTCCTTTTCCCCCTCGCCAACGGCCTTCTGGGCTGGTCCGAATTCTTCCACGTGCTCGCCCTCAACGCCCCCTCCGTGCTGCCCTACTCGCTGCCGATGGGGGTGCTGGCCGGCGTGCTCATCGTGCTGGGCCGCATGTCATCCCAGAACGAGATCCTCGCAATGAAGGCCGCCGGGATAAGCCTCTGGCGCATCACCGCGCCGATTTTTCTCATCGCCGGCATCGCCTCCGTGCTCTCCGCCGCCATCAATCTCGAGCAGGCGCCGCGCGCCGCCGACACCGTGAAGACCATCCTCTACAACTCCTTCTACGCGGCCCCGGCCCGGCTCATCAACCCCGGGGAGTTCCGCCACTTCAAAAACCACATCATCTACGCCAAGGAACGCGACGGAAACCTGCTGAAAAACGTCTGGATCTGGGAGACGAACACCGAAGGCCTGTCCACGCGGATCATCCACGCCCGCACCGCCCACGTCTCCTACGACCCGGCCACCGAACTCTTCAAACTCGCCGCCAACGACGTCAGCATGGAGGAACTTGACCGGAGCAAGCCGGAGGATTTTGGCGACACCATCCGCTTCCACGGGGCAAGCCATCTTCCGGTGCAAATCTCCGTCAACGCCCTGTTCGAGAACCTGGAGCGCAACCGCAAGCTGCGCCATCACACCTTGGGCGACCTCCTCAAGCTGCGCCACACTGGCTGGCAAATGTCCGAGGCCGACCGCCGCGACCCCCAAAAAGTCTTCGCAAACCGCATCCTCGTGCAGCTTCAAATCCAGAACCACCTCGCCTCCGCCCTGAGCATCATCTCAATGACCATGCTCGCCATCCCGTTGGGCATCAAAACCGGGCGCTCCGAGACCCTCGTCAACGTCGCCCTCGCCCTGGCCCTGGCCCTCACGTTCTACATGCTCAACGTCGCCGTCTCGTGGATAAAAAACCCCGCCCTGCGCCCCGACATCCTCATCTGGCTCCCCAATTTTCTTTTCCAAGCCATCGGCGGCATGCTCCTCTGGCGCGCCTCCAGGCGATAGCCGCGCAAAGACACCACCGCGCACAACGCAACACACACAATGTCAACAACATCCGCATCACAAACCCCTTCCACCACGCCGGCTCCGGCAACCGGGATCCCGCGCCCCGCGCACACCGTGCTGCCCGACGCCCGCGGCTTTTTTGGGAAATTCGGCGGCTCCTTCATCCCCCCGGAGCTGCAAAAACAAATGGATGAGATCAACGCGGCCTACCAGCGCATCAGCCGCAGCGCCGACTTTATCCGCGAGTTGCGCGACATCCGCCGGCACTTCCAAGGCCGCCCCACGCCCATCTACTATTGCCGCCGCCTCAGTGACAAATTCGGCGGCGCGCGCATTTACCTCAAGCGCGAGGACCTCAACCACTCCGGCGCCCACAAACTCAACCACTGCATGGGCGAGGCGCTCCTCGCAAAACACCTCGGCAAAAAGAAACTCATCGCCGAGACGGGCGCGGGCCAGCATGGCGTCGCGCTGGCGACGGCCGGCGCATACTTCGGCATCCCCGTGGAGATCCACATGGGCGAGGTGGACATCGCGAAGGAGCACCCGAACGTCGTTCGCATGAGGATCCTCGGCGCCACGGTCGTCCCGGCCACCCACGGACTCAAAACCCTGAAGGAAGCCGTGGACTCGGCGTTCGACTCCTATCTCAAGGACCCGGCCGGCAGCATCTATTGCATTGGCTCCGTTGTCGGCCCGCACCCATTCCCCCTCATGGTCCGCGAATTCCAGCGCATCGTGGGCGAGGAGGCCCGTGCCCAGTTCATGGAGATGACCGGCGGCCTCCCCGACTGTGTCATTGCCTGCGTCGGCGGCGGCTCCAACTCCGCCGGCATCTTCTCCGGCTTTCTGGACGACCCCGTCGAACTCCACGGCGTGGAACCCTTGGGGCGCGGCACGGCGCTCGGAGACCACGCGGCCTCCATCTCCCACGGTTCCGAGGGCATCATGCACGGATTCAACTCCTACATGCTCAAGGATGCCGCGGGGCAGCCCGCCCCGGTCTATTCCATCGCCAGCGGACTCGACTACCCGGCCGTCGGCCCCGAGCACGCCTACTGGCACGACACCGGGCGCACCACAACCGGCACCGCCACGGATGACGAGGCCCTGCGCGCCTTCTTCCAGCTCTCCCGCCTTGAGGGCATCATCCCGGCCCTCGAAAGCGCCCATGCCGTCGCCTATGCCACAAAACTCGCCCCCGCCCGCCCCTTCCAGACACTTCTCGTCAACCTCTCCGGACGCGGCGACAAGGACATCGACTTTGTCATGGAGAAATATCCGAATTATGCGCAAGAAAACGAGTAAGACGGCGCCTTTTGTGACAAACCCGCCGCGAAAAACGGCTTTTCCCAAAAAACGGCACGAGCCATTGTGTGTGGCGTCATGAAGCAAGCAGCAACCCAAACGGGCGCGGCCAGCGGCACCGCCTATTCCATTGGGGAGGAAATCGCCAACAGCATCTCGCATGGGATTGGCGCCATCCTGAGCGTGGCCGGCCTCGCGGTCCTGGTGACATTCACTGCGATCCACGGCGATGCCTGGGCAGTCGTCAGCACGGCCGTCTACGGCTCCACGCTCATCCTGCTCTATATGGCCTCGACACTCTACCACTTCCTTCGCGGCGAACAGGCGAAACGCGTGCTGCGAAAATTCGACCACGCGGCGATCTTCCTCCTCATCGCCGGCACGTACACCCCGTTTGTGCTCGGCCCGCTCCGCCTCCACGGCGCGCTGGGTTGGGGGCTGTTTGGCACGGTGTGGGGCCTCGCCATCGCCGGCGTGGTGCTCAAGTTCTGGTTCACAGGCCGTTTCCGCGCCCTCTCCACAGGCATCTATGTCGGCATGGGCTGGCTGATCCTCGTCGCCGCCAAACCACTCTTTGAGGCCATGAGCTGGCCCGCCATCAGCCTGCTCATCGCCGGCGGGGCATGCTACACGGGAGGCGTCGTGTTTTACACCATGAGGCGCCTGCCCTACCATCACGCCATCTGGCACGCCTTCGTGCTCGGCGGAAGCGTCTGCCAGTATTTTGCCGTCCTCAAAACCATGGTGCCCGGATAGCCCCCGGGCAGCCCGAAATCCCGCACCGCCATCCCGGTGGTGCCCCATCCTCACGCTCACACGTTCCCAGTTCACTGTTCCCGTTCCTTTATGGCTAACATGGCTAATGAACCGAAGATAACTCCGCTCATGCGGCAGTACTACGAATACCGCCACAAACTTCCCGCCGATGTCCTGCTCCTCTTTCGCGTCGGAGACTTTTATGAAATGTTTGACCGCGACGCCGAGGTTGGCGCCCGCGTGCTGGGCATCACGCTGACGACCCGCGCCGGCTCCCCCCTTGCCGGCGTCCCCTACCACGCCATCGGCAGCTACCTCCCGCGCCTCCTCTCCGCCGGCCACAGGGCCGCCATCTGCGAGCAGACCGAGACACCGCGCCCGGGGCACATTGTCCGCCGCGCCCTTTCCCGCATCTACACCCCCGGCACGACGCTGGAGGACGCGCACATGGACGCGCGCCGCAACAACTACCTGCTCGCCCTCACGGGTGACGCGCGCCGGGGCCTGCTCCATGCCGCGTGGCTGGAGCTCTCCACCGCCGAGTTCCGCATCGCCAGCGCTCCCGCCGCCACCCTGCTCCCGGTGCTTCACGCCATCGACCCGCGCGAAATCCTCACCCCTGGCGGGCCGGACGATCCCGGCGGGGCGCCGTGGCAGAAAATCCCCGGTGTGGCGGCCCTGCTCGACTCCGTCCCGCCCGCCCACCTTCCGGCGTGGAAGTTCGACCCGGAATCCAGCGCGCGCGAAATCGCCTCCGCCCTCGGCGTGCTCAACCTGCAAGGTTTTGGCATCGAAGCCGGGCATCCGGCGCTCGGCCCGGCCGGGGCCGTGCTCGCCTATGCAACCGAAAGCCTTTGCGAAAAGCCGCGCAACCTGCGCCGCATCAGCGAGTACAAGCCCGCCGGCTCCCTCGTCATCGACCATGCCTCGCAACGCAACCTCGAACTCCTGAAAAGCTCGGGCGGGACACGCGCCGGCTCCCTGCTCGAGACCCTTGACGCCACCGTGACCGCCGGCGGCGCGCGCCTCCTTGAACAGTGGCTCGCCGCGCCGCCATGCAGCGCCCCGCTCGCCACCCTGCGCCAGGACCGCGTCGGCGATTTTGTGCGCCACGCCGGCACGGCCGGCCGCGTGCGCGACGCCCTGCGCCATGTGCGCGACATCACCCGCATCCTCTCGCGCCTCCAGAACCGCGTGCGCAACCCGCGCGAGCTTGAGGCCATCCGCGAGACGCTGCGCCAGCTCCCGCTCATCCGCGACGAGGTGCTCGCCACCGGAGGCAGCGCCGCCGACCTCGCCGCCGGGATCGAAACCTGCCAGCCCCTTTGCGAGTTTCTCGACTCCTCGCTCGCCGACGAGCTGCCCAACGACATCAACCTCGGCGGCGTCATTCGCGAGGGACGCGACGCCCGGCTCGACCACCTTCGCGCGCTCGCCACCGAGAGCAAGACCTGGGTGTCCGACTTTGAGCGCGCCGAGCAGGAGCGCACGGGCATCAAAAGCCTGCGGGTCCGCTACAACGGCGCCTTCGGCTACATGATTGAGATCACCAAAAACAACACCCACCTCGCCCCCGACAATTACATCCGCCGCCAGACCGTCGCCAACGCCGAGCGCTACACCACCGAGGAATTGAAGAAAAAGGAGCAGGAAATCCTCCGCGCCGACGAACTCTCCCTCGTCCACGAAAAGGAGCTTTTCCAGGAGCTCGTCGAACGCGTCCAGCAGGACTCGGACGCGCTCCAGCGCACCGCCGCGATCCTCGCCGAGCTGGACATCTATTGCGGCTGGGCGGAATCGGCCCGCGAATGGGATTACTGCCGCCCCGTCGTGGATGACAGCGACATCCTCGGGATTGAGCAGGGGCGCCACCCTGTCGTTGAACGGATGCTGCGTTCCCGGGAAAACACCGCCTTCGTCCCCAACGACGCGCTCCTGCAAGCCTCCGGGGAGCAGATCGCCCTGCTCACCGGGCCGAACATGGCGGGCAAATCCACCTACATCCGCCAGGTCGCCCTCATCGCCCTCATGGCCCAGCTGGGCAGCTGGGTGCCCGCGCGCGCCGCCCACGTGGGGGTCATCGACCGGCTCTTCTGCCGCGTCGGCGCCAGTGACGAACTCGCCAAGGGCAACTCAACGTTCATGGTCGAGATGAACGAGACGGCCAACATCCTCAACAACGCGACACCGCGCAGCCTTGTCATACTCGACGAAATCGGCCGCGGCACGAGCACCTACGATGGGATCAGCATCGCCTGGGCGGTGGCCGAATACCTGCACGGCCCTGGCGCGAGCGGCCCGCGCACGCTCTTTGCCACGCATTACCATGAGCTTACCCGCCTGAAGGCCACCCTCCCGCGCCTGCGAAACCACTGCGTGGCCGTCAAGGAATGGAATGGTGAGATCATCTTCGTGCGCCAGGTCATCCCCGGCTCGGCCGACCGCTCATACGGGATCCACGTCGCGCGCCTCGCCGGCCTGCCTGATGCCGTGGTCAGGCGGGCCAATGAAATCCTCGCCGACATGGAGGGCGGCACCAGCCACTTCATGTCCCTCCCCGCCCATTTCCCTCCCGCCTCCAATCCCAAGGCATCCGGATCCGCCGCCATGCCCGAAACCGATGCCCCGCCCATGCCGGACGCGCCGGACACCGCCATGCCCCCCTTCCCCGCCAGCCCTTCCGCCGAAGCCGGATCCCCTCCCCGCGACGACGGGAATCCGCCTTTCGCGCAAACGCCTGAAGCCCTCCCGGCACCCGGCGACGCCCCCTGCGCGCATGTCCCGCCCCTGCGCGCGCGCCCCCTCCCCCTCGCCGATGACCAGCTCGAACTCTTCCAATAACTTTTGGTCATATAACCCATGAGCAAGTTCCTGTTTGTCATCAACCGCCTTGAGCACTGGCCCCTCGAGATACCGCAGGCACAGGTGGTCACGGCCCGGCAGTACCTCACAGACCAGTGTTTCGCCAATCTTCGGGGCGTGCGCGTCATCAACCTCTGCCGCTCCCTGGCCTATCAAACCAACGGCTATTACGTCTCCCTCCTCGCCGAGGCCCGGGGCCACAAACCCATCCCGCGCATCACCACCATCCAGGACGTCAAATCCATCTCCATCATCCGGTCGGCATCCGACGAACTCGACGAGCTGGCCGTGAAGACACTCGCCCACCTCCCCCCTGAACAAAAGGCATTCCAGCTCGCCATCTACTTCTCGCGCGGCGTGCACAAACACTACGACCAGCTTTGCCGCCAGATCTTCAACACCTTCCCCGCCCCCCTCCTGCGCGCCGACTTCCGCAAGGATGAGGATGACGGCTGGGAACTGCGCAACGTGAACACCATCTCCGTCCACGACATCCCCGGGGAGCACATCCCGGCCCTTCACGACCGCGCCAGGGAATTCGCCCAACGCGAAACCACACCCACCCACCCCAAACGAACCGGCCGTTACGACCTGGCGATCCTCTGGGACAAAAACGAGCGAAACAGCGCATCCAACGAAAAAGCCATCCAGCGTTTCCAACGCGCGGCCGAGAAACTCTCCATCGAGACCGAAATCATAGACCGCGAGGACTTGGGGCGCATCGGCGAATTCGACGCCCTCTTCATCCGCTCCACCACCGCCGTCAACAACCACACCTTCCGCTTCGCCAGGGTCGCCGAGGCCGAGGGACTCGTCGTCCTGGATGACGCGGCCTCCATCATCCGCTGCTCCAACAAGGTCTATCTCGCCGAACTCTTTGACCACCACGGAATTCCGACACCCAAGACCCTCGTGCTGCACCGGGACAACATCTCCACCGCCCCGGAACTCCTCGGTTTCCCCATCATCCTCAAGCAACCCGATAGCGCATTCTCGCTCGGCGTCGTAAAGGCCGCCACGCGCGAGGATTACCTGCGCATCGTCAACGAGCTTCTGGACAAATCCGACCTTGTGATAGCCCAGCAATACCTCCCGACGAACTTCGACTGGCGCATCGGCATCCTCGACGGAAAACCCCTCTACGCGTGCAAATACCATATGGTCCGCGGACACTGGCAAATCTACAACCCGGGCGAGAACGCCCCCGCGCGGAATTCCGGAAAACATGAGACACTCCCCGTCGAGATGGCCCCGCGCGCCGTCGTGCGCGCGGCCCTGAAGGCCGCGAACACAATCGGCCGCGGAATCTACGGCGTGGACGTCAAGGAGGTGGAGGGAAAACCCTACATCGTCGAGGTGAACGACAACCCCAGCATCGATGCCGGGGTGGAGGACAGTGTGCTGCGCGAGACCCTCTACGAGCGCATCATGGAGTATTTCCTGCGCCGCCTCGAACGCATCTCCAACGGCATGGAGGAATAGCAACCCAGGACGGCCCGGATTCCGGGTAAAAACGAAAGAACCCGCCGGGACAGGAGGACATCCGCGCGACATCGCACATCCGCGCGGATGCGGAGGCGCGGCATTTTCGCGGCCCCGCACCCCATCCGGCATGCGTGGCAAAATTGGCGTCGCGCGAAGCACTTGGGACAACCTCCGCGCCCTTGCAAAATAAAGCCATGCCTCAAAATTGGCCGGACGCCAACCGGCGAGAGCAACGCACTGGCAGGCGGCCCTCCTCGTATACCACAAAAAAAGGCACCCGTTTCCGGAGTGCCTTTCTTGGTATTTGGGACTGGCTTGAGGGTGGAACGCGGAACGCCCCACCCTCGGCAACCGGCTTAATAGCCGCTGTTAAAGTCGCCGCCAAACTCGCCACCGCCGTTGCCGCCGAACTCGCCGCCGCGAGGGCTGCGATCCCGGAAACCGGCGCGCCCGCCACGATCAAAGTCGCGACGCGGACGGTCCTTGCTAAAACCGCCGCCACCGCCGCTGCGGGGGGCGCCAAAGCTGCGGCGCGGGCGGAAACCGCCACGGTCACCACCGCCCTGCGGGCGATCCCCAAAATCACGTCCACCACCTTCGCGGGGCGGGCGATCCTCGCGCGGGCGGGCGATGTTCACCTTGAGCGGGCGGCCCTGAAAGTCCTTGCCCTCTGTATTTTCGACCGCGATGCGGGCTTCTTCGGGGTTTTCATAGGTCACGAAAGCGAACCCACGGGCACGGCCCGTGAAACGATCTCTCATAACCTCAACTTCGGCGATTTTGCCAAACTGGCCAAAGTAATTGCCGAGATCTTCTTCCGTTGCACCCCAAGTGAGGTTGCCGACGAATAACTTGTTATCCATTACTGCTTGTCTCTTCTGTTCGATTTGTCGCGCCCGTTTCCGACCTTCAGATTTCGGGACGCCTCTGGACGACTCCAACCGGCATCCCACCCTGCGGACAAACGGCCTCTTTTTGACAGGCCTGCGAACAGCACGTTGATTTTTCGCGCATGCGCAAGCAAAAATAAAAAGCCCGCCAAATTTTTTCCGGCGGAGAAAAAACGCAGCGGCGTCCCCGCAGGCCATCCACCCAAGCGGCACGCCCACCGCTGGCACACGTATTGGCGCAGGGCCTCGTGGAAAGCCTTGGAGGGCCACCGTGGGATTTGCATGGCGTCCGCGCCACGAAATCGCCCCAAAAAACACGAATGAAATCGCCGGGAAAGTTTGAGCCAAAGGCTTCCACCAACCCCGCAAACCTCCGCAACAAGCCCGCAAAAAAACCGGAAAAAATTCGCGGCATCGTCCCTGTCATTCGGAGCGACAGGCGACATCCCAAGACAGTGTCGCCACCGAGGTGGGCTGCTTTGTGGATCCCCAAAAGCGCGGCATGCCGAAAGAGAACCGCCCGCATGCGATCCTTCGCGACGGGATCTCGTTGAAGGCAAAAATCATTGCCATGCCCCAAGGCACCCCGCGCGTCCGCCATCCATCTTGGCCGGGGTTCTGTCACCCGCGCCGAAGGAGATGGACCCTCGAAAAACAAAAAAACACCCGCCGTGCGTTCGCGCACAGCAGGTGAAAAATTGCCCCCATTGCAAGGATCCGGCACGATCTGCCGCGCAAAGGGACTTGCACGCGAAAACGCATTCCGGCCCCCGGATCCAACCCGCTTCAAAGAAGCTTCTGGAACTCGATGGAGAGGACCTCCTTCGGCTTTGCGCCAACGGAACGGCCCACAAGCTTCCCGCCTTTGTAGAAAAGAAGGGCGGGAATCCCCCCGACATTCTGCCCGGCGGCAAGCCCGGGAAACTCATCCACGTTAACCTTGGCTATCTTTATGCCAGGCAGTTCGGCGGCAAGGGCATCAAGCACGGGCGCCAACGCACGGCACGGGCCGCACCAAGGCGCCCAGAAATCCACAACGAGCGGCGTCTCAGTGGAGCCGGCCACGGCCTCGGCAAAACGGGCCTCGTCGAGTTGTTCAATATTTGAGGAAGACATGTTGGGAAGAAATCAAACGCCCGCGCAGGACGGGGGATGCGCACGGCAGAAAGCAAAAAGGACAGGCTCAAAAAAACGGCCGCCCATCAAGGACAAAGAACTCATTCCAGAGGATCGCGCAAAGGGCCAGCGAGGCGGCAAGGGCCAGGACGTTCACGACAATCCAGCCCGTGCCAACCTTCTCCCCCTCCTCCGGCACCTCAAAATTGTTCTCGACCACAACCCCGGCGCTGATGCCGCCAAGCGAACGCGCCAACGGCGGCGGAGGCGGGGGAAGCGAGGAGGCCGAAGGGGACGATGGAGGCGGAGGCACCGACGCGGGCTTGAGGGCCGGCCGCAGCACGGGCGCGGAAGGCGCCGGTTCCGGCAACGGCACGGCAGCGGGAACAGGCACGGGCGCCGGGGCGGGCGGAGGCGCCGACACAAGGGATGGACGCGCCAAAACGGGACCCGATGGCGGCGGCAGGATCGGCGGGGGCACAGGCACTGCTGCGGGTGTTGGAGGCGTGACAGGCGGTAACGAGGTGTTTTGCTCCATGGTGCGGCGCAGGGTGCCTGCCATGGTTGCCATGGCGAGCGAAAAAACAGACGGCTCGATTCACGCGAACGTCACGCGAGCGGCGGCCGGCGCGCAAAAAATGACGCCGCGACACCCCGGACATTCCACCGTTGCGAGCCAAGGCGGGGCATGGACAAGCTCCAAGCCCATGATGGACAAGGACGACACCGCCGGCGTCGCGCGACAAATGCCCGCGCCCGACATTTCCACGGCACCTCAGGATGACACGGAAATTCCCGAAGAACCGGCGCAATCCGGCGTTTCCACGCAGGACTCCCCTTTCAACTCCGTCGCAACCCCCAACCCTGCGGGCGTCATCACCTTCTCCATCGCGGAAAACACCCGATGCGAACGCGCGGACAAGGTGCTGGCCGCCGCCACCGGGATCAGCCGTTCCCAAATCCAGCGCCTCCTGGCCGACGGCCACGGCCTCGTCTGCCGCGGAGACAAAGCGCCATGCCGGCTTGACGGTAAACACAGGATCGGCCCCGGCGCCACCGTCCACCTGCACATCCCGCCCCCCCCCGAGTCCATTCCGGGGCCGGTGGACATCCCCCTGGACATCCTTTTTGAGGACGAGGCGCTGCTTGCCGTCAACAAACCCTGCGGCCTCGTCACCCACCCCGGAAATGGCGTTTTCACCCCCACGCTCGTCCACGCCGCCCTTCACGCCACAGGCGGAAAACTCGCGCCGGCGGGCGGCGCGCTTCGCCCCGGAATCGTCCACCGTCTCGACAAGGAAACAACCGGCGTGATCCTTCTGGCCAAGACCGACAATGCCCACGCCGCCCTCGTGCGCATGTTCACGGAACGCGTCCCCGAGAAACAATACATCGCCCTCGTCTCCGGGTGCCCGGCAGCCCGCGGCGGAAGTGTTCGCGAACCCATCGGACGCCACCCGGTGCAGCGGACACGCATGACCGTGCGCGCCGACGGCAAGCCCGCCTGGACGGACTGGCACGTCGAAACCCGCCACGCCAACGCCGCGGCCCTCGTCCGCTGCATCCTCCACTCCGGCCGCACCCACCAGATCCGCGTCCATCTCGCACACATCGGGCACCCCATCCTCGGCGACAGCACCTACGGCGGAGAGGCCCCGCAGGGCTGGCCCGCGCCACGCGTCATGCTTCACGCCGCGCGCATCGCCCTTCCGCACCCAGTCAGCGGGCGCAAACTGGAGTTCTTCGCGCCGACACCGCCGGACTTCCTCGCGCTGGAGGATTGGCTGGGCCAGAAATTCGGCGCCGAACCTGCCTGCGGGAACGGCGTCAAAATCCCCGGCAACCGCCGTCAAATCCCGTAAAATTCCCGCGCGGCGGAGGTGGTGGTTTCCGCGATTTTCTCAAGGGAAACGCCAAAAAGTTCCGCCGCGAAACGGGCGGTGTGGAGCAGATGGGCGGGTTCATTGGTTTTGCCGCGCACCGGCTGCGGGGCGAGATACGGGGAATCCGTCTCCAGCACAAAACGCCCCAATCCCTGCGCAAGGGCAGCCTCGCGCACATCCCTGGCGCTGGGATAGGTAAGCACTCCTGTAAAGGAGGCGCGTCCGCCGCGTTCCAGCAGTTCGCGCATCCGCGCCGCCCCTTCGCTGAAACAATGGAAAACCACGCGCCGCCAATCCACCCCCGAGGCGTCGATCTCCGCCACGCAATCGTCAAACGCCTCACGCGAATGAATGATGACAGGCGCCCCCAGCGCCCCCGCCAGCGCAAGCTGCGCGCGAAAAGCCGCAAGCTGCGCCTCCCTCAGGACAGCGGCGCGGGGCGGATCCCCCTTTGGCAGGTGAAAATAGTCCAGGCCAATCTCCCCCAAGGCCACCGGCTTGGGACCGTCATTGGCGTGGAAGCAGGCCGGGAGCGCATCCACAGCGGCACGCCAAGACTCCGGCTCCACCGAGCACGGATGAAGCCCTGCCGTGTGATGCACGCGCCCGGCATGGGCAACGGCAAGCGCGCGGTAAGGCGCCCAATCCTCCGGCCCCGTCCCAACGCACACAAGCGTCCCGACGCCGGCGCCGGCGGCACGCTCAAGCACGGCGTCGAGCGTCCCTTCGCGGGCGAACTTCCCAAGGTGGCAGTGGCTGTCAACAAGATGCATATGTCCGCCGCTTGCTGCCCGACTCTCCCCTCCCATGCAAACGGCAAAAACGCCTCCGCCCGCCAAACAGGTCCCCGCCGGCGCACAGATCCGCCCGGGGCCGCCCCCGGACACGACACGACCCGCCTTCGACATGAAGGCGGGCCGTGTCTGCCATGAAAACAAGAGTGGCGCCCCCGCGAGGATTCGAACCTCGAACGACTGATTCGTAGTCAGTAATGATAATCCATTTCACTACGGGGGCATCCGTTGCAGGGTGGCCGTTGATGCGATTTTCCCCAAAAGACGCAAGAGATTTTTTCAAAAAAATTCCCGCGCGCGGCAGGACGGCCCCACGGGCGCGCCGCCCCGTTTTCGCACTCGCTCCAGCACGCCCCCGCATCACCCTGCGGGGTGCATGTCCGAAAGCACCGGGGAGATCGCGGAAGTCCTGCCATTCGACGGCGGAGGCCGTCCCTACTCCTATCGGATTCCGCCGACGCTCACGGGGAAAATCAGGCTGGGGCAGCTGGTCCGTGTGCCACTCGGCAACACCACGAGACTTGGCGTCGTCTGGGATGAAGGCTCTGGCAAGGACAACGGCACCACGATGCCCGCGCGCCGCGCGCCCAAGCCGGACGCGGAGACGCCGGCCCACGGCACAAGCCTCCTGCCTGATCTCGCCCCGCCCACCCCCCTCCCCCATCGCGGACAGGCCGCCGGCGGCACGCCGCAACCACGCCTGAAATCCATCCTGCAACTTTGCGAGGAAACACCCGTCCTCTCCCCGGACCTTCCCGCCCTCGCACGCTGGATGGCCTCCTACTACGCCTGCCCCCTTAACTCCGTCCTGGACACCATCATCCCCGCCGCCGTGCGCCATGGGGTGCGCGTGGTGGTTGAAAAAAGACTCTCCCTCGCCCGCCGCCCGGACACCGCCGAGCTTGAGCGCCTGCGCCGCCGGGCGCCAAAACAGGCCGCACTCTGCGACTTTCTCGCCACGCAAAACGTCCCCGTCGAACGCGGCGCGACGCTGCGCGGTCTGGAGATCCCCCCCGCCTCCCTAAGCGCGCTGATAAACGCCGGGATCGTGCTGGAGGAAGCCGGGCAGCTTCCCCGCGACGCCTACACGGACGCGCTGGGCGAGGCCGAGATTGTCGCCGGCGCCCCCCACGCCCTCAACCCAGGGCAGCTTGCCGCGATGGAGGACATCCGGTCCGATCTCGCCAGCAGGCGTTTCCGCGCGCGGCTGCTCCACGGCGTCACCGGATCCGGGAAAACCGAGGTTTACATCGGCGCCATGCGCGAGGTGCTCGCCTCGGGCGGCTCCGCCGCGTTTCTCGTGCCCGAGGTCGCGCTCACGCCACAGACCGTCGGCCGCCTGCGCCACAGGCTCGCCGACGCCGGGACGCGCGTCGTGGTCTGGCACAGCCACCTTTCCGCAGGCGAACGCTATGACGCCTGGATGGCAATGGTGCGCGGCGAGGCGCGGGTCGTCGTCGGGGCGCGCTCCGCCGTGTTCGCCCCTCTGCAAAATCTGCGCCTCATCGTGGTGGATGAGGAGCACGAACCGTCCTACAAGCAGGGAGCCACACCGCTTTACAACGGCCGTGACGTCGCCATCTGGCGCGCCATGCGCAATGGCGCGCTGGCCCTTCCAGGATCCGCCACGCCGGCCCTCGAGACACTCGCCAACGTCCGCTCCGGGAAATACGCCTGCTCGCGGCTCGCAACGCGCGTGGATGACCGCTCCCTGCCGGCGTTCCGCATCGTGGACATGCGCCGCGAACTCCTGCACATGCGCGGGCAGACTTTGCTTTCGCCCCCGCTGGTCGATGCCTTGCGCAAGCGCCTTGAGCACGGCGAGCAGGGAATACTGTTCCTCAACCGGCGCGGCTACTCGCGGCAATACATCTGCCCGGCCTGCGGCCATGTCGCGGGATGCCCCCATTGCAGCCTCGCCCTCACACATCACCGCGCCACAAACCTTTTGCGCTGCCACGCATGCGGACACTCCCAGCCCACCCCGTCCGTGTGCCCGGAGTGCCATTCCCCGGCCATCCGCGGGCGCGGCGCCGGGACCCAGAAACTTGAGGACGCCCTGCGCTCCGCGCTTCCCAAGGCGCGGGCCGTGCGACTGGACGCCGACACCATGGTGCGAAAAAACCTCTTTCGCGAGGTGCTCGCCGATTTCCGGCGCGGAAAAATCGACTTCCTTCTCGGAACACAGATGCTCGCCAAGGGACTGGACTTTCCAAACGTGACCCTTGTGGGGATCGTGGACGCCGATCTCTCGCTTCACGCCCCGGATTTCCGCGCCGCCGAACGCACCTTCCAGCTCCTTGTCCAAGTCTCCGGACGCGCCGGGCGCGGCGAACGGGAAGGCGAGGTTTTCGTGCAGACACTCACGCCCGGCGCCGACCCGATACAGTTTGCAAAACGGACCGATTTTGACGGATTTCTGGACGCGGAACTCGCCCTGCGGCAGGCGCATGGCTACCCACCGGAACGCCATCTCGTGCGCCACCTGTTCCGAGGCCGCAACCCGGACAAGGTGGCCTTCTACGCCAACGATTGGGCACAGTTCGCGGAACACCATCTCCCGCAAGGCCTTGTCGAAATGCGAGGCCCGGCCCCCTGCCCTCTCGAAAAACTGCAGGACAACTACCGATGGAGCATCTGGTACTTCACCAGCCGCGTCACCGCCGCCGTCGCCCACCTCCAGCACCTTCGCAGCCACTTCGCCCTTCCCGACGAGGTGACCGACCTCCTTGATGTGGACGCCATGGACTTGTCTTGAAACGGGATCAAAAGGGCAGCGGCCACGGACACATCTTGCGCCAACAGCGTCCAGGATGGAAAAAGGCGCCTTTCGGTGCCGGCTCACATCACGGAATTGGTCAGGAGACAGACAGTTTTTCGCGGACAAAATTGGGGAAGTGTTGCCGGAGGAGCACGCGGGACGGAAAGCGACGGAAACGGTTGAAACCTTCGGCGCCGCCGGCGGCGCTGACGCTGGTAACGGCAACGGTCGGTGAATGGAAATTTGGGAGAAATTGACCATGAATTTGGCGCCGGCGGCGGCGTTGGCCCTATCGACGTTCGGTGAAGTCCCGTGCGCGCGGGGGCACCTCGGCCCTTCCGGCGCCAGCGCTGGTCATATCGACGGGACAAAACGACAACGGAAGTGTTTCTGAGAAAGTCGTCTGCCAGCCTTCCAACGTCGCCCCGAAGCCGCACAGCATTGCCCACGGATAGGTCGCGACGAAACGCACAAGTCCGTTGCCCAAGGATGGAGGCCATTGCCTGCATGGCTCATGCCAGGGCAACGTTTGAGGTTAAAATCGGAGAGTTTTTCCAGTCTATTTTCCCTCCGTCGCCGAACCAACCTATCCGCCGCCCAACCCGGATGAATTGGCGCGAACGTGGCAATGCAATGAATCCAGCACAATCCAAACACTTCTCCAATTTTGGCATGACCCAAAACATGCGACAAATTGGTTAAAAAGCGCCACAACCTCACCTTGCGAGGCACCCGAATTTCACCCTGCTCACCCAAGCGACCAAGATTTGCACCACATGATGATCCCGCAACATTTCACGGCACTTCAATCCGCACCCGGCTCTTTCGAACCGGGCGGCAAGGCATAAATCGATCCTCCGGCCAAGTTCCTCGTGCTTTCAATCCGTGTTTTTAAGTGGCCAGCTCTGTTGCATGGAAGCGCCCCGTAACCTTAGCGGTGGATGTTACACACTTGAAAGTCCGCCGCCGCGCTCGCCCCGACACCCTCCTTCTCCCCGCAACACTGGCGGCGGATGTTGCACCCTTGGAAGCGGCGCAAGCGCCATCCCGCGCATGAAAGTTGCATCCCAACCTCAGTGGTGGATGTTACTCCCTTGGTGATCTCGACAGCGAGGCTGGCTCGAGTATGGATGTTGCCTTTTAACTTCAGCGGAGGATGTTGCCGCAAGTTTGAGGTGGCGATGGGCTGAGGGAATGTGCTGTGCTGCGATGAAGGGAGGATGCGGCGAAGGAAACGAAAGAGGGATAACGGGATTTTTGCTTTTTTGGGAAAGACAGCATTGGTGGTTGCAGGAAGGGGGGAGGCGTTTTTGCGCGAAAGCCTTGGCTCGTCTGTTTTGCCCAAGGTTCGCATTAGTTGTAATTACTTGGCATGCAATAAGATATCCATTATTTTGCGTTGGCGTTGATGATTTTTGTTTTATCGCTTGCTGTGGTTCGCAAAATGCGGCACACAACTCTTTGGAGTGGAGCGTTGTACGCTCCGCGCCATCGCCCGGTTCTTCGGAACCGGGCGCGGATTGAAACTGCGGCTCACCCGGATCTTGATCAGGTTGCCCAGATCGCCCGGTTCTTCGGAACCGGGCGCGGATTGAAACTTCAATCCACTTTATAGGACCCGAGGGGAAGTGGATCGCCCGGTTCTTCGGAACCGGGCGCGGATTGAAACGGCGGACTCCGTGAGGTAGCCAGCTACCCGGTGGATCGCCCGGTTCTTCGGAACCGGGCGCGGATTGAAACGGTCCCATCCCGCCCGCACCCGGGGTTTCGCCACCATCGCCCGGTTCTTCGGAACCGGGCGCGGATTGAAACCAGGATGGAGACGGATACCAGGGTAGATGGTGGTGCATCGCCCGGTTCTTCGGAACCGGGCGCGGATTGAAACCTGGGCGCGGCGGCAGGCTCCCCAATACCCAAAATCGCCCGGTTCTTCGGAACCGGGCGCGGATTGAAACACTCCATCTTGCGCATAGTCATAAAAACTAGAAGAATCGCCCGGTTCTTCGGAACCGGGCGCGGATTGAAACCAAGTCCAACGAGGCGGACAACGGCGCAGCCTGGATCGCCCGGTTCTTCGGAACCGGGCGCGGATTGAAACACCTTCGGGGAGGCCCAGGCACCATGCTCAAACCATCGCCCGGTTCTTCGGAACCGGGCGCGGATTGAAACTATTGCTCACCGCGTGCGTTTGCGCTGGCCCGCCCATCGCCCGGTTCTTCGGAACCGGGCGCGGATTGAAACATGGGAAGCTCTCCTAAAACACCTCCACTGCCCGCGCATCGCCCGGTTCTTCGGAACCGGGCGCGGATTGAAACTTTAGTAGTAAAGGTGCTGTGCTTTACTACCCCCATCGCCCGGTTCTTCGGAACCGGGCGCGGATTGAAACTTGCGTCCGTTTCGGCAAAAGCTCAAGACGGTGGATCGCCCGGTTCTTCGGAACCGGGCGCGGATTGAAACTCGTAAAGCGCCCCCCTGTTCTTCGCCGGTTCGTCATCGCCCGGTTCTTCGGAACCGGGCGCGGATTGAAACTCGAGAAAAACGGAAAAACCGAAAACGGATTTTATATCGCCCGGTTCTTCGGAACCGGGCGCGGATTGAAACTAAGTTTTTCGTGTAGCCCCCCCCCCCCACCCTGCCATCGCCCGGTTCTTCGGAACCGGGCGCGGATTGAAACGTTCTCCGCAGACTCTAGCCTGTCTCCCGCCGCCCAATCGCCCGGTTCTTCGGAACCGGGCGCGGATTGAAACCAGTCCGGCACGCAAACGCCCGCCCAGGCGCAGGCCATCGCCCGGTTCTTCGGAACCGGGCGCGGATTGAAACGGCGAGTTTGAGGCTCACCTGGCCGGAAAAGGCCCATCGCCCGGTTCTTCGGAACCGGGCGCGGATTGAAACTTCGCGGGTTTTGCCGAGGAGTTTTTGCGCCGGATATCGCCCGGTTCTTCGGAACCGGGCGCGGATTGAAACCCTCGCCCGGGGCTGCCTGGGGGTTTGTTGTGAAATCGCCCGGTTCTTCGGAACCGGGCGCGGATTGAAACCGCGGAAAAACCAAGCGTGTCCACCGTGGAGACAATCGCCCGGTTCTTCGGAACCGGGCGCGGATTGAAACAAGGAATGGGGCGCGGTAAAAAACCTTGCTGTTGATCGCCCGGTTCTTCGGAACCGGGCGCGGATTGAAACTTTGTGCGTTTGCGGCGTGCCGTCGTCGCAGCAATCGCCCGGTTCTTCGGAACCGGGCGCGGATTGAAACAGCGCGTAGCGCAAGTGCGCCGGCCCGTCGGCCGCATCGCCCGGTTCTTCGGAACCGGGCGCGGATTGAAACGCCAGCCGCCCCGCGCGCGGAAGGCCTGTGCCGGCGATCGCCCGGTTCTTCGGAACCGGGCGCGGATTGAAACACTACGTGTAGGAACGCTGCCCCCTTGTTGTGCATCGCCCGGTTCTTCGGAACCGGGCGCGGATTGAAACCTCTGTCGTGAAAAATCTGCGCGAGTTCGGGGTATCGCCCGGTTCTTCGGAACCGGGCGCGGATTGAAACCTCGCGCAGCGGGAGCAGTTCCGCGAGCCACTGATCGCCCGGTTCTTCGGAACCGGGCGCGGATTGAAACTGCGCCGGGGAGAGCGGACCAAGCGCTTTTGCCGAATCGCCCGGTTCTTCGGAACCGGGCGCGGATTGAAACTCCAGAAACACGCCGCGCCACCGCCAACGGAACCATCGCCCGGTTCTTCGGAACCGGGCGCGGATTGAAACCGCACGCGCGCGAGCTGGCGCGCGAGCGGCGGGCATCGCCCGGTTCTTCGGAACCGGGCGCGGATTGAAACTCAGTTACGTGGAGGCATCGCAATTCGACGAAGCATCGCCCGGTTCTTCGGAACCGGGCGCGGATTGAAACAACCGCTCCAGCAGCGGAACGGGCGAGTCAGCAATATCGCCCGGTTCTTCGGAACCGGGCGCGGATTGAAACGATTGTCAGGTTGCCGATCCGGATTTCCCTACCGATCGCCCGGTTCTTCGGAACCGGGCGCGGATTGAAACGCGGGCGCGGCAGCGAGCCAAGGCACCAGCAGGCGCATCGCCCGGTTCTTCGGAACCGGGCGCGGATTGAAACTCGCGCGCGTTCCTCGGCCGTGCGCGCGACCTCGATCGCCCGGTTCTTCGGAACCGGGCGCGGATTGAAACACAAAGGAGGGATCCGCACCGCTCGTCGTCGACGATCGCCCGGTTCTTCGGAACCGGGCGCGGATTGAAACGAGGTGTAACCGTAAAGCCGCGTGTGCGCTTGTCCGATCGCCCGGTTCTTCGGAACCGGGCGCGGATTGAAACCGCGAAAAACGCCTTGCTGTCGGGCCTCGCCGCGGATCGCCCGGTTCTTCGGAACCGGGCGCGGATTGAAACACGGGGACTGGCACAGCGACCTTGCGCGGGTACGCATCGCCCGGTTCTTCGGAACCGGGCGCGGATTGAAACTTACGAGGACTACGGGACCGGGAGTCAGTACGCTATCGCCCGGTTCTTCGGAACCGGGCGCGGATTGAAACCAGCATAAGCAGCGCGTCAGCGTTGCCCAAGGTCACATCGCCCGGTTCTTCGGAACCGGGCGCGGATTGAAACGTGCCGCCTGACGCGACAAACGCGGCGTAGTCGATATCGCCCGGTTCTTCGGAACCGGGCGCGGATTGAAACTTGCCACCCGCGCGCGCCCGCCCCCCCCTCCATCGCCCGGTTCTTCGGAACCGGGCGCGGATTGAAACTTTGCGCGGGCGTTTTGCGGCGCGAAAAAAGCCGATCGCCCGGTTCTTCGGAACCGGGCGCGGATTGAAACCGCGCTGCGTGCGCGCGGGCCTGCGCGCGCGTGTATCGCCCGGTTCTTCGGAACCGGGCGCGGATTGAAACCGCAGCGTACTGACTCCCGGTCCCGTAGTCCTCATCGCCCGGTTCTTCGGAACCGGGCGCGGATTGAAACCGCTGCTCGGCTTCGCGCGTGTGTGCGCCTGGCTGCATCGCCCGGTTCTTCGGAACCGGGCGCGGATTGAAACTCCGGTGCGAGCGCGCAGCCTGCGCACACGCACGCATCGCCCGGTTCTTCGGAACCGGGCGCGGATTGAAACGACGATGACGACGGCGACCGCGTCAGCGGGCCAATCGCCCGGTTCTTCGGAACCGGGCGCGGATTGAAACCCCGTGGCTGCGCGCGTGCGCGTGGCTGCGTGTGATCGCCCGGTTCTTCGGAACCGGGCGCGGATTGAAACACGTCCAGCCACTGCACGTCCGCGGAGGGAAGTACATCGCCCGGTTCTTCGGAACCGGGCGCGGATTGAAACCCGCGTCGCGGGCGGCGTGTGCGGCCTCGCGGGCATCGCCCGGTTCTTCGGAACCGGGCGCGGATTGAAACCGAGCGACTCCACTCCGCGCGCAACGCGGACAAAGCATCGCCCGGTTCTTCGGAACCGGGCGCGGATTGAAACCGAAGGTGGAGGCCGTGACGTTCACCGCGTCGGATCGCCCGGTTCTTCGGAACCGGGCGCGGATTGAAACAAGCCGCGTGTGCGCTTGTCCGGTGAGCGACGCGCCCATCGCCCGGTTCTTCGGAACCGGGCGCGGATTGAAACCCACACCCGGCATAAGAAAAAGGGCAGACGCGCATCGCCCGGTTCTTCGGAACCGGGCGCGGATTGAAACCCTCGAGGCGCTGCGAACGCCGGAGGGGCTCGAGATCGCCCGGTTCTTCGGAACCGGGCGCGGATTGAAACCCAGCTGTGCCATTTTCGTGCCACCCCCCCGCCATCGCCCGGTTCTTCGGAACCGGGCGCGGATTGAAACCTCGCGTTTGAGCGCGAGGCCGCGCGCAAAGCCGCATCGCCCGGTTCTTCGGAACCGGGCGCGGATTGAAACCGCGAAGGAGCCGGCGCTTGCTCCGGTGCTCGCATCGCCCGGTTCTTCGGAACCGGGCGCGGATTGAAACTCGAGGGGACGGCAGAGCACGTTCTCAAAACGCATCGCCCGGTTCTTCGGAACCGGGCGCGGATTGAAACCCGCCAGGAGATGTGCTGTGAGCCGTGCGACGAATCGCCCGGTTCTTCGGAACCGGGCGCGGATTGAAACACGTGTCCGGCACGGAGCGCGACGCGCTGCACGGGGAATCGCCCGGTTCTTCGGAACCGGGCGCGGATTGAAACCGGCTCGTTGCGCGCAGCGCGCGGCAAGTCGACGCATCGCCCGGTTCTTCGGAACCGGGCGCGGATTGAAACCCACGCTGCGGCCGCAGCCTGGAGAGATACCCCGATCGCCCGGTTCTTCGGAACCGGGCGCGGATTGAAACCTTTTCGACCACTTGTCGCCCCCCCCCCGTGCCCATCGCCCGGTTCTTCGGAACCGGGCGCGGATTGAAACCTCCGCATTTTGCCACCCGGCGCGTCGCGCTGCATCGCCCGGTTCTTCGGAACCGGGCGCGGATTGAAACCCGAGAACCCCGGTGCGACGTCGCCGGCGCACACATCGCCCGGTTCTTCGGAACCGGGCGCGGATTGAAACTTTTGCAAAAACCTCGCACCTTACGTGTTCAAGGACATCGCCCGGTTCTTCGGAACCGGGCGCGGATTGAAACACGCGGAGCGCAGCGCAGTCCGCGACTATGCCGCATCGCCCGGTTCTTCGGAACCGGGCGCGGATTGAAACCGACGACACGGCCGAGGCCCGCGCGCTCGGTGCATCGCCCGGTTCTTCGGAACCGGGCGCGGATTGAAACCTCTCACGAGTTTGTCGGTCACGGACTGGGGCGAATCGCCCGGTTCTTCGGAACCGGGCGCGGATTGAAACCTTTACCCGGACCTTCGCGAGGCCGTTCGGCCGCATCGCCCGGTTCTTCGGAACCGGGCGCGGATTGAAACGCGAAAACCGCAAGCGCAGCCGCAACGCCGGCGGCATCGCCCGGTTCTTCGGAACCGGGCGCGGATTGAAACTTTTTTGGGTAGACCGTCCCTTTGGACCCCCCGATCGCCCGGTTCTTCGGAACCGGGCGCGGATTGAAACCTCCGCACCGCTCACGGGCAGCGTTTACCTCCCATCGCCCGGTTCTTCGGAACCGGGCGCGGATTGAAACCGGCCGCGCGGGCGGCGGCCAGGAACTCCGGCGACATCGCCCGGTTCTTCGGAACCGGGCGCGGATTGAAACTTCGACTATCAAATTGATTGCGGCTTTCAACAAGTATCGCCCGGTTCTTCGGAACCGGGCGCGGATTGAAACCGGGGCTCATGCGGCACCCGGGCTGCGGCAGGAATCGCCCGGTTCTTCGGAACCGGGCGCGGATTGAAACTTCGGGACCCTTTACCATCACCATCCCCGAGGGGTATCGCCCGGTTCTTCGGAACCGGGCGCGGATTGAAACACTCAGGATAACCGGAACAAGTTTTCGACTATCATCGCCCGGTTCTTCGGAACCGGGCGCGGATTGAAACTCCCTGACCTCCCCCTCGGTGAGGGGTATGATAAAGTATCGCCCGGTTCTTCGGAACCGGGCGCGGATTGAAACTCCACCCGGGTCATCCCACATGACCAAAACTTATATCGCCCGGTTCTTCGGAACCGGGCGCGGATTGAAACTTTGCAAAAAATCCACAACCCCCGGGAGGGGGGTATCGCCCGGTTCTTCGGAACCGGGCGCGGATTGAAACCGGGATCCGGAGAATATAACGAGGGGACAGACACATCGCCCGGTTCTTCGGAACCGGGCGCGGATTGAAACCGTAAAACCGGAATAAATCGGACGCGCTCCCTATATCGCCCGGTTCTTCGGAACCGGGCGCGGATTGAAACCTTCTCAAAAAAAGAGATAGTTGAAAGGCTGGAAAATCGCCCGGTTCTTCGGAACCGGGCGCGGATTGAAACCGGATAAATGCTTTGCAAAGCATCCTTTGCAAGATCGCCCGGTTCTTCGGAACCGGGCGCGGATTGAAACGAGTCGGAATGTAACGAGATCATCATGGAGCAAAACACCGCTCGGCTCTCGCGAGTCGGGCGCGGCTCCTGCCTCAGCGTCAAATTTGTTTTCGAACTCTGCTCATCAGCCTCCCCTCCCCACTTCCTCTTTATTGGTTTTTCCTATACAGCGTCCTCATGAGGCATGCCTGATTGAGGAGCTTCAGATTGAGGAGCTTAATGATCCGCACCTACCCAAGCGGAGGGGCGATGGGGGAGGAGGCATGGCTAAAGTCGTCGCAAACAAAGGCCGGCTCCAACGTTGTCGTAACATAGGCGCAAAGCCGCGACTGGGCGGCGTCAGTGGACAACGGCTTTTTCGTGTTCAAGGGGACTCATGTGACATGGGCGAAAAAGCTGCGACATGGGTGGCGCCAAATGAGCATGCCAGAGGTGATTTTTGTCGTGGTTGTGTGACATGGACGCAAAGCCTCAACATGGGCGACCATAACCTCCTCCCCCCCCCTATCCCTCCGAAAAGGAGGACGTCCACCGGCGGTCGCATAACCGCCACTCCCGTGGATTGCCGCATTCCGTTGGAAAAACCTTTTTGAAACTCGGAAGCTGGCCGCGATCTCCGCTCGCGACACCAAAACGCGCCCATCCGCCTCCCGGCGTTTAGATCCAACATCCCCACAGAACCTGTGCGCGCTTTCAGGCCGGGCAGGCCCTCATCCACCTCCCAGCCGTTCAAATCCACCCCCCCCACCCTTGGACCACAATCTCATCGCGGCGTACACACGGAGCACGCATGGAGGAATTTGAAATTGGAGATGATGCGGCAGCAGCCGGGATGGCTGGTCGCATGCCTGTTGGCGCGGCTTCCCCTTGCCACGCGAACGCCCAACGCGATGAGACTTGCCTGCCAACCGTGCCTGCACCATTTCCGGCGGACACTGCCGCTTCCGCAAAATCCATGACCGTCCCGCTTTCGCGCCTCCCCATACAACCCCCGGCACACAACATTGATGCCACCGTGGCACTGCCCGGGTCAAAAAGCATCACGAACCGTGCCCTTGTCCTCGCCGCACTGGCCAACGGCGAAACGACGCTCTGCGGCGCGCTCTTCAGCCGTGACACACGAATCATGGTCTCCGCGCTCCAAACGCTCGGTTTTCACGTCGATGCCGACGAAGCCGCGGCCACGATACGAATCCGTGGACTTGGAGGGGAAATTCCGGCCGCACGCGCCACCCTCCAGCTTGGCAACGCTGGCACGGCGGCCCGCTTTCTCCCCGCCTTGCTCGCATTACACCCCTGCGGCGAATACACATTTGAGTGCGACGATGCCATGAGGGCGCGCCCCATGTCCGGCTTGTTTGCGGCCCTCACCGCCCAAGGCTCGCGTTTCATCACGCCCGAGGCCTTGCCCGCCACGGCCTTTCCATGCATCCAGCAGACAGGCGGCCTTCGCGGCGGCGACATCCACGTCAACGCCGGCGCAAGCTCGCAAATACTTTCCGCCCTGCTCATGGCCGCGCCGTTTGCCCCCCGCCCAACCCGGATCTCCCTCGACGGACCGACCGTGTCAAAGCCCTTTGTCGCCATGACACTTCGCATGCTGTCCCAATTCGGACACTCCTGTGAAAGGACAGGCCCTCCCGCGGCACCTTCCGCCAACGCCGGGGAGAGGCCCGCGACCGAGTCTTACGACTTCCACCCCGCCCGCCCGCACGGCGCCTGTCACGCCCCCGGCACCTACTCCGTTGAACCCGACGCCACCGCGGCCAGCTACTTCCTCGCGCTGCCCATCTCCACGCCGGCAAAAATCCACGTCCGCGGTTTTTCCGCCAATCCACTGCAGGGGGACATCGCCTTTTTGGACATTCTGCGCCGGCTTGGTCTCCCCGTTGCAAGCGGGAGATGTGGAAACGCCCTCCCCGGCGCCGCGGATTTCTGCTCCACGACCAGCACCCCGGCCGCGCCGCTCCCTGGCGGCGATTTCGATTTCAACGCCATTTCCGACACATTTCTCACCCTCGCGGCAATCGCCCCGCTCCTTTCCTCGCCGACCACCCTTCGCAACATCGCCCACGCCCGCCGCCAGGAAACCGATCGCGTGCTTGCCGTTGCCACGGAGCTTGAGCGCCTCGGCCAGCGCACAACCCCGACCGCATCCGAGCTGCGCGCCAACCCCTCGCTTGGCGACCTCACCATCCACCCCGACCTCGATGCCATGCGTCGCATCACAGCCCGTGCCCCCGTGCTCATCCACACCTATGAGGACCACCGGATTGCCATGAGCTTCGCCATATTGGGACTCCACAATCTCCACGGTGACGCCCGTTCGTGGCTCCACATCGAAAACCCGGGGTGTGTCGCCAAAACATTCCCCAATTTCTTTTCCATCCTGGCCGGCCTGTGACAGGGAGGGGGTCCACAAGCGCAGGCGCGTGTCCCGGCGGCGGCTCCGGCACTGCGCAGCCTCCCCTTGAAACTCGACGCGGATCCCATGTGCGGGCAGGCTCGGAGCCTGACACTTTTCAACGATGGGCACACCCGACGTCATCATAATTGGAGCGGGGCCGGCCGGGCTTTCCGCGGCGGCGGCGCTGTCGCGAGGCGGCCTGGAACCGCTTGTCCTTGAGAAAGCGGCGCGCCACGGCGGGTCCCTGCTCACCTTGCGCGAGGCGGGCTACATCGCCGAGGGCGGCCCCAATTCGCTGATGCTGGAAAAGGACGGCGTGGAGGATTTTTTCCGATCGTTCGGACTCGTGCCGCAGGAAGCCAGCGCCTCCGCGAAAAAACGTTTTCTCGTCAACCGCGGGCGGCTCGTCGCGGCGCCGTCGGGACCGCTCAGCGCCATCACCACGCCGCTCCTGAGCCTCAGGGGAAAGCTGCGCATCCTCGCCGAGCCATTCTCACGTCGGGCGCCGGAGGGGGTGGATGAGTCCGTGGCGGATTTTGTGGCACGGCGCCTCGGGCGGGAAACCGCGGTGCGCCTTGTGGACCCGATGGTGTCCGGAATCTATGCCGGGGACATTCACCGCCTCTCACTGCGTTCCGCCTTTCCGCGCCTCAAGGAGATGGAGGAGCTGCATGGCTCATTGCTCAAGGCCGGCCTGCGAAAAGGCCGCGCCGCGCCTGTCCGCCGCATCGTCAATTTTCCAGGGGGCATGCGCGACATCACGGACACGCTGGCAGGTTTTCTTGGCCGGGAACGCGTTGCGACCGGGGCGCGCATCACCTCCATCACGCAGGGACCGGAAGGCGCCTGGCGCGTCGAGTGGCTCGATCCCCAAGGCGCCCCGCAACGCGCCGCCGCGCCACGGCTCATCCTTGCCACCCCCCCCTGGGCTTGGAAGGAAATGCCGTTGCCCGCCCCGCTTTCCTCATTGTTAAGCGACTGGGAGACGCTTGAGGCACCACCGATCACGGTGGTCTCGCTCGGATTCAACCGGGCGGATGTCGGCCATGCGCTCGACGGCTTCGGGGCGCTCGCACCCGGGATCGAGGGGAGGAACCTCCTCGGACTCCTTTTCCAATCCTCGCTGTTTCCCGACCGCGCGCCTGAAGGCCGCGTGCTGATGACATGCTTCATCGGCGGGACACGCGCCCCCCACCTTGCGCGACTGGACGATGCCGGGCTGCGCGCACTGGCGCTCGCCGAGGTTTCCACGCTCGTCAACGCCCGCGGCGGACCGGAATTTTTCCGGGCAACCCGCTGGGAGCGCGCCATCCCGCAATACAACATCGGCCATTCCGCGCGTCTTGCCGCGCTTGACGAGGCGGAACACCGCTTCGCAGGCCTGCACTTCACCGGCAATTACCGCGCGGGTGTCGCGCTGCCCAAAACCATCCACCACGCCATGCAGACCGCCGCCACGATCCTCTCCAAGGCAAAAGGCTGAGGACACCCCGCCCTTTTCCCCGGAGCGCCGGCCCGCGCACGAAAGACTTACCTTATCAGCCATGAAATCCATGCTCCATGCCGACCACCTCCTGCGCCGCCTGCGCTGGGAAGAGATCTCGCCGGAATATCTCCAGAAACTTGTGGAAACAGCGCGCGACGAGGACCTTGGCGGCCTTGGCCTGGCCACGCCTCCCGCCGTCGCCGGCGACCCGACCACCGCGCTTCTCGCCCCCACCACGGCATCCGCGCGCGCCCGGCTCGTCGCGCGCACACCATGCGTGGCCTGCGGCCTGAACCTCGTGCCCCACATCCTGCACGCCTACCTCACGGCCGGTTCCGGCGCGCGGGCTGGCGGCGAGTTTTACGTGGAGGACGGCGATGAGGTCGCGACCGGCACCGTGCTCGCCACGCTCGAGGGTCCCGCGGAAACACTGCTTCGCGCCGAGCGCGTGTTGCTGAACTTCCTGCAAAAACTCTCCGGCATCGCCACGCTCGCCGCCACATTCGCCGCCCGGCTGCGCGGCACGGGCACGCGTGTCCTTGACACGCGCAAGACGACGCCCGGCTGGCGCGTCCTCGAAAAATACGCGGCCGCCACGGGGGGCGCCTGGAACCACCGCCTCGGCCTCCATGACCGCATCATGCTCAAGGACAACCACCTTGCCGCCGGAAAGGCCTCCGCCGGCGAGCGCCTGGCCGCGATCGTCCGGCAAGCGCGCCTGGCCCGGCCGGACCTCGCCGTCGAATGCGAGGTGGACGAGATCGCGCAGATCCAACCCGTGCTCGAGGCCGGGGCCGACGTCATCCTTCTGGACAATTTTCCGCTGCCCGCCCTCAAGCCGGCGCTCGACCTCATCGGCACGCGCGCGTGGACGGAGGTCAGCGGCGGCGTCTCCCTCGAGAGCATTGCCGAGATCGCCCGCCTTGGCCCGGATTTCATCTCGGCTGGAGCCATCATCCACCGCGCGGCCTGGACGGACATCGGCATTGACTGGGATGCCTGAGCACAAGACCGGAAGCGTTTTTTTGGCATGAAAATCCTTGTCCTATCCTCCAGCACTGGTGGCGGGCACGACATGCGGGCGCGCTCCTTTGAGCAATGGGCGCATGCCGGGCCTGCCGTGGCGCCCGCCGTGAGCGTCCAACGCCGCCAATGCCTGGACAACGACGGGGCCTTGTACGCGTTCGGCTCCTGGCTCTACAACTTCATCCAAAAAACCTGGCCTGTCCTGCACCACATCTACTTCAACGTGCTGGAAGTGGTGCCCTTTTGCACGTCGGCAGCCGCCCTGCCGCACCGCGCGCAATTCCAGGGGGCGATTCGCGAAATCGCGCCGGACATCGTCCTGAGCACCCACGACCACCTCAACCATGCCTATCTCGAGGCCGCCCGCGCCGCCATCGCTGGCGCCGGTGGTGATTCCAGACGCCGGCCGCCGCTGTGCGGCACCTATTGCGGCGAACTCTCGGGCGGCTATGGCTTCAGCCGGCGCTGGGTGAACCCAAATGCCGATTTCTTCATCGGGGCGGTGGATGACTGCGTCGCGGAGGCCCGGCGGCATGGGATGCCCGCCGAAAAATCATGGACGGGGGGGTTCGTGTTGAATCCTGACTTCTGGGATCCGCCACTCACGGCGGAAAAACGGGCCGCTTTCATGCGTGAAAACCTCCGGCTCGACCCGGATCGCTTCACGCTGTTGCTGGGCACGGGGGCGAACGGGGCGAACAACCATTTGTCCCTGCTCAAAGCCCTCCACGACGCGGGAGTCCGCCCGCAGGTCATCGCCTTGTGCGGCAGGAACGATCGCACCAGGAACATCATTGAGGCATGGGCCGCCAGCCATCCCGGCATGCCTGTCGCCGCCCTTGGCTATCAGGCACACATGCGGCGCGTGATGGAATGCTCCGACGCCCTCTTCGCCCGCCCCGGAACAGGGACGACCAGCGAGGCGATCCAATGCGGCCTCCCCGTGCTCTTCAACGGCATCGGCGGTGTGATGCCGCAGGAGCTGATCTCCGTGCGTTACTGCCGCCGTTTTTTCGAGGCCAATGTCGCCCGCTCGGCGCATGCGCTCCCCCCGCTTGTGGAGGCCTGGATGCGCTCGCCGGGCCGGCTGGAAGCTGTCCGCAAGGGCCTCGCCGCCGCCCGCCCGCCCGCCGGACTCAACCCTGCGGAAATCCTCCGGAAACTCGCCTCCCTGAGGGATGCGTGAAGGCTTTTGGCGGCCTCCGGCGGCACGGCGGGCGGCGGCGAGGCCCCCCCCTACCGGCTGGTGGACATCCGCTCGGCGATGGAGACAGCCTTGGCGACAGAGAGGGATTTGTTGACCGTCTCCATGTACTCGGAGGCGGGATCGGAGTCGGCCACGACCCCCGCCCCGGCCTGGATGTAGGCTTTGCCATCCTTGAGCAGCGCGCTGCGGATGGTGATGCAGGAATCGTGGTTTCCGGAAAACGAGAAGTAACCCAGCGCGCCGCCGTAAAAACCACGCCGCGTCCCCTCAAGCTCCGAGATGATCTGCATGGCCCGGACCTTTGGGGCGCCACTGAGAGTGCCGGCGGGAAAGGTCGCGCGAAACAGGTCAAAGGCATTTTTCCCGGCGGCAAGCGTTCCCTCGACCTGCGAGACGATGTGCATGACGTGCGAATAGCGCTCGATCGCGGCGTAGTCACTCACCCGCACCGAGCCTGTCTCGCAAACGCGGCCGATGTCATTGCGGGCAAGGTCGACAAGCATCAAGTGCTCGGCCTGCTCCTTGGCATCGGCGAGCAACTCGGCCTCAAGACGCCGGTCCTCCGCTGGCGAGGCGCCCCGTGGACGCGTGCCGGCAATGGGGCGGATCTCCACCGCGCGCCCTTTCAGGCGGACATTCACCTCCGGCGAGGCCCCGACGACCTGAAAGCCCTCGCCGCTTTCCAAAATGAACATGTACGGCGAGGGGTTCACGTAGCGCAGCACCCGGTAAAGATCCAGGGGCGTGCCGTGATAGGGGCGCTCAAAACGTTGCGAAAGAACGACCTGCACGCCATCCCCGGCGCGGACGTATTCCTTGGTCTTCCGGACGGCCGCCTCAAACGCCTCGCGGGTGAAATTCCCCGATGGCGCCGGCGGCTCGGCATCCCGCGCGAATTCCGCCGGGGTGGAGGCACGTGGTGTGGCGAGAGTGTTGAAGAGCACCCGCAATTCCATGACCGCCTGCTCCCAGGCCTCCCCCGCGGACGCAGGCTCATCCACAAAGGCGTTGACGCAAAGGCGCACGAGCTGGCGCGCATGGTCGAAGATGACGACATTATCCAGCACAAGGAAATGCAGGATCGGGATGCCCAGCCCATCGTGCGCGGCAGGCGGCACGGCAGGCTCGATGCAATGGATGTACTCATAACCGGCAAACCCGATCGCGCCGCCGGTGAATGGAGGCATGTCCGGCAGCGTGACGGGGCGGCAGCGGGCGATGATCTTTTCAACAAGCGAGAGCGGATCGGCGGGCGGCCTGTCAAAACGCTCCACCACGCCATCGCGGTGCTCCACCGTGGCATGATCGGCCCAGACGGTGATGATCTGCCGGGGCCTCGCGCCCGCGAAGCTGTAGCGGCCGACGTTTTCCCCGCCTGTGACCGACTCGAGCAAAAAGGCGGGGCCTCGCGCGCGCAGCTTCGCATAGACGGAAACCGGTGTCTCCATGTCCGCCATGAGGTCCGCGCAAACGGGGATAAGGTTGCCCCGTTCCGCGAGCGCGGTGAACGCCTCCTTGTCGGGAAAAATCTTCATTCGCGCGCATCTTGCCGCCGGCGGCGGGTGCTTCAACTTGAAAACCGGACGTCCGTGCGCCTGCCGCAAGCCGGGGTTCACGGCCTTGCCCCGCGCCTTTTTCCCGGGGAAATCCCGCGCGCCAACTTGACTCGCCCCGGCGGGCGTTTGATATCATCGCGGGCGGGTGAGTCAGAGAATTTTGTGACAGCCCAAGCCAACCGCCACCGCACCGCCGGATTTTTGCAATGCTCCACAGCCATCCCCCCCCCGCCGCCAGCACGACAAACGACGCCCCCCCCGTCCCCGCGGCCGGGGGGGCGCAAAGCCATGGCGTGGGACACTGGGTCTGCCTGTTCTTCGTTTGTGTCCCGGTTCTCCTTCTCGTGGGCTTTGGCATCGAGATCCTCTCCGTGGCCTCAGGCAGGATGAGTTCCAACGCCGACCTGCTGCTTAAATTCCGCGAAAAGCAACACTCGTTCCTACTCGTCGCGCTCATCCTGCTGGGCATCGCGGCCGTGCTCCCCCTCGATCTGCGCCGCCACGGGAAGATCATACGCAGGGCCTCGTGGGCCATGTTCACCGGCTCGTGCACGCTCCTGCTGGGCATCCTCTGCATCCCCGGCATGGCGTTAAGGCGCAACGGCTCGACACGCTGGCTGCACCTCGACGGGATTCCGTTTTGCGATCAGGTGCAGGTTTCGGAAGTGACCAAGATTGCCTTTCTTTTCGTCCTCTCGCTTGTGCTCCACGACTCCCGCCGCCATTTCCAACCCGGCCACGCCGCCCCCGGGCCAATGGCGCCTCCTGGTGCCGGACACCGCTTCTGGCCACTCCGCATCGTCAGGCCCGGCTGGAGCTGGAACTTCCCTTGGGTTTGCGAAGTTGAGCCGGCCTCGCCGGGCTGGCGCAATTTCATTTCGGGATTTTTTGTCCCATGCCTCATCATCGGCATCCCCGTGCTGTTCATCCTGGGCGAGACGGACTTGGGGATGGCCATCCTCTATGTCCTGGTCGCGGGCGCGCTGCTCTTCGTGAATGGCGTCCGCCTGCGATACCTCATCCCGACGGCATTGACCGGGATTTTGGCCGTGTTCGCCTACGTGCACCTGGACTCAACACGCGCGGCGCGCATCATCGGTTTCATAGACCCGGAGGGGTTGCGAGGCGGCCTGGCGATGCAGTTGTATAACGGGCTGCTGGCGCTCGGCTCGGGCGGCGTCGGCGGTGTCGGACTGGACAAGGTCATCATGCCAACCAAGCTGGCGGAATCGCACACCGATTTTGTCTTCAGCGTCATCGGCGAGGGAAAAGGGCTGCTGGGGACCGGGGCCGTTGTCTTGTTTTACCTGCTCTTTTTCACCGGTGTGGCCGCCAGGCTTCGGCACGCGCACGATGTCTTCCAATTCAACATCTGTTTTGGAGCCGCGCTTTTCATCACATTGCAGGCCCTTGTGAACATGTGCGTTGTCACCGGGTTGATTCCCACCACGGGGATGACGCTTCCGTTTGTCAGTTACGGCATCACCAGCCTGCTCTCCTCGGCCATTCTCACGGGCCTTGTCATCAACTGCCTGTGGCGCTGGCGCAAGACACCCGGCATTGGCGGGAACGCTTTCGAAGGAGGCCCCCAATGAGCCACGCCGTCGTGATTGCCTGCGGGGGGACGGGGGGGCACCTGACACCGGGCATCGCCCTTGCCGAGCGCCTGGCCGAGCACGGCCTCGAAAGCCTGCTTCTCACCAGCCACAAACGGGTCGATTCGCGCCTGCTCGAAAAATACCCCTCGTTGCGGACACTCGCCGTCCCCGGCACCGGCTTGGAGTTCACGCCACGGGGCATCCTGCGTTTTGCCAGCTCGCAGGCCTCCGCGATCCGCTTCGCACGGCGGCTATTCAAGGAGCAACGCCCGCGGGCGTTCGTCAGTTTTGGAGGATTCCTCACGCTTGGCCCCGCCTTGGCCGGGCGCATGGCGGGCATCCCCGTCATCCTGCACGAGGCAAATCGCGTCCCCGGAAAGGCGGTGCGCGCCCTCTCCCGCCTGGCAACGCACATCTGGCTCCCACCCGGCTTGGAGCTTGCGGCGCGCCCAGGGATTGTCCGCCATGCCGGGTTTCCCGTCCGGCGCGAGTTTGTGAAATTGCCTCGGGCTGACGCGCGGCGCGCGCTAGGAATCCCGGAGGCCGGCCCGCTCCTTCTTGTGTTCGGCGGAAGCCAGGGCGCGGCCACACTCAACGCGTGGGCGTCAAAAAACTCCGAACAGCTTCGCGCGAGCGGCGCGCATCTTCTGTGTGTCACCGGCCCGGACGCCGCAGGCTGCGCCTCCAAGGAATCCGGCATGGGGAAAAACGACGGGCACTCCGACCCCGCCTCTCCATTCCTGCGCTTCATCCCATTTTGCGACAGGATGCCCGAGGCGCTCTCCGCGGCGGATCTCGTCCTGGCCCGCGCCGGCGCGGGAAGCATCGCCGAATTCGCCGCCTGCGAAACACCTTCCGTCCTTGTCCCGCTGCCATCGGCGGCCGACAACCACCAGGAGGCCAACGCCCGGCACTTCTCGGCACTGGGCGGCGCGCGCCTCGTTCCGCAAGGGCGCTTGCAGGATGCGACCGGGGAAATCCTGCGGTTGCTTCACGACGCATCCGCACTCAAAACCATGCGCGACGCGCTGAAGGCCGCCTCCGGTGCATTCGACTGGCGCCCCATGCTTGACGACATCATCCAGATCGCCACACAAAGCCCTTCCGACCATCGCTGACGCGCGCGGCAAAAAACAGATTGACCCACCCGCCCGGTGGTCTTGCGTTGTCGCCAAGCGCGCCCCACCAAGAACGTCCCCTCCCCCGCATCCATGCTCACCCCCGGCATTATCGATCTCGCAGTAAAAAGGCTCACCTCGGAGGCCAAGGCCCTTCGTTCCGAGGGGGATGACGCCGCGGGCAGGAAGTCCGCCGAGCTTTTGCAATCCATCGCAAGCCTCGCGACGGAGATCGCGGCCGCCATCCCCAAGGAGGAGGACCCGTCCGTGCGCGGAGAATTGAACAGCAGCCTGCTCCAAATACTGAACCTTCAATCCGAGATCTCCAGCCAGACGCCACCTCCCGAGGAGGACGGCTATTCCCTCCACCGGCTCCCCTCCGGCGCGGAAGTTTACACACGCCGGCTCCCCAACGGGCAGATTTCCGAAAATTATTACTGCCCGAAGTGTCGCGGCGTCGGCCGGACCGCCACATTGGAGTTTCGATTTGGCGGCGGCGGAAAGTACATCTGCCCCCGTTGCCAGAGCATCTACCCCAGCACCACCCCGACGACGTCCATCCCACCGCAAACCCCGCCGCCGCCGCCTCCCCCCCCGCCGCCACCGATCGCCGAACCCCAAGCCGGGCATGTCAGGGACACCCCCTCCCGCGACGTCCCTGTGGCAAAGGCGCCACCGGCATGGCACATCAACCGCACGCCCCATGTCCAGATCGTGGATTTGCCCCGGCATTCCCCCGCCCAGCTCCGCCTCCGTCGCTGGCTGGCCAACTTTGGGCAAGGCGGCTTTTTCGCAAGCATCGCCATCCACGCCATCCTTTTCATCATTCTCATCACCGTTGTGATCACCGTGCAACCGGCGCAAAAAGCCGAGGAAACGGTTTGGACGCCCGTCGGAAGCGGCGGAAAAAAGGGGGACAGGGAAACACGGATACAGATGAAAAAAACCATGAGGGAAGTCGCCCAAAACAGGCCTTCGCGCATCGCCTTGGCACGCGCCACGGGCATCGCCATTCCGGATTTGCCAGAGGCAAGGAGTTCCCTGTTCTCAAAAGAGAGCGGCATGACCGGGCCGGGTGGAGGCGTTTTCGGAAACGGCCCCGGCTACGGGTTGCCTGGCCAGAATAGCGGTTTTCTCCCCTCCTTCAGCATCATGGGGCTGAAAGTTTCCGCCAACAATCTAGCGGTCTATCTCGACAGCTCTGGAAGCATGATCCCCTACCTCCCCATGGTAAAAAAGGAGATCCTGAGCAAATTCCCGGATGCGGACATCTATGAATATGACGGCATCCAAATCTCCGTAAAAGACGGAAAAGTGGAATATGGGCACAAAACCATCCAAGGGGCCTTCATGGATTCAAACAGGCTTCTTTCAAAGAAAGAAATCATCGAGCTTTATGGCAGCAATTTTAACAATGGCTCCGTGGGCGCCTGGGTGGACATCATGCTGCACCAAGGATACGACGCGCTCATCATCTTTTCCGATTTCGAGGACGGAGTTCTGCAAAGTGACGAACGGCGCGGGCAGATCTTTGTCGAAAAACCCTTTGAGCGTGAAGACAAACGCAACAAGGCCGACAAGGAATGGGAGGAAGAATGGAAAAAGCTCTGCCGCACGGTGACTCATCCATCCACGCGCCGCCACAGAATTGGCGGCATCCGCGTTGACGGCGGAGTCCGTTTCTATTTGTTCTCCATCAAGGAAAAACCCCAGCAAATATGGATGGACTGCGTCAAGGAATCCAAGGGGGCATACAAGGCAATGCCACATCTTCGCGTCGAAACGGAGTAACAAGCACGGAAGTTTTCAGAATAACCCCCAAAGAGATTTTCTTCCTCAAAAAATGGATTTTGTGAACATCCCTTGGAGAAATGAAAAAGTCGCCAAAATCTCGCCAAACGCGCCCGATCGCCACTTCCGCTTGCACCCGGTGGATTCCATCCGGTCCGCCCTCGGAAAAAGCACCCAAGATCCCTCGTAACCATTTGGGAACAAAGGTGTTCCGAGTTTCAAAAAAATCACTCCCCAATTCCGATCGTTTCGTGGAAATCCCGACAAAAAAACGAAACCGCCAATATCACTTCCAAAAAACATCCCTAAGGAAAACATCCTCATCCATTGCCATCCGATTCCCGCAATTCCTCCGTGGAAGTTGATGCCGGAAGCACGGAACCGCCTGACACCACCAGCTTCATGCCATCGGCCACCGACATTTTCAGAATTCGCACATCCGATTCACGGAAAATCAAAAAATAACCACCCGTTGGATTTGGGGTTGTCGGCACAAAAACGTGCACGACAGGCTCGTCAAAACTTTCCGAAAGCTCGCTTTCCGAGCGATTGGTGACAAACGCGACCGTCCAGGCCCTGGGATGTGGAAACTGAACGAGCACCACCTGTTTGAAATTTTCCTTATTTTTCGAACCAAATGTCGCCACGATCTGTTTGATTGATGAGTAGACCGATTTGATGACAGGGACACGGTCAATGATTTTCTCCAATGTCTGGATTATCAATTTCCCGAAAAAATACCGGGACAACATTCCGACAAAAGTGACAAACAACACCACGACCAAGGCGGCCACGACAACCGCCGACTGCTCTATCCACATCTTCGCGGCGGCGCCCTCAGGGGACCCAATATACCTCAGCCATTCCTGGCTTCCCAAAAATTTTCCCCACAACTCGGTGACGACCCCCTGCGCGGGCTTGGCAAGAAAATTCACGCTCATCCGAACCACGTAAAACGTTAGGGCCACCGGCAAACACAGGAGCAACCCTGTGAAAAAAGCATTGCGAAATCCGCGCATAAGTAAGGGCCTGTCTGTCGAAAAGCGCCTCTCCGCACAAGGGCAAAACAGGCCGGAAACCAGACTCCCGCGCGGCATCCCATTGCCCGCAAACAATCCCCCTCTTTTTTCGTGGCACCGTTACATCGACCCATGGCCGCCCGAAAAAAGATTGAAGGCCTGAAAAAACAGAATCCACAAGACAGCCTTTGATAAAATGCGCGACGCGGGCGGGCTGTCCGCGCGTGTCACAATCCGGCAAGAATGACGGAAAGCCGCTGGCGTTCGTCGCCCTGCACCTCAAGGGTGGCGGGAAGACGTCCAACACTTCCCCCCGCCCCAAGGAGGCCCTTCAACGTTTTCAAAAGAATCTGTTGCTCGACGGAAGAACGCGACTCAATACCAGGCCCGTAGAGCACCGTGACCGTCTTGCCGCCGCGCCCGGCCTTCTCAATGCGCAAATGGATGGGCAATGGCTTTTTTGTCGATTTTCTCGTCTCCGCCGGCAACGCGGCAGCCGCGGTGGCAGCGGGTTTGGCATCGGGAAGGACGCCAAGGTCGAGCGTGGCAAACGGGTTCGCGCCAAACGTCGCGGCGCCATTGACAGGAATACGTCGGGTTTTCACGGGATTTTTACTCAAGGCACCACGGCACCGGACCGCCGGATCGAAAGCAACCGGCAGGCCGAAAAAAGGAAACCGGCCTTTCCTCCTAAATTCCATACGGCGCGCGGTAAACGGGGGAGAGCATGGCCGTGGCAAGCGGGTCATCTTTTATCGTTTCACTCACGGGGTCCCAGTGGATCGTGCGCCCCGTGGTGACGGCAATGAGGCCAAGGTGGCCCACGCTGGCGGTACGGTGGGCGGTCTCGACAGGCGTGATGGTCTCGCCACGGGTCTTGATGCAATCAATCCAGTTTCGCCAGTGATTATGGCTCACATAGACATCGCGAATGGATTCCTCCGGCAGACTGCATTCCAAGATGCTCTTGTCCGAGGCTTCCAGCCGTTCACGGCTGACATAAATCCATTGGCCATCCTCCCCGTACCACTTGGTGCCATAGGAGGAATCCACGGTGACAACGGTGCCATCCGCGTAAGTGCAGTCGTAGCGATAGTTCTTGGGGGCATCCCATGGCGGGGTCGTGGCAAAATCGGCTTTTCCCGAGATCTTCACGGGGCCGGTGTTGTCAAAATTCAACCCCCATTGGGCAATGTCAAAGTAGTGGCTGACCCAATCCAGCAGGTTGCCGCCGCCAAAGTTGAGAACCCAGCGCCAGTTATAGTGAACAACATGCGGGTGATACTCCATCCACTGGGCAGGACCAACCCACATGTCGTAGTCAATGTTTGGGGGAGGCTTCCCAACGGAGCCTTTGAATTTCGACTCCACAACCTTCGCGTAATTACGCGCGTTCTCCGGGTGATTCCCCCAGAAACCAAGCGTGCCAACATGGGCGCGCTTGATCTTTCCGATGCGCCCGCTGCGCACAATTTGCACGGCGCGCAGAAAATCCCGCTTGGAGCGCTGCCACATGCCGGTTTGCCAGACGCGGCCATGCTGTTTGACGGCCTCGACTATGGCACGCCCTTCCTTGAGCGTGCGCGCAAGGGGTTTTTCGCCATAAATATCGAGTCCCTTGCGGGCGGCGGCAACACACATGACCCCGTGCCAGTGGTCCGGCGCGGCGAGGATGACCGCGTCAAGACGCCCGTCGTCAAGAAACTCGCGATAATCGCGATACCCGCGCACGCTGGAGCAATTCCTGCGCCGCCGCGCCTCGCCAAGCCGGAACTCCAAGCGCTCGGAGTCAAGGTCGCACAAGGCGACGCCCTCAACATCCGCAAACGCGGTGCTGTTATAAAAGCTTTCCCAGCCCTGTTGCAGGCCAAGCACGCCGATGGCCACACGGTTGCTTGGCGCTGGGCGGGACCCATCGCGGCCGAGCGCGCTGGCAGGCACCAAGGCGGGGAAAAAGGCGGCGGCAGCCGTGGCGGCAGTGGCATTACGCAGGAACCGGCGACGAGAGTTGGCGAGGGGTCCGCCAACCACAATTTTTTGCTCCTTGTGCATGGTGTGAAAAACAGGAGGCGCGAAAAAATGTTTCGTCCAAAACACCGCGCTCCCCGCCACCACGCCCCTGCCGCATGACGCCCCATTCCGCCCTCCTCCGCATGCGACAGCGGACAGAACCGCGGCAGCCGGGAAACGGGCGCCTGCGATTGCAGGCATTTTCAAAAAAATCAAAAAACACTTGACGCGTGAAAAAAAATCCCTTGTATGCGCGGCCTTCACTTGAGGGGTGGTAGCTCAGTTGGTTAGAGCGCCTGCCTGTCACGCAGGAGGTCGCGAGTTCGAGTCTCGTCCATCCCGCCACTTCAAGCAGCAGAGCCTCGTGCGAACAGCACGGGGTTTTTTGCTGCCCCCATTTTGCCAAGAGCCGATCCGTTTCGCCGCCCTTCCCGAGAAGCTCCTCGCCTCGCCGACACGACCGCTTACACACCCGTCGCAGAAATGAACAACGCACCCAACGAGCCGGGGAGGAATCCGGCAGGGCTTTTTTGCGAAAACCCGGCCATTTCGTCCCCATGCCCAGAAACCGCGGCCCACAGCCTCGATGCCTGGCGGCGTGGCATCATCGTGCGCGCGGAGGCCGGGACGGCCGCCCTTGCCAGCCTCCTCGCCGAGCGGCTTCCCGTGAACACAACGCTCGCGCTCCACGGCGGCCTTGGCGCCGGGAAAACCACTTTCGCCCGCGCCTTTGCCCATGCGATCGGCGTCCGCGAGAACGTCACCAGCCCATCCTTTGCCATTTTCAACCTCTACGAGACCCCGGCCCGCCAGTTCGCACATGTCGACGCCTACCGCCTGGGCGCTCCAGCGGACGCCGACACGCTGTTGCTCTGGGACTTGCTGCGTCCGCCATGGACACTCCTTGTCGAGTGGCCCGAGAACTTGGGAGACCGGCTCCCGCCCGACGCATGGCATCTCCACATCTCCCCCCTCCCCTTCCCCGCGCCCGCCTCCCACCGCCTCCTCAGGCTGGAATAAAAACCACCCCGCCCCATCCCCTCAAACCTCGCCAACAGCGCATCACACACCCCGGAACACCCCCCTTTTCGCGGACAGGCAGCTCGCATTTTTGGGCGTTGTCGCCACAGGCGTGACAAGCATCCTGCCGCGCCAAAAACCTCAAACGCCTGGTTTCCGCCTCTCAATGCTTTGCTCCCTGCGCATCAAGAATCTCGCACTGATGGACACTGCCGTGCTCGAATTCGGCGAGGGATTCACCGTCGTCACAGGCGAAACCGGCGCCGGCAAAAGCGTCCTCATCGGCGCGCTTTCCCTGCTGGCAGGCAACAGGGCCACGCGCGCCATCATCCGAAAAGGGGCGGAGACCTGCGAAGTCGAAGGTGTCTTCCAATTTGCAAACCCGGCCCCGCTCGACATCGCGCTAACCGCCTTGGAGCTTCCCCGCACAGAGGATGGGCAGCTGATCCTGCGCCGCACGCTCTCCCTCGCCAAACCGGCCCGCGTCCACGTCAACGGCGCGGCGGCCACACTCGCCCAATTGGAGGCGCTTGGCGCGGCATGGGTTGACTTCCACGGCCCTGGCGAACCCCAAAAACTTTTCCACGAGCACCATCAACTGGAGATGCTGGATCTCTTCGCGGGCCAGGCCCACTCCGGACACCTCGCCGCCGTGGGCGCGTTGCACGGGCGCTGGACCTCCACGCTGCGCCGGATACGGGAGATCCGTTCCCAAGGGAAGATGTCGGAGGACGAAATCGCCTTCATCCAAGGGCAGCTGGAGCGCATGAGCGCGCTGGATCTCTCCGATGAGGGCGTGGCCACCTTGGAGCGCGACTTCAAAAAAGCCGCCGCCGCCGAAAAACTTGCCGGACTCCACGCCGCCATGAGTGCCGCCCTCGGCGACGAAGGAGGGGTCGCCGCCATGCTTCCGGCCACACTGCGCACGGCCCGGGAAATCGCCACGCTGGACCCCGGGGCCGGCGAACTCGAAAACCGTCTGAACGCCCTGGCCATCGAGATCGCCGACATTCAGGACGACTACGCGCGCCTCGCAAAAAACATCGCCGCCACCGATGCAGCCTCGCAGGAAGAGACCGCCGCGCGCATGAATCAATGGCTTGAGTTGCGCCGCAAATATGGCCCTGCGCCCGAAAATGTGCGCGCCAAGCGTGACTCCCTGGTCGCGAGACTGGCCGCGCAAGGCGACATCGCCGGAGTGCTTGAGCAAGCCCAGGCCGAGGCCGAAACCCTTGAGGCGCAATTGCGCGCCGCGTCACGGGATCTCCATGCCACACGCGTCACCGCCGCCGCAAAGCTGTCCGCCGCCGCGACAAAAATGCTCGCCAAGCTCGGTTTCAAAAAAGCCGTCCTGAACATCCGCGTCACCGAGACCGCGCAACTCACCGAGACAGGCGCGACACGCTGCGAATTCCTCTTCCTGCCCAACGCCGGCCAGGATCTGCTGCCCCTCAGCCAAATCGCCTCCAGCGGCGAGACCGCGCGCGTCATGCTTGCCATCAAAACCGTGCTCGTGTCCGTGGACAAAACGCCCGTGCTTGTGTTCGACGAGGTGGACGCCAACGTCGGCGGCGAGATCGGCGCGCAAGTTGGCCGCGAACTCGCCGCGCTGGCGGGAAAGCACCAGGTTTTTTGCGTGACACACCTGCCGCAAGTCGCCGCCCAAGGGCAGAATCACCACGTCGTCGAAAAAACACAGACGGACGACCTCACAACCATCACCATCCACCCCGTCCACGCCACCCCGATCGCCCGCGAGCAGGAACTTGCCCGCATGCTGGGCGACCGCCACAGCGCCACCGCCCTCCAGCACGCCCGCGAACTCCTCTCCGCAGCCGCCCGGTGAACACCACGACCTCCAGCAACACGAGACCGGAAAGCGCGCTTGCCGATCCAACCTCCGGCAATAGCGTGCGCCCTTTCCGTTTTTTCCGGCGCCCGTGACGGCAGCCACCACAAAACGACCCAGTCTCCCGATTTTTTCCCGCCGCCATCCATGTCCACAAACGAAAACCCTGAAACCTCACAAATCACCGGAAAGGTGAGATTCTTTAGCGGGGAGCAGATCCCTCTTGAGCTGCACAAGGTCCGTGTCGTGCAAAAGCTGCACCTCGTTCCCGTTGAGCGCCGCCTCGCCGCCATCGCCGAGGCCAGTTTCAACGATTACCAGCTTGGCACCACCGACATCTATCTGGACATGCTCACGGACAGCGGGGTGAACGCCATGAGCGACAACCAAACCGCGGCGATGCACCGCGCCGACGACGCCTACGCCGGCTCCCAGAGCTTTTCACGCATGAGACAGGCCGTGGAGGACGTGCTCGGCAAACGCCTGCTTCTCCCGGCCCACCAAGGGCGCGCCTGCGAAAACATCATCTCGCGCGCATTCATCAAACCCGGCGACATCCTGCCGATGAATTACCATTTCACGACGACGCTGGCCCACATCATGGAAAATGGCGGGAAAGTCGTCGAAATCCTCCATCCGGACGCCCTTCAAATCTCCAGCACAAATCCATTCAAGGGCAACATGGACGTCGAACGCCTGGAACTCCTCATCCAGGAGGTCGGCGCCAGCAAAATCCCGTTCATCCGCATGGAGGCGTCCACAAATCTCATCGGCGGGCAACCTTTCTCCATGGCCAACCTCCGGGAGGTGCGGCGCGTCGCGGACAAATACGGCATCATGCTGGTGCTCGACGCCTCGCTCATCGGCGAAAACTGTTATTTCATCAAAAAACGGGAACCGGAATTTGCGAAAACCAGTGTCGCCGAGATTCTTAAAGCCATGTGCGACCTTGCGCACCTCGTTTACTTCTCCGCCCGCAAGCTCAGTTCGTCCCGCGGCGGAGGCATCTGCACCAACGACAAGGCACTCTACGACAAGATGAAGAATCTCGTCGTCCTCTACGAGGGATTCATCACCTACGGCGGCATGAGCGTCCGCGAGATCGAATCCATTGCCATCGGCCTCTACGAAACCACAGACGAAACAGTCATTTCCCAAAGTCCGTCCTTCATTGAATATTTCGTCAACGAAGCCGTGAAACGCGGAATCCCAATGGTGACGCCCCCCGGCGGGCTTGGCGCGCATGTTGATGCTGGCGGCATACTTCCACACGTCCCCCGCGAGGAATATCAGGCGGGAGCCCTCGCCGTCGCCTACTATATCGCCTCCGGGATTCGCGGCATGGAACGCGGCACCGTATCAAGCATTCGTGGCGCGGACGGCAAGGATGTGCTCGCCGACATTGAATTGCTGCGTCTGGCTTTTCCACGCCGCGTCTTCACCCTTTCACAGACAAAATACGCCGTGGACCGCCTTGACTGGCTTTACCAAAACCGGAACCTCGTCGGCGGCCTGCGCTTCGTCGAGGAGCCACCCGTCCTCCGCTTCTTCAACGGACGCCTTGAACCCACCTCCGACTGGCCTCAAAAACTCGCCGCCAAATTCCGCGCCGACTTCGGTGACAGCCTGTAATCTCCCCCGTGCGGGAAAAGACGGGCGTGCCCATCGAATCTTTTTTTGGGCCATCCCCAAGGTCCGGATCGTGCACGCCGATCTGTGACCTGATGAGGAGCATGCCAAGGAGCGCAAGTCCTTGGCGCCGTGTTGAAATCAGCGGTGGCACGTAGAAAAGAGGCCGTTGCGGACAGCCGCCATCCGCAGCCCGGCAATTCCGACGGGAATCGTCATCCACGCCTCAAGCCATCATTGGCGTATCGAGAACGACACAAGAGTCGTCGCGGGCGCGTGTGCATTGGCGGGATCCCCATCCCCTCCAGCACGTTTTCCGCCCCGGAAACAGGAATTCCGCAAGTCTCTGCCGCCCATGCATTACGCGGCAGAGAATAGGACAATGATCCCCAAGGAGCCGGGAACGCTTCCGAGGAAACTTCGGCAGGAAACATTCCAGGCCACCAACCCCGGCGGGAAGAGTTTTCCCTTTTCCGCCCCCGTCCCATCAGAAACGAAGACGGTAAGAGGCGGAGAGGCCGTGGGATGTGTAGGCGTTAAAATCAGTGTCAAGGGTGTAGCCGAGGGAGAATGTCTGGCTAAATCCAACACTAAATTCAATGGAGGGAGAAACTTGGAAGGTATGTTCCGGCGTGGCGCGCGGGGAATAGCGGAAACTGTTGCCGGAGTGGTCGGAGTCGAAACGTCCCGTGAGACGGGCGCTGTCATCCCCAAGCTCCGCAGCAAATGCGGCGGTGAGGGTCGCGCGCATGGCAACGTCTCCCGCCAGGGGTTTTATCCAGTTCACGCCGGTGCCGATGCGCAAAAGCAGCGAATCCTGCTTAAGTTCTGTGACACGAAGGGCAAGCCCCGAGCCACTTTCTGAGAAAGCGTCGGCTTCGGAATGGACATACTCGATGCCCACGAAGGGTGTGAGGGCAAAACGATTCTTCAGCTGCGGAGAAGTGAACGGGAAGGTGACGGCCGTGCCGACATAGGCGCTGGCACCGAAGTCAAAACCCTTGGGTTTGGCCGTTTCGCGGCCGAGCGGGGTCTGGCGCGAAGTTTTGGCGGTGGTGGCGCCGCCATAAGCCTGCACGTCAAAATAAAGCCAATCGTTGGCAAAAACAGAGGCGTAGATCGAGGCGCGGGCATTGTCGGAGTCCACTTTTCCGCCGTTGTGGAGGGTGGCATGGCCCCGGTTGTATGTCGCGGAAAGACCAAAATTCAGGTGGCTTGTGGCAAGGTAATCCAAACCAACGGTTCCAGAGTAGATATTATGGTCGAATGTCGGGCTGTTGATCCCCGGGGAGTTCTTGGTTTGGGAACCCTCGGCGGTGATGTACGCGAGGACTCCCGTGGCGTTGGTGTTGACATAAGCATTGGCATCCTCGGGGATGCCGGTGACTTCGGAACGGTGGACCCGGCGTTCGTTGATGACACGATCATAACGCAGGCTCTCAAGGTGGGCACGGGTGCCGGCAAAGCCTCTGTGCGCCGAGGTGGTGGTCATGGCCGGAAGGGCCGCGAGTCCCGATGGGGCGGCGGCGGCAATGCTGGAGGCGGGATCGCCAGCATCAAGGAGGGCACTCACCATGTGCCACGAATCAAGGCTGACAGAAGGGTCAATGCCATCGAGATAATCCGTGAAGCCCTTGAGATCCGGGGAAAGTTTGCTGGAAAGGCCGGGGATATCCCAGATGCCGGCGCCTGTCTTGGAAACAATGAGAATGATCCCCCCTTTTCCGTCCCCATAGGTGCGCCCATAGCGGGCCAGCTCGGGATTTGTTTGGATGAGGCTGATCACGGAGGAGCCGCTTTCAGAATTCCACGGCTCATCGTTTTTAATAAGCTCGTACCGCGTCGGGGTTTCGGGGAAGTCATTGCCGAGGTTGGAGATATCGACAAAAAGCGTGGCGCCATCCTGAAAATTTGCCGTGCCGCGATAGTGAATGGAATCATGGTGAAATACGCCAAATTCGTCGCAGGAGAGGGAAAGCGTCGTGAGACCCGCGATGGACAGGTTCCCCGTCACAGTGAGTGTCGCTTTGCCTGTGTTCGGGCGGACTTCGCCGCCGTTGAGCACAACAAGATCCCCGGAAAGCGTGGCCTGCCCCGTGAGAAGACCACCAGAAAGGACTCGTAGCGTACCCGTGGTCAGGCGCGCGTAGGAGTCATTGCCAAGGTTAAGGGCGGTCCGGTCGCCAACTTCAAGGGCGCTCAGGCTGGCCGGGCTGGAAACCGGAAGGAAGTTGAACGTGGTGCGCGTGCCGCTGCTGATGCTCGAGTCCGCGGCAAGGGAAACGGTGCCGGTGCCGCGCAGGTAGGCCTCAAGCGGGAACGGCGTGGCGCCGTTGCGCAATTCAAGCACCCCGGAGCCCTCGGCGGCAAGAAAAGCGGAATGATTGGGGTTGTAGGCCGGATCAAGAAGAGCCAAGGGAATGCGGGCGGTGTCCAGGACAAGGCGCCCGTTCTCAACAATTGTTCCGCCGGAATGATTTGCGACAGAATTGAAGTAAAGCGTCCCCGCGCCGCGTTTCACAAAATCCCCGCCACCCTGGAGAACAAGGGCCTCGCCCGTGGCGGCACCTGTGCCATTGATGTCGTAAACGAGTTTTGCGGAGCTGGCGAGCTGGACAGAGACGGCGCGCCCGGCGCTGTTAAAGGAGCCGGTGACGCCCCCGTTGCCAATCTGCAGCGTGGCGCTGTTTTGGACGGAGATATCGCCGGAAATTTCGTTGTCATCGACAAGAATGACGCTCCCTCCGCCGCCGTTGCCGCCTTGAACGACGACGCGCCCTTCGGAGAAAATCCGTCCGTGGATCTCAACAACCCCGGCGCGATTAAACCAAAGCTCGGCGTTCTTGTTGACAGAAATCCGTGTGCTGCCGAGGAAGGAGCCACCAGCGGCGCCGTCTCCGATCTGGAAAATGCCTTGCTGCACCTCGATGCTCCCCGCAAGGGTCGAGCCGCCGGAAAAAACAGCGGTTCCCGCGCCGCGCTTGCGGACAACTCCGGAGGATCCGGAGAGGTCGGCGCCAAGGGCGACAAAGCCGCCGTCACCAACGTTGAGGTCGAGGGTGCTTCCGCCGAGGTAAATATTTGAGGAATCGTAGGAAAGGCGCTGGTTCAGGGAGCCATCGCCAATTTGGAAGGTGCCTGAATAGATGATCGTGGCGCCGGTGGCGGCATTCTCGCCGATGAACACAAGAGTGCTGGAATCCATCTTGCGCAGTTCGCCCTCGCCACTGATTTTGTTCGTGATGACGTAGTCCGCCGCGCCGCGGTTGAAGACAAGGACGCCGTCATTGACAATTTCCGCCGTGCCGATGGAGCCGCTGTTGTTGCCGGCCCCGATGTGGAGTTCGCCGCTTTTGACGATGACTTTGCCATCAAAACCCGGGTTGTCGGCAAGAAGGTAAAGTGTGTTGGTATTGCGCTTCTCAAGGACGCCGCCACCAGAAATGGTGTGGTAAAGTTCCTGCGGAAGGGTGCGGTCTCCATCAAAGACAAGCGTGCCGAAGGTGCCACGCCCGTCGTTTTCGAGGAGAATGTCGCCCTGCCCTATGTTGCCGTTTTTCCCTCCCCACCCGATTTGCAAAATGCCATCGCGAACCGTCGTGCCGCCCGTGTAGCCAACATTCTGCCCCGCAAGGACAAAGGTGCCTTTTCCAACCTTGGTCAATGACACGGCGGCCCCATTTTCATTGACGGTGCCGGAGAAGACCGAGGGCGCCGCGCCAGCGTCAGTGTCGCGCCCGCCGATGACGAGTGTCTTTGCGCCGGGGGTGGCGTTAAGGAAGGTTCCGGAGCCGGCAAGGCTGCCAAGAAAAACCTCGCCCCTGTTTTCCGGGGTCGTGGCATAAAGAGGGGCGAGCGTCGCGTTGGCCGCGACATCAAAGGCGGCAAAGCCGGTGTTGGATTTTTCGCCAAGAAGAAGTTCGCCGACGACGACACGGAAGGTTCCGGTAAAATCGGAGGAATCGCCGAGAATGGAAAGGGAGGCGCCGCCTGTCTTGGAAAGCACGCCGGAACCGGCGGCGGGAACATCGGAACCGTTTGGTCCGGACAGGAGGCCGTTGTCGAGCTTGCCTGCGAGCTGAATCGGATGGTTGGCCTCGATGGTACTCTCCCCTTGGATGTGGAGGGTATTTGAAAAACTGAGCGCCCTGGATGTGGAAAGTGTGCCGCCTTGCAGGAAGATGGCGCCCGTCGAGAGGGCTTGGTCGTTGCTCACAACGATACGTCCCGCACCAAGAACGGTGCCTCCGGTGTATGTGTTGATGTTGTTGATAAACAACGTCCCGGTGCCAAGTTTTTCGAGATATCCATTCCCGTACATCATGCCGGGGCCGTCGATCGTGTAGTCACGCCCCTCGGAATTCTGGAAAGTGGCCGCGCCAAGCTTCACGCCCTTGCCATCGTTGCCATCGGCAATCGTGATCTGGCGGCGTTCGGCGATGGTGACAGAATCCGTGAAATAGGCATGGTCGCCATCGCCGAAGGAAGTCGGACCGACACCCGCCTGGGTAAAGTTTGTCCCTGTCGAAGCGGGGTCGCCCCACTGCGTCCAAGGAGAACCAACCCATTCCAGACGATTCGCCGTGTCTGATGCGACGACGTTCATGAAAACCGTGCCAACAGAGGGATTGTCCACAAACGTGATGACATAGCGCGGGTCTTGAAGCTTGTAGCGGAGGTTGGCGACGGATTCCGCTGAAGGGCGTTGAGAATATTTGATCAGCGGGTAGGCGGCAGGCGTCTCAACGGTGCCTGCCTCAAGACGGTATCCCAGGCCGCCGCCGGAAGCCATTTCCGGGAGAATGCCCACGATGCCGTCAAAGACAAAGGCGTCGGTCACGATAAGATCAGACTTCGGGAGATGGTTTTGCGCATCCTCCAAGGTATCCCACACGGCATCTTGATCGGCAACGTGCGCCCTGACGTCGAAGGAAAAACGAATGGTGGAAATCGTGCCCTCGTCGGCGACGAGGTAACCGAGACCGTTGGAGTTGCCGATGGTGACGGTCGCGACCTTGTCCTTGACGGAAGTCTGGACGGTCTCGTTGCCAAGGGCGTCAATATAAACGTTAAGTTGCTTGGTGCCACCAACATGCAGCGTGCCACCCGCGAGGTGGAAAGTGCCGGCAAGATCGGTGGCATAATCGACTTCAACCTTCCAGCGGGGGTTGGGAAAATCGACACTGACGGCAAGCGGGACAACCCGCGCAACATTGCCCGCCACAAGTGTCTTTCCTTGCTCAATATAATAGCCGCTTCCCCTGAAATCCTCCGTGGAAAGAGCCTCAACGTTGAAAACAGGGGCGTCGCGATTGACTTCCGCCGGATTTGATGGCGGCGCCACGGCATCCTGGGCGGAATCCACAAACACAAACTCGCTGTGAAAGGCGCGCTGCCTGTCGTCGGACGAAAGCTTTGCCAAGGCGAGTGTGCCCTCGCGGATTTCCGTGTTTCCCGTATGCGAGACATAGCCCCCCAAAACCTGGGTGCCCAAGCCCGTCTTCACCAAATGCAGGTTGTTGTTCTCGGAGGCGCCTCCCAAGCCTGGAACAGCGCCGATGCTGCCATTGAAAACACGCTGGGAATCCCTGTCCAGGACACGAAGTTCCAAGGTCGGGGTGCCAATGGCCGAGGAACCGTTTGTGATCGTGTTTTCGATGGCACGCGCCCCCGCGGTAAGCGTGGTGAGACTCTCAAGCGTGGTATCAAAACCATTGATGCGCAGCGTGCCCGTTGTGCCGGAACCCCCGTTTGTGCCCATCTTCAGGGAGGAACCCAATGGCAGGGCATTGGCGGAGCCAAGAGTGAGCGTGCCCTCCTCAATCAGGGTTTCGCCCGTATAGCTGTTCGTGCCGGAAATCACCCACTCGCCCACCCCGGTCTTGCGCAGGGTAAGCTTCCTGGTGTTGAAGGTGGGATCGGCAAGCGCGGGGGCGAAAAGGTTTTTATTGGCCGCGCCAGAAGGTGTCCGATTCCCGCCAAGAACAAGCGTCACGCCCGCTACCGTGGAATCCCTGAAGGCGATGGGACCAGGATTGGTGAACTGCAACCCAGGCGAGGTTAGATTATTGGAGCCAGACAGATTCAGGACGGGGTCATACAACGAGGAAGAGCTTTCAAGCGTGACCGTCCCGGAACCAATGATGGTAAAGAGGCGGTCCGTGAAGGAAAGTCCTACGGAAATGTCTCGAAGAACGGTGCCCCCGTAAAAAATCAAACCGCCAGCCCCCTTGTCCGCCGGGACGCCCAAAACTCCCGTGGCCGGAAACGTGTGCGTGACGTCATCACTCTGCTGGCTTCTCGCCGGAACGGTCAAAACGGCGCCCAGAACAAGAGTGCCCTCCCGGATCGTGGTGATTCCGGAATAATCACTCCCCCCATTGGAGAGATAATAGGTTCCCGGCCCCCTTTTGGTGACAGAGATCTTGTCCGTGCCCGAAGCCGCCACATGGTCGACCGCGTCGACGCCGCTGGGCTGCTCGACCAATATCGAGCCAATCTTCCCTCTCCACAGCTGGAAGCTCTGTGCGCCAGAAATGTAGTCCGAGGGCAGATCCGTCGCGCGGGTTTCCGGGATGTTCAGGTCAAGCCTGGCATCCAGAGATCCTGAATTTTCCCGCGTGATGAGCGTGTTCACTCCGACTCCCGCCAGATACTGGAATTCCTGGCTGCTTCCTCCCACAAGCACCAGCGAGGAATACTCGGAAAAGGCCACGGGGACAGAACTGTTAAGGATGCCGTTGGCAGGCGCCCGGCTGTTGTTCAGGATCAACTTTGAATCGGCGTAGGCAAAAACGCCCCCGGAGACCCCCAGTGCCTCATGATTCGCCTCCACCCGCAATCCAACCCCGCCTTGCAGATAAAGCGATCCCGTGGCCTGTTGCCCTGAGAAAGTGGTGCCGCCCGCGAGGATTTTGATGACATTGGCGGAGGAATCCGTGGCGGGAACCCCGGTCACAATGCTGGTGAGCTTGAATTCTGAATTCCTTTGAATTCCCCCCGCCTCTCCTCCCCACCCCAAGGCGGAAAGGTGCAGGTCTCCCGTCCCTCGCACACTGCCAAGCGTGAAAGGCTGGAAAGTGGAAATCATGGCGGAATCCGTGAGCACAATCCGATCGGCCCGCGTCCCCCCCGCCGTGTCGATCTGTTGGACGCCGGCGGTCAGGGCGCCGGACCACCCGGTGAAGACAGCCCCAACCTCGGCCCCAAATTTGTCCGCACTCGTCAAGGTGCGCCCGCGCCCGGCGATGTAAATGGTTGGCTTGACCGCCGGGGCGGTATTCACGTCATCCTCGAACGTCGTGATCTGATTGCCGTAAAGATCAAGCACGGCGCCGGCACGGACGGTGATGGAGGAGGAAAGACCCATGGGCCTGCTGACAACGTCATACCCGAGGCGCAGGACACCATCCTGCACAACGATGGGGCCGGTGAAATTGGAACCCTCGGCAAAGGAGATATTGGCGACCCCCGCCCCCGTTTTTGTGATGGAAATGACGGAGGGGTGGATCACCGTCCCATTGTCAATTTCTGCGGGCAACTCCCGCACCAAGCCGGAGTAGGTGAAAATTTCCGTTTCCGAGGCGGCAATGTCGCCGATCGTGAGAGTGACATTGGTGTTGCGGACAGAGTTCTCGATCGCCCCCATGCTGCGGGTCCCCACATTGGCGCGACCCGGCGCGTAGGAATAGGCGCCACCCGTCGAGGTTTTGTTCAGGAACTTGTTGATGGTGAGATCGTTCCCGTTCATATCGAGGCCGTCGCCCGCAAGATAAATCCCGTAAAAACCCGAGGTGCGAAGGGCATTGGACGAGTCAAAGACAAGCTTGCCCCTCTCAACCATCAAGCCCCCGCGAAAACCGTTGGCGGAATTGTCGGAACCGATGCGCAGGGTCCCCGTGCCTGTCTTGATGAGGCGGCTTCCGCCGTTGGCCGACCCCGCCACGCCGCCCGTGATCGGGGCATTGATCGTGACCGTCTTGTCGGAATCAACCACCTCCAGGATCGCGCCATTCTGGCCTATGTCGATGGTCTGGGTCGCCCCGAATTCAAGGCTGTGGGAGGTGAAATCGCCAGACGGAACCCGCCCGTCGTCAAGGACACCCATGCCATCGTAGACGCAGTTGACGAGGGTGCCGCCATCAATCGCCAAAAACACAGAATTTCCGGAAGCCCGGCCAAGGGAGGCTGTGTTTTTGATGCCCAAGATGCCTCCACGGATCGTCGTCCCACCCGTGTAGTCGTTCAAGTCATTCTGGATGAACCACGCGCCAGCCCCATCCTTGACAAGCGCAAGCCGCTGCCCGGATGAAAGGCCAAGCTCGGTGAGCTTCAATTTCATCACGCCACCCCCTCTTTCCGGGTTCGTGGAAAACTCGCCGGACGACGCCGCACCGGCGCTTCCACCAAGACCCAGCGTGACGAGGGAAAAGCTGGAAAGGGCCTCCGTCTCCGCAAAATAGACCTGCCCGGTCCCCTCAAACAAACCAAGCCTCGGGGAGGATTTCGTCGAGGTGCCAAGCTCAAGGCGCCCGCCAGCCCCGCTGCCGCCGCCACTGCCATCCACATTCACGCCAAGCGTGAAGGAACGGTTGGTGCGGACAAGCAGGCCCACGCCCGCCCCGGCGGCATGGGGATCCTGGTCCGAATAGACATCCGGATCACGCACACGGTCAATCGCAAGCGTGGCACCGGAGTTAAGAAGGATCGTCGCGGCATCGGCGCCCTTGCCAATGGCGGACGGCACCCCGTAATCCCCGATGGCCGGCACTTCCTCGGCGGGCGTCGCGCCAGCGGCATAGAGGATCACCCGCCCCCCGCGAACGTCGACGACTCCCGTGAACTCATTGGCTCCGCGCAAACCGAGATCGTTCGACCCTTTTTTTATTATCCCTGTGGAGCCGACAATCTTGCCCGCATCGCGGGCCATGAGAAAGAGCGGATACTCCGTCTCGATGGAAATCCGGGAGGGCCGGACAACCCCCGTGATGGGAACATCCTCGTAACTGGTGACCAAGAAATCATCAAACCGGACAAGGTCATAGTTGAAGAACGCCGAACCCACGTTTTCCGAGGCGGTCCGATCCGTCCAATACCCCCTCGGTGTCGTGCTGTCATCCGGCCCGGAAGCCGCCTCCCACTTGCCGCTAACCCCATTGTTCCAAGTCAAAATGTGATTTCCCTCGCCAGTGACACGAAGCAGCAAGTCATTGCCAGACACGCTGATGCTGTAATTCGTGGAATTTCCGTCGCGAGGGGTTTCCGGCATTCCATTGGGGAAAATGACGTCAAACTTGCCCGCGTCGCTCATCGCAAGACCGCTGCCCGCCCAGGTGATCAATTTATATTCTCCCGCGCGCACACCATCGGTGAAGACAGGCTCAATGGAAAAACTCGTGCCAACGGTGACATCGCCGGAGACTCTCACGATGTCCGCAACGCTCTCCGTGCCAGACAATCCCGCGTCCGCCGGTCGAAGTGTCACCGCAAGTGTGCCGGAATTGAGGGCAAGGCTTCCCTGAATGCCCAGCTCGGACACCTCGTCACGCGCGCCAACAGAGAATGAGTGCGAATTGTTGATCGACACGAGGGCGGCAACGATGTCGTCATTCTGGGACGCGCCCAATGCGTGCCCGGCTTGGGAGGAGAAAGCGGAACCGCCAAGCGAGATGGTCCTCCCCGATGCGAACAATCGGGCATCGGTCCCCATGCGCAATCCCGCGAATGTGGTGGGAAACGATTGCGCCGTTGCGGGAAAAGTGAGGGAGCCGGCGGAAATCGTGGTGACGCCGGTATACGAGGCGCCAGCCGTGAGGGAAACATCGTTGGCGCCGCCTTTCGTAAAACCGCCGCCGCCAGTGATGAGACGGTCAAACAACAGAAAACCGGAGCGATTGATGGCAAATGTCCCGCCGAGGTTGACGTCGATGGGGCTATTGGAACTGCCGGCGCTCCCCGTCGCGCCGCCGTTGCCGATTTGCAATGTGCCCTCGGACACCGTGGTGGTGCCGGCATAAGTGTTGTTCGCGGAAAGGATCAACGTCCCTCTCCCCTCCTTCACAAGGTTGATGTTGCCGTCAATCGTGCCGGAGTAACGGGTGTTCCCGCCGTTGGCGCCAACGGCGAGTGTGACCTGCCCCGCACCAAGGTTGACAACACTTGGGCGGACAACGTTCGTCGCAAAATTCTCCACCACGCTGGACAAGCTTCCAAGGGAGACGTCATGGCCGTTCAAATCCAGTTTCCCCTGAATGCCGCCCGCCCCAACCGTGCCATTGTCGAGCACGACAGGCGCGGATGGAGCGAATTGGCTGGAGCTATTCCCCGTGATGGTGACCGTGCCACCGCTGACAGTCAGCCCTCCCGCGCCAATCGCGTAGGCGGAGCCGCTCTTCCCGAGTTCCACGCGGCCGCCGGACACGTAAAGGCCGGCGCCAGTGTTGTCGCTGTCGCCCACAAGAATGAGCTTCCCATCGCCTTCCTTGGCAAACTGGCGCCCCTCCGCGCCTTCGACGCGGTAAAGCCGCACCTCGGTGCCGGAATTGGAAATCCGCAGGGTGGCCCGGCCAAAATCGACAAGCTTGAGGAGGAAATCGGGGCCAAGATCGAGCACCGACTCCGCGCCGGAATAAGACAGAAATGTGGCGGAATGAAGGTTGACGGTTTTTTCCAACGTGCCAAGGGACCCAAGCTTCGAAAAGTCCACCGTGCCGCGCTCAATGGTGATGTCGCCCAGGAACGTGTTGCCCGGGTTCGTCAGGAAAAGGGTGCCCGCGCCATGCTTGGTGATCCCGCCATGGCCGGAAATAACGCCATTGAGCACAACCGACGTGGCATGATTCACAACGAGCCGGGCGGCGGAGACGAATCCGCGTCCAATGTTCACGTTGGCCTTGTCATACCCCTTGTCCGACGTGAGCAAAATGTCCGCATAAGGCAGCCCCCCCACGGCTCCCGCACCCACGGCGCCATTGCCAATCTGCAATGTGGTGAAAGGCGCCACGCGCACGGAACCCTTGAAATTGTCATTCGCGCCAAGCAGCACAAGAGTCCCCCAAGCCTGGTTAAAAACCGCGCTCTCCGAGTCATACGATGGCGGGCGGGCGCCAATGCCGATGACACCGGAATTGGGCAAAACCCCATAATCATCTTGGGTCAGATATTTGTTGAGCGCGATGTCCCAAAAACCCACGGTCAACCGGTCCCGCCCGATGATGCTTCCCGAGATCGACCCCACGGAACCGGTGTAGCCGGTCACATGCGTCGAGATGGAGGATTCTCCCGCGACGATCACATTGCCGGTCACCAACGCGTTGTAACCAATCTGCAACGCGCCCTCGGCCCCGCTTGCGAAGTTGAGAAGGCCGGGGCCGTTGATGACGAAGGTGTTGGGGGCGATGTCCCCGTTTTTGACAACGGCGGACGAACTGGCGGCCCGGCCGTTAACCACGCCAACAGGCACGGTGACAACGCCGCTGGAAGCATCAAATTCCTCCCCATAAAGCCATGACTCATCCAGGGGGACCGTCACATCGGCGTCGAGCACACCCGGCAGGGCGACAAGACCGGCGGCGGCAAGAAAAAAGGTGCGGGCGCAAAGACGGGCGGCGCCAAAGGCGGACGCCTTCGCGGTTGTGCGGGGGCGCGTAACGAGAATTTGCTTTTCCATGTCGTAAAAAGTGCGGGCGTTGTCGGGAGATGGTTTTCTTGCGTTCAACATGAACAGAAGGGGAGGGAAAAAATGGGCGTTCAACACCACACGCAAAAGGCGCGTTTCAGGGTCGCCATGCAAAACAAAACAGCACTGGTTTCAAGTAAAAGGAAATCCGGCATGCCATGGGGAAAACGTCCGCGCCCTCCCGCCGCCAACGCGAAATTCCCCCGGCCTGCCACGGGGATGCAATCCCTTTGCAAATCCGTCCTTCAAAAAGCGTCCGCGGCGCCGCCCCGGGAATGATCCCCGTTTTCAAAGCCCGCCGCTTTTTCACGCTTCGTTCCCGGCCCCCAAAAGAAATCACGCTGTTTCCAAAGACAGGAGGAGGGAGACGACGGCGGCGGCAAGGTGAAAACCGAATGTCCCCGAGACAAAAACCGCCGTCCCATAGCCCCACTCGCAATTGGGGTGCAGCGCGCGTCCGTGCAATTCAGGGGTGAGCAATGAACCGGCCTGGGAAGGCAGGGAAATGTCACACGCCCCGTCACAAGGCGCGGGGGAGGAGATCTCGGAGGAACAGACGGCGGGAATGCCAAAACTGGCCGGGGAGGCCGGGAAACCGTAATCGTGGCGGAGAATGCGCCGGACATGCCGCAAAAGATTGTCCGCCCCCGTTTGCGCAAGGTCCGTGACGCGGACACGATCCGGGGCGCGCTTTCCCGCGCACCCGCCGCTGGTTGCGACAGGGATGCCCAGACGCCGGCACTCGGCAAGCAAGTGGCACTTGTCCCGCACGCTATCCATCGCATCGGCAACGGCGTCATAAGGCCGCGAACCAGGCGCCGGCGGGGCAAGAAGCGCCGGGGAGGTCGCCGGGGTGTAATAACGCTGGATGGCGCAGACCCGGCAGTCAGGGTTGATGCCCAGAACCCGCTGCCGCAAAACCTCAACCTTGGGGCGGCCGCCGGCATCCTTGAGCGCCTGGAGCTGGCGATTGGTGTTGGAGATGCAAACGTCGTCCATGTCGACAAGGGTGAGCGCGCCAACGCCCGTGCGGGCGAGCGCCTCAACCGTCCAGGAACCAACGCCCCCCACGCCGACGACGGCGACGTGGGAATCGTGCAACCTCCGGAGCGCGGCGGCGCCGTAAAGACGCCCGATCCCGGCAAAGCGCTCAATGTAACCTTGAAGCATGGTGGGAGGGGGGCGGGGAAACACCCCGCACTCACTTCGGGACGGAACGCGGGCGGCGGCGCGAATTGTCGGCGGCACGCGGCGCGCCCGCCGGAGCGATGGCGGTGGGCTGGGAGAAAAGCAGGGTGGCCTCCGGCGCGAATTCGTCCGCCGCGCCCCCGATGGCCCCCGTGGACCCGTTCGCGCGGACGGCCTCAAGCACCCCGTCGGCAAGCGTGACAAACACGGGCGCGGCCCCTTTGACCAACTCCTCGCGGATGATCTTCTCGGCAAGCGGATCCTCAAGATAGCGCTCGATGGCACGGCGAAGCGGGCGGGCGCCGAATTTCTCATCATACCCCTTCACGGCGAGGAACTCGCGCACCTCCGGCGCAATGTCCAGGACGATCCCCTGCCCTTGCAGGCGCTTGCGAAGTTTGCCGGTCTCGTTTTCGACGATGCGCCCGATGTCGGACTTGGAGAGCGGGGTGAAAATCACGATCTCCGAGAGGCGGTTCAGAAACTCCGGCTTAAAAAAGCGTTTTGTCTCGTCGAGGATCTTCTCCTTCGTGCGCGCGTAGTCATCCGCCATGCCCACGCCGACCCCGAAACCCATGGAGGAATTGCGCTGCAGGACGTCCGCCCCGACATTGGAGGTCATGATGATGATGGTGTTGCGGAAATCCACCGTGCGCCCCTGCGAATCCGTCAAACGCCCGTCCTCAAGCACCTGCAAAAGAATTTGGACAATGTCGGGGTGGGCCTTCTCAATCTCGTCAAAGAGCACGACGGAATAGGGGCGCCGCCGGACGGCCTCCGAGAGCTGCCCGGCCTCCTCGTGCCCGACATAGCCGGGGGGCGCCCCGATGAGGCGGGAGAGCGCGTGTTTCTCCATGTACTCCGACATGTCGATCTGCACGAGCGCCTTCTCATCCTCGAAAACATTCAGGGCAAGCGTCTTGGCCAGCATGGTCTTGCCGACACCCGTCGGGCCGAGGAACAGGAAGCTGCCGATGGGGCGGCGCGGATCCTTCAGGTCGGCCCGCGAACGGCGCAACGCCCGCGCGATCACCTCACAGGCGCGCCGCTGCCCGACAACGAGGGACTGGAGCGAATCCTCCAATTCAAGAAGCTTTTGCGTCTCCTTCTTCTCCATGCGGGCCAGCGGAATCCCCGTCCAGCCAGCCACGACCTTGTACATGTCGTCCTCGGTGACCTCGACGCGGCTCTCCGCGCGGCCCGCCCGCCACTCCTCAAGCGTCTTCTCGCGCTTCTCCCGCAGCCCCTGCTCCTCGTCGCGGATTTTCGCGGCCTCCTCAAACTGCTGCCCGGCGACGGCCTGCTCCTTGCGAGCCTGCAGGGCGTCAAGCTGCCGCTGGATCTCCTCGACGGCGGGCGGGCGTTGAAAGGTGTTGATGCGGACATACGCGCCAGCCTCGTCCAGGACATCGATGGCCTTGTCCGGAAGATGGCGCGCCGGGATGTAGCGGTCGGAAAGACGCACCGCCGCCTCGATGGCCCCGGGCATGTAGGTGCACTTGTGGTGCTCCTCATAGCGCCCGCGAATGCCATTGAGGATCAGGATGGCATCCTCCACGGAAGGATCATTGACGGTGACGGACTGGAACCGGCGCTCCAGCGCGGCGTCCTTCTCAATGTGCTTCCGAAACTCGACAAGGGTTGTCGCGCCTATGCACTGCAGCTCGCCGCGGGAAAGGGCGGGCTTGAGGATGTTCGAGGCGTCCATGGCCCCCTCGGCCCCGCCGGCGCCAACCAGCGTGTGCAGCTCGTCCAGGAAAAGGATGACGTTTTTCGCCTTCTTGATCTCATCCATCACCCCCTTGATCCGCTCCTCAAACTGGCCGCGATATTTCGTGCCCGCAACCATCAGGGCGAGGTCCAGGGTGACCACCCGTTTGCCAAGCAGGATGTCCGGCACGCTGGCGGAGGCGATCTCCTGCGCAAGCCCCTCGACAATGGCCGTCTTGCCAACGCCGGCCTCCCCGATGAGCACCGGGTTGTTCTTCGTGCGGCGCGCCAGGATCTGCACCACCCGCCGGATCTCGTCCGCCCGGCCGATCACGGGGTCCAGCGAGCCGGCCTTCGCAAGCTCCGTCAGGTCCCGCCCGAAAGTCTTCAGAAAACTGTTCTTGGCGCGCGGGTCATCCTCGCCCATGCCGCTGGCAAAGGCATAGGAGGGGCTGTTCGGGTCGAGGACGGAGACAATCTCCTTTCGCGTCTTCTCGATGTCCACGCCCAGCTCGCGGAGCACACGGGAGGCCACACCCTCCCCCTCGCGCAGCAGCCCGAGAAGGATGTGCTCGGTCCCGATGTAGGTGTGGCTCAAGGCGCGCGCCTCGCGCACCGCGAGCGAAAACACCTTCTTCACGCGCGGCGTGGTGGGCGTGGGCACCTCCTCGTCCCGCATCTCCCCAATGCCGACATGCCGGGCAACCGCCTCGCGGAGCATTTCCAGCTCAATCCCGAATTTTTGCAGGACATTGACCGCCACCCCCTGGCCCAGCGCGACAAGCGCAAGCAAAACATGCTCCGTGCCGATGTAATTGTGGTGAAAACGCAACGCCTCCTTGCGGGCGAGCGGAAGGATTTGCTGTGCGCGCGGCGTGAAATTGCTCTGGTCCATGGTATAAAATAAGGAATGTTTCTGTTTTTGGAGGCTTTCGTTGCAGGGAAGATGCCAGCGCCGGCTTTCGTTGACAATAAACGAGTTAAAAAACCGGCACAGGGCGCGCCGGGGAGGATTGGCGCAAAAAGGGGCCAGAATGGCGTGCGCCCACCCAGGGCCGCCGCCGCCCGAAAAAAGGCGCCATCAACGCCGCGACAACCTCTCCGCCGTGGCACGGATGCGCCGGAGTATCTCCCGAAGGCGCGAACGCGGGCAGCCGAAGTTCAGGCGCACAAAACCGGGAAACCCAAAGTCCGCGCCGTCATTGAGGCCGACACCGCCCTCCTCGAAGGCCGCCGCGGGGTTTTCAAGGCCATACCCGCGGGCATCCACCCACGCCAGGTAGGTGGCCTGCGGGCGCTGCGCGATCCCAAGGCCGGGGGCGCTGGCGACCTCCGACATCACAAGATCAAGATTGCCGCGCAGGTAATCGAGAAGCTGAAGACGCCAAGACTCGCCGTGGTTGTAGGCGGCCTCAAGGGCGGCAAAGCCGAAGATGTTCACCTCATTGGCAACCCCGCTGAGGGCGCGGCGGAAACGGGTGCGCAACTGGGGGTCGGGAATGACGGCATAACCGCAAAGCAGCCCCGCGGTGTTGTAGGTTTTGCTGGCGGAAAAAAGCGAGACGCAGGAACGGGCGGCCGGGGAATCAAGCGTGGCAAACGTCACATGGCGGGCCTGCGCATCATGCACAAGGTCGCAATGGATCTCATCCGAGCAGACGACAATCCCATGGCGCCCGGCAAACTCCGCAAGGCGCTCCAACTCGGCCTTCTCGAAAACGCGCCCGACCGGGTTGTGGGGATTGCACAGCAGGAAAACCCTCACCCTCGAGCGCGCCAGGGCCGCCTCCATCGCGTCAAAGTCGAAAACCCATCTCCCGTTTTCAAACGCCAAGGGGACGCGCTCCAGCCCGCGCCCGGAAAGCACGGGGGCGGAAAGGAACGGCGGGTAGACAGGCGTGGCGGTCAGCACGGACTCCGACGGCTCCGCAGCCGCGCGGATGACCCCGTGGAGGCTCGGCACAACCGCGGGCGTGAAGACCACCGATTCCGGCGCCACGCGCCACCCGTGCCGCTCCTCAAGGTAACGCAGCACGGCATCAAGGGTGCTCCGGCGGGCGCTGGCATAACCCAGCACCGGGTGCTCCAGCCGCCGCCGCAGGGCATCCAGGATCGGCGGGGCCGCCGAGAAATCCATGTCCGCGACCCACGCGGGGAGTACATCGCGCCCTTCGTAACGCTTCCATTTGGTGGAATCCGTTCCCACCCGGTCGGGCTGGTTGTCAAAATCGTGGCTCATCGCTGGCGGCTCTCACAGGAGACAGGGCGCAAGCTGCCCGCCGGCCGGAATAACGCAAGCCAAGGCTCGCCAAACCCGGAAAAACCATCCGTTTTCACGAAACCTTGAACGCGGGAAACACAAGGCCGCACCCCTTCCATGGGACAAATCCAAACGCCCGGCGCCGCCGCGAAAACCCGGCCGTCTGTGAAACATCCCAAGGCGGACATTCGACATTGAACGCCAAACAGGCGGCGCTTTTCTGGTGCCAATGATTACCTGCTCGGTGGAAATCCGCGTGCGTTACTCGGAGACGGACGCGATGGGCGTCGTCTATCACGCCAATTACCTGCCTTGGTTCGAGGTGGCGCGCACGGAGATGCTGGCCCGGATCGGCCTGCCCTACCGCCAGCTGGAGGCCGACGGCCACTTGCTGCCCGTGCTGGAGGCGTCACTGCGCTATCTCTCCCCGGCCCGTTACGACGACACCCTCTCCGTGACCGCCCGCATGGACGAGGAGCCGCGCGTGCGCATCCGCATCCAATACGAGGTGCGCCGCGCGGACGTCCTACTCGCCACGGGGCACACGATCCACGCCTTCATGAACCGCGCGGGCCAGGCGGAAAAACCTCCCGAGGCCGCCCGGGAAGCCTTCGACCACGCCTTCGCGGCAGCCCGGGCCATGCCCCCGCAAACCTGACCCCGCCCCGCCCCGCATCGACCCCGCTCCGCCCATCGCGCACCCTCTTCATCACACATCCCCTCCCACTTCCCTCTTCACTCCACAACGTTTTCCACCACGCTGCCCGGAAACCACAGGAAATGGACAATTCCCTCCACGCCCACCTCCCCATTCTCATACAGGTCACGCTCGGCGCCGCGCTGCCTGCCGTCATTCTCGCGGCAAGCCACCTGTTTGGGCAGCGCGTGCGTCGCGAAGCCCGCCACCCCTCGCGCGATGAAGCCTACGAGTGCGGCATCCCGTCCACCGCCGCCGACGCCAACCCGCACCCGCGCAGGGCCGTGGGATACTGCACCGCCGCGATGCTTTTCATCCTCTTTGACGTCGAGGCGGTCTTCCTCATTCCCTGGGCGCTGGGCTACCGCGAGCTTGCCGCCACCCAGGCCGGCATCGCCGTGCCATCCGCCATGTTCATGGGGTTGCTCGCCTTCGGGCTGCTTTACGAACACCGCCGCGGCGCGTTTGAGTGGGATCGCCCGCAATGCCCGCTCCCGCCAAAGGCGCCCCCCGCCCCCTCCCCCGCGCAGCCACCCGCGCACCACCCATGAAAATCGAACGTTTTCTCTCCACGCGGCGGATCATCGACCTCAAAAGCCGCAATTTCCGCGACGCCATCCGCGAGCTTCTCACCCTGTGCCCCGCCGCCGTGACCGCCCCGCCCGCGGCCCCGGCAGGCGCCCCGCCCTCCGCATCCGCCACCACGGACCCCGCCGCCGCGCCCTCGCGCCTGGACTCCCTCCTGGAGGAAATCCTGCAGCGCGGCCGCCTGATCCCCATGCGCGTGGACAACTCGGTGGCATTCCCAAACGTGCGCCTGCCCATGCGCGAGCGCTATGTCTTTGCCATCGGGCGCTGCCCGGAGGGCCTCCCCGACTCCCCGGAGGCGGCCGACCGCTCGGTGCGCATCCTCTTCCTCGTCCTCGTCTCCGACAAGAACAGCTCCGCCCACGGCACGCTCTCCGCGCTCACCGACGCCTTCGGGGACAAGGCCACCGTCGAGCGCCTTGAGAACGCATCCTCGCTCAGCGAATTCCGGGCCGGCATCGCCAACGTCTTCAAGGGCGTCGGGGGAAGCGCCGCCGCGTTCAACTCGCGCCTCAACCAGCTGTTCCTCCGCGAAGCCGAGAAAATCGGCCTCGCGGCGGGCTGCACCTCCCTGCTCCTGTTCCTGGACACTTTTTCAAGCCCCCCCCCCGTCCCCGCCAAGTCACCGCGCGGCCTCGCCATCATCCCGGTCAGCGAGCGTCCGCAAAACCTCCCCGACACCCGCGAACCCTCCTCGGAGCGCGACAATGCCGACAGGGGCGAGCGCGATGCCGGCGCGGCGAAAAACCCGCCCGGCGCGCCTCCGTCCATCATCCAGATCCGCGCCTTTTCCCAGCAGCGCTTTTCCCAGCTCCGCAGCGCGCTCCTTGTGGCGCTCACACGCGGACGGATCAACTCGGGGGACCGCGTGTGCTGCGTCGGGGGCCTCCCGGGCAGCGACAAATTCGACGTGCTCCTCGTCGTGGACATGGCCGGCGAGTTCCCAAGCGTGCTTTCCCGGCACGCCAGCGACCTCCTTCCGGCGGACGTCAAACCGGAGGTCTTTGAGCGCGCCCTCGGCATCGCCACGGAGCTTGCCGTCGAGGGCCGCGAGGGGAAGCCCGTCGGCTGCATCCTCGTCATCGGGAACCACAGGCAGATCAAGGCCCATGTGAAACCCCTCATCCTGAACCCCTTCCACGGCTACCCCGCCGCCGACCGGAACATCCTCAGCCCGTTCATGGACGAGACCGTCAAGGAGCTTTCCTCCATCGACGGGGCGTTCATCATCAACGGCGACGGGGCCATCGAAAGCGCCGGAAGCATGCTGACCGCCCACGAATTCCAGGACACCACGCTCCCCGGCGGCCTCGGGACCCGCCACATGGCCGCCGCCGCCATCACCAACACCGCCGACTGCGTCACCATCGTCGTCTCCTCCAGCACGGGCCAGGTCACGCTTTTCCGCCGGGGCGAACCCCTCGTCCTCATGGACCGGTCCTCCAAGCGCCGCAGCCTGTGACACGCCGCCGCGGCCTCCCGCCCCTTCCCCCGCCCCTTTTCCTTGCCTCCATGGGCGCTTTCCTTGTGTTGCCGCGTGGAAGCCGATTCATCGACAACACCCGCGCCAAATGTCCCATGAACACGTGAAAAGCTGGTGCGGCACCCTCGCCGTGCACTCCCTGCTCATCGCATCCCTCGCGTATTTCGCGGGGGCAAGCCCGGCCCCGCCCCCGCAGGACAAGGAACCTGTGACACTTGTGGTGAACCTCGACGGGGACAACTCCTCGCCCGCGCCCGGCTCCGGCGGCGGAGATTCCCCGATGCCGCATGCCCCCGCCCCCCCGGAACCCGCGCCCCCAACGCCGGCGCCCCCAACGCCGGCGCCCCCGGAACCTCTTCCGCCAAAACCCATCCCCCCGGAGCCTGCGCCGCCGCCACCCAAGCCCACGCCGCCGCCACCACCGCCAAAACCCGAGCCACGGCCGCCTGTCGCGCCCCAGGAGAAAAAGACGCCACCGCAAAAGCCTCCCGAGAAAAAGCAGCCCAAGCTCGTTTCCATCGACAAGCGGCTGGATGACATCGGGCGCGCCAAGGCCCAGGACGCATCCAGGCGCCAGCCACCCACGCCAGCCGCCCAGGGCGCGCGCCAGAAAAGCAACGAAAACGCCAAGCCGGCCATAGACATCTCCCGGATCATCGGCCCGCGCGCCAACCCCGTCGGCACCCCCGGCGGCTTCGGCTCAGGTGGCACCCCCAACGGCGGGGGGCCGGTCCTTTCCGATTATCGCCGCCGCCTTGCGAGGATCATCGAGGGCATCTGGCAAAACCAGCTCGACAACGCCGCCGGGCGCATCCCCCCCGGCACCACGGGCACCTTCCGTTTCACGATAAGCCAGCACGGCGCCATCCGTTTCTCCGGCTGGGTGCGAAATCCCGCCAACCCGGCTTTCGAGGCGCTCGTGCGCCGCACGTTGGACGCTGTCGGCAACTCGGCCGGCCCGCCTCCGCCAAACTTTCCCAGCGGCATCAATGGCGATGACCAGATTGAGCTTTCCGCCGCCTCGCGATGACAGGGTGGGGAATTGGTTGAGGCGCCTTTTTCGCAGCATCCGGAAAAAGTCCTGAACACATCGCCATCCTGAGAAACGGGACGGAAACCGGGGATGAAAATGGGGCCGCCGGGGCGCCGGGAAAACAGGGAGTCCGGCGGCTCAAAACACGCCCGGGAAAGGCGGGGATGGCGCCGCCTGCCGCCCGCCCCCTGCGCGTTCCGCGTTGCCTTTGCGGAGGCCTTGCCTATCCGTCGCACACCCAGAATAAAAACACATGGCACTTACTCCATTTTCGAGTCGGCTCATCGCCGACACGGGTATCAGCATGGGCGACGAGGGCAAGGGACGCCTCATTCCAGAAGTGATCCGGGAATTGCAGGAAACGCATCGGCGCAAGGACATCGTGGGGACTGTCCTGAAGGTCAACGGAGGCGCCAACTCCGGCCACACCGTGGGAGGCCTCAAGCTGAACCTGCTCCCCGGGGGGGTCGTCGAGCAGGACGTCCCCGTGCTGGCCCTGGGGTCGGGCGTCGTGGCCGACCCGCGCAAGATCCACTGGGAGGCGCGCGCCGTCGAAAAACTCGGCCACGCCGTCTATTCACGCCTGCTGATTGACGAGCGCACCCTCGTGAGCGACGTGACACACCGGATGCTCGACCTGGCCTGGGAGGATTACCGCGAGAACATCCTCAGGCAGCCTCCGCGCGGCAGCACAGGCCGGGGCATCACGCCCGCCTACGCGGACGAGGTCGGCCAATGGCAGGTTTATTACGCGGCCTTCCGCGGCGCCAGGGACGAGTTTGCGGCCCTGCTTGACGCCCGCATGGACCGCGCCGAGCGCACCATCCAGCACGTCTGCCGCCTTGATCCGGCAAAATGGAACGCGTTCCTGGAAAAACTCACCGCCGCCGAGCAGCGCGCCAACGCCACCGCGATCGAATGCGGCGTGTTCCCCGCCTCCGAATTCGACTTCACACGATTCGGGACGGGGCACCCGTTCCGGTTCGACCGGGAAACCCTCACCACCGCGTATTGGGACGCCGGCCGCGCCCTCGTGGAGCGCATAGGCGACGTGCGCGAGCACATCCTGCGCGGCCTTGCGGAAGGGCGGTTCCTCATCGGCGAATTCGGGCAGTCCTTCTGGCTCGACAAGCGCCACGGATTCCCGCCCAACGTCACCGCCTCGCACACCTACACGCCGGAGCTGTTCCAATCCGCCGGGATCCCCGCCCAGCCCGTCCACACCATCGGCGTCTGCAAAGCCTACGACACCAAGGTCGGCACCCACACATTCCTCACCCAAATGGATGACGCCCACCCGCTCGCCGCGCACCTGAAACGCCTTGAATACGGCACAAGCACCGGGCGCCAGCGCATGGTCGGCTGGTGCGATTGCGTGGAAAAGGGCGGCGCCCTGCGCCACGGCGGCTTCCAGGACATCGTCATCAACAAGCTTGACGCCCTCTCGCCCTGCGACGGCTGGAAGGGGGGGGTGCTGCGGGTCTGCACCGCCTACCGCGCGCCCGATGGAAAAATCCTCGGGGAGGTGCCGCGCGACGACTCCGTCCGGGCGGCCCTCAAGCCCGTCTACGCCGAGCTTCCCTCGTGGACGGAGGACATCTGCGGGGTCCGCAGCTTTGCCGCCCTCCCGGCCGCCGCGCGCCGCTACATCGCCTTCGTGATGAAAACCACGCTGGCCGCGGCCTTCCGGGGCGGCGAACCCGCGTCCGGATCCATTCCCAACCTGCGCTACATCGGCATCGGCCCCAACCCGGAGCAAATCATCAAGGACGTGCCCGCCACCAGGGAGCTTCTCGCGCTCGCATAGGCGGGCGCGGGCGGGACGGGAGGCCCCGGCTTCCCGCGCCGCCATCACGCAAGCCGCGCCGCCGGCCAACCCCCCCCTCCAGCCATGCCATCCCCAAAAACCGTTCCCGCGCGCGACTACCCGCTGCTGCTCGGCGGGCAGTTTTTGGGCGCCTTCGGGGACCAGGCCATCCTGGCCCTGCTCCTCGGGCCGCTGCTGTTCCGGCGCGAGGCGAACCTCATCTCCGAGGAGGCCATGCGCAACTGGAACACCCTGCTCACCGCCCTGCTTTTCGCGCCATGCGTACTGCTCGCGCCGCTGGCGGGCTTTTGCAACGACCGTTTCCCCAAATCCGCCTGCCTCGTGGCGGGCAATGCCATAAAGCTCGCCGGGGCCTTGCTGTGCGCCGCCGGGCTGGCGTGCGCCGACGGCGGGGACGCGCGGGCCGTGCTGCAGGCCGCCGGCTACCTTGTCGTGGGCGCGGGCACATGCCTTTACGGCCCGGCCAAATACGGCATCCTCCCGGAAATCCTGCCGGCGGAAAAACTCGTGCGCGCCAACGGGCATGTCGAGGTGCTCACCCTGCTGGCGATACTCGGCGGGTTCACCACAGGCTCGGTGCTGGCCGACGTCTTCCGCGCCAGCCCCGCCCTGCCCCACGCCATCATCCTCGCCCTCTATGCCGCGGCCCTGGCCGCGAACGCCGCCATGGCACGCACACCCGGCAACCCCGCGGTGCGCCTTGGGCATGGCGCCGGGGAGTTTTTCCAGCGGCTGCGCGACCTGCTCGCCGCGCCGCGCACACGCCTCATCCTCGCGGGGACGGCCCTCTTCTGGATCGTCGGGGCCGCCATGAAAAGCCACTTCCAGCCCTGGGGCCAGGGGGTGCTCGGCCTGCGCTCCAACACCGAGATCTCGCTGCTGGCGGTCGTGCTCAGCATCGGCGTCATGGCGGGGAGCCTGCTCGCCGGGCGGCTGCGCAAAGTGGGCGACCTGCGCGGCGTGCCGCGTGCCGGGATCGCCCTCGCGGCCGTCCTCCTCCTCGCGTGGATGATCGGGGCCTCCACGGCGGAACCCGCCTGGCTGCGCGAGCTGCCGGACGGCATCGCAGACACCCTGCGCGCGGCCGGCCTCACGGGGCGGGGGTTGGGACTCTCCCCGCGCGCCGTCCTCATGGGCCTCGAATTGGTGCTTCCCGCCTGCGCCCTGCTCGTCGCCTCAGGCTTCTTCGCCGGGCTTTTCCTGATACCGCTCAACGCCGCCCTCCAGCACGAATCCGAACCCGGAAAACTCGGCAAAACCATCGCCATCCAGAATCTCTTTGACTACCTCGGGATGTGCGGATCGGGCCTCTACCTCTTCGCGGCCAACACCGCCGGCGCGGGTTTGCGTACCGTCTTTCTCGGCCTTGCCCTGCTGACCCTCGCCGCCTCGCTCTGGATGCAAACCCGCCCCGCCCTGCGGTCCAGATAAGCCGGCGCGCGAACACGGCGCCCCTCCCAGGCCCCACCACGCCAAACCCCGCCTCGCCGCCGCGACCGGAGGGCGCCGCGCCCCAAACAAGCCGCCGCAGGCCCCCGCGCGCAAAGCCCAGGCCCCGAAAAAAAGCCCAGGCCCCCGGAAAAAAACGCGCCTCCTCCCCGCCCCGTGCCAATCTCCCTTTTATTTGTTTGCATGTTTACTAAAAATAGCGAGATTCATCCGGAGCATGAGCACACACAGAGCACAAGACATCGTCGCGGACGGTTGCCGTTGGGATCACAGCTCGCCCTGGCCGGTGGTCGGACTCGACATTGGTTCACGCGGCGCGAAAGGCGCCCTCATCCATGGCGACACCGTCCTTACGACATTCACGCCCACGGGCCTCTACATGCAAGAGACCGCCGACATCCTGCTGGGGCAGCTGCTGCGGGAGGCCGGCAAAAGCCGGGGCGAGATCGCATTCATAGTCGGCACCGGATACGGGCGGATCTCCCTGAAATACGAGGACATCCCCTACCAGGCCGTCACGGAGATCAGCTGCCATGCCATGGGGGCCCACGCCGTCCTGCCCGGCACGCGGACCATCATCGACATCGGCGGGCAGGACTCCAAGGCCATCAAGATCGCCCCGGACACCGGCAGGGTCGTCGAGTTTGTCATGAACGACAAATGCGCGGCCGGCACGGGCCGTTTCCTTGAAAAAACCGCCGCCCTGCTGGGCATCGGGCTTGAGGAACTCGGCCCGGTCGCCCTGGAGTCCGACGACCCCGCCCCGGTGAGCAGCCAGTGCGTCGTCTTCGCCGAGTCCGAGATCATCTCGCTTCGCGCGCGGGGCGAGCGGAACAACGACCTGCGGTCCCGCGCCAACATCGCCGCCGGCGTGCATTACTCCGCCGCGCGACGCGTGAACAACCTGCTCGGGCGCATCGGGGTCGAGCCAGGCCTCGCCTTCACCGGCGGCGTCTCCAACAACCCCGGCATGCGCCACGTCCTGGAGATCCTGCTGAAGGCGCGTTTCCAGCGCCCCAGGATCGACCTCATTTACGCCGGCGCCATCGGGGCGGCGGTCCATGCCTCGAAACACGCCGCCCGCGCCAAGGCGGCCGAGGGCGCCTCCCTTTGACACCCATCCACACCTCCCCCGGCCGCCGCGAATCCGCATCTGGAAACACCCCGCGCCCTTCACCCAAAAAACGACCATCCCGCACATGAGCACCACCCCGGCACAAAAAACCGCGCCCGCCGCCGGCGCCCCAAACCCGATTGATGAGATCTCCGCGCTCATCCGCAGCGAGCAGCAAAGCCTTGTCTCGGACCGCCACGGCGCCAGGAAGGCCGGCTTCCTGTGCAATTACACACCGCAGGAGGTCCTTGCGGCGGCCGGGGTCCGCCACGCCCGCATCTTCAAGGGCGGGGATGCCAGCCGCGCCGCCGCCGGCGAACTGTTCACGCAAAGCGTCTTTTGCGACTTCACCAAAAGCTGCATCGGCGGCTTCGAACAGGGCGATCCGCTCTACAAGGCCTTCGACAAGGTCTACAACTTCCACACCTGCGCCACGATGAAACGCGCCACGGAGGTCATCGAGAACTACGTCCCCGTCCGCCTCCTCAACCTCCCGAAACTGCGAAAAAACCCGGACTCGCGCGCCTTCTTCCGCGAGGAGATCCTGCGCTTCCGGGACGACCTCGCCCAGCTCACCGGGTCCCCCCCCGTCGGCGACGACGCCCTGCTGGAGCAAATCAGGCTCCACAACGCCGTCAGGCGGGAGCTGCGCGCCATCTCCGCATTGCGCAAGCGCCCGCACCCGCCGCTCACTGGCGGCGAGTTCGTGGACATCGTCCGCGCCTTCTACTACGTCGAGCCTGCGAAACTCCTGCCCTGCCTCCAGCGCCTCCACGCCCACTACGCGGCCAGGCCAGCGCCCGCGAACCTCGCCCCGCCCATCCGCCTGCAAGTCGCCGGAAGCATCATCGCCGATGGCGACCGCCGCATCCTGGACATTGCCGAGAACGAGCTTGGCACCCGCGTCGTCGTCGAGGACCACTGCGCCGGCGTGCGCCCGTTTTGCCACACCATCCCCGAGGACGGCGACCCGTGGCTCGCCCTCGCCAACGGCTACCTCGACCAGTCCCCATGCGCCCGCCAGCGGCCGCTTGGCGACGCCGTGGATTTCTCCGCCGGTCTTGCCGATGAGTACAAGGTCGACGGCGTCCTCTACGTTTTCCTCAAATTCTGCGCGTGCTACGGGGTGCCGCAGCGCGACTTCATCCAGCGCCACCAGGCCGCCGGGCGCCCGGTGCTCGTCCTCTCCAGCGACTACTCCGAAAGCGACCGCGGGCAGCTCCTCACGCGCATGGAGGCCTTCATCGACGTCATCCGCGAGGGGAAGGCCGCGCCCGGCCCGCCCCCAAGCCTCCCGGCCAGCCTCGGAAGCGCCGCGTTGTGACCCCAATGGGCAATGGCCGCCCCCCCCGCCCCGGCATTCCGCCTTGCCTTTCCAGGCAACGGCATTGCCCTGTCGCACGCCCAAAAAAACATGCAACTGCACATCGCCATTTTGCCCGGGGACCACATCGGGCCGGAAGTCATGGACGCCGCCCTGCCGGTGCTCGAAGCCGCCCTCAAGCGCGGGGGCCACACGCTGCGCCACTCCACGCACCCCGTCGGCGGCGCCGGCATTGACGCCGCCGGGAAAGCCCTGCCCGACGCCACGCTCGCCGCGTGCGCCGCCGCGGACGCCATCCTGTTCGGCAGCGTCGGCGGCCCGAAATGGGAAAGCCTCCCCCCCGCCGAGCAACCCGAGCGCGCCGCCCTGCTTCCCCTTCGCAAACACTTCAAACTCTTCGCAAACATCCGCCCGGGGCTGCTCCCCAAGACACTCCTGGGCGCCTCCCCCATCCGCCCCGAGCGCATCCCGGAGGGCATCGACTTGGTGTGCATCCGGGAACTCACGGGCGGCCTCTACTTCGGGGCCAAGCACACCACCACCCTCCCCAATGGCGACACGGAGGCCGTGGACACCATGGTCTACCGGAAAAGCGAGATCGAGCGCATCACCGACATCGCCATCACCACCGCGCGCGCGCGCCGCGGGAAATTGCTCAGCGTGGACAAGGCCAACGTGCTCGAGTGCTCCGTCCTGTGGCGGAAAACCGTCGCCGCGCGCGTCGCCGCCACGGCCCCGGAAATAGAACTCTCGCACATGTACGTGGACAACGCCGCCATGCAGCTCGTGCGCTCCCCGGCCAGCTTTGACGTGCTGCTCACCGAGAACATGTTCGGCGACATCCTCTCGGATGAAATGTCCGTCGTCTGCGGCTCCCTCGGCATGCTCTCCTCGGCCAGCATCGGCGCGGAGAAAAACCGCCATGGCCACCCCTTCGGCCTCTACGAACCCGCGGGCGGCAGCGCCCCGGACATCGCAGGGAAAAACCTGGCCAACCCGTGCGCCCAGATCCTGAGCGCCGCCCTCATGCTCCGCCACAGCTTCGGGCTTCACACCGAGGCCGGCGCCATTGACGCGGCGGTCCAGAGGGCCGTCGCCGACGGCTTCCGCACGGCCGACATCGCCTTCGGCAACCCGTCCGTGTCCACGACGGAAATGGCAAAAGCGGTCCTGGAACGCCTTTGACGCCCCTCCCCTCGCACCCGCCCAAAAGACAGCCATGAACGACACCCCCCAACCGAACACCACGCAGCCCCTCCTCCTCAACGGAGCCAGGGGGCGGATGGGCCGCGCCATAATTGAGGCCGCCGCCGGAGCCGGATTTGAAGTCACGGGAATCGACCAGGGCGACACGCCCGGACCGCTCGTCCGCGACACCACCGTCGTCGTGGACTTCAGCCACCACACAGCCACGCTCCCCCTCGCCCTCCTCTGCGCCCGGCACGGCAAACCGCTCGTCATCGGCACCACGGGGCACTCGGAGGAGGAGCGCGCGCGGATCCACGAAGCCGTCCGCGAAATTCCCGTCGTCTGGGCGGGCAACTACTCGGTGGGGGTCACACTGCTCAACCAGCTCGCCAGGATCGCCGCCCAAACGCTCGACCCAAGCTTTCAGGTCGAGCTGGTGGAAATGCACCACCGCCACAAAAAAGACGCCCCCAGCGGCACGGCCGAGACCCTGCTGCAAATCATCCGCCACGCGCGCGCCCTCCCGCCCACCGCGCTCCGCCACGGACGCCAGGGCCTCACAGGCGGGCGCCCGGCGGACGAGATTGGCGTGCACGCCCTGCGCGGGGGCGATGTCGTGGGGGACCACACCGTGATCTTCGCCGGCGAGGGCGAGCGCCTGGAGCTTGCCCACAAAGCCTCCTCGCGCGCCATCTTCGCGCTGGGCGCGCTGCGCGCCGCCCGCTGGCTCATCCCGCCCCCCGGCGCCCCCGCGCGCACCCCGGCCATCTACAACATGGCCCACGTGCTGGGCCTTGAATAGGCGCACGCGCAGCCCCACCCCGCACCGCAGGCATCCATGCCTGCTGGCGGGCCTGCCATCCGCCCAAGGGAAAATGCGCGCGGCCCAGTAACGCCGCACAAGCCACAGTAGCACCGCCACAGTAGCTTGCAGGCGCAGTAACGCAGCCACAGTAGCGTGCAGGCCCACAACGCAGGACACGGGAACACGGGGCCAGTGGCGCAAGGCACAGTAGCGCGGGTTTCCAAACCTGCTCCCCGGCCGCGTTCCAAGGCGCTTCGCGCATTCGCACCCCTGTCCCCCGCCGGCGCCACTTTTGCTACCGCTGAAGGTGGCCTTGGAGTGCGCAGTCTGGAATGTGGCGGCCTAACGCGCGGCAGTCTTCTGCCGCATTGGAGGGGGTTGCCAACGAAGATGGCCAACGAAAAGCGGTTGGATGTAGTTCCCGTCTTGGCCGCCCCTTTTTTACGTTGGGAGTGGGCAGGCCTCAAGGAGCAGGCTTGGAAGCCCGCGCTACGACGGCGGCGCTGCGCTACGACGCGCTCCAAGCCATTGCGCACATTGCAAGGCTGCGCCACGACACGGGCAGCAAGGAGTCTCAGGAATCCTCGCGCAAATTTGCGCAAGCAAGCGGCTGACTCCGCCTTTTGTGCCGGCACGGAGGGAAACGGCCGGCCACGTCTCCGCCGCCGCCCGCCGCGCGCCC
>JAIRPL010000057.1 GCA_031256995.1 Puniceicoccales bacterium
CTGATCACCACCTACGCCATCCCCTTCGTCCCCGAACCCTCCACCTACGCCCTCTGCGGCGCCCTTGCCACCCTCACCCTGGCCCTCCTGCGCAACCGCAAACGCCAAAACCACCGCCAGAACCGCCAAGGCCAAAACCGCCAAAACGGCTAAAACGGCCAAAACCAAAACCGCCAAAGCCAGCACCCAAAGGTAACACCAGCAGCCGCGCCGGGCGCCGCCGGAAACGCCGGCGCTCGGCGCCCGGCGGAGCCAACGACGACAAGCGCCGGCGAAAACGGCAGCGCCAGCGCGGAGCGCGTCGGAAAATCGCCCAGAGCGACCGCCCCCCCAAGGCAGCAGCCGCGCCAACATCAGGCGCGTCGGAAAGGCCAACGCGGACACCGACGCCAATGGCGTTCCTTCACGCGCCCAACGCGCTTCAACGCCGGCGCCAACAGCAGTGCCAGTGGCAGCTCCGTGGCAGGGCGGTTTCGCCGAAACCGCCGCGCTCCAGCGCCAACGGCATTGCCAGTACCAGCAGCAAATCGCCCAGAGCGGCAGCCGCCCCCCAAGGCAACAGCCGCGCCAACATCAGGCGCCTCGGAAAATCCAACGCGGGCGCCGACGGAAACGCCAGCGCCGGGCGCGGCAAAAAATCGCCCAGAGCAGCTGCGCGCGCCAGATCCAGCAGCCGCGCCAGCGGCAGCGGAAACAGCAGTGCCAACGGCAATGATGTTTTCCTTCGCGTGCTGGCGGAGTTCAGCGGCAGCGTCAACGAAAACGCCAACAGCAGGTGCGGCAAAAAATCGCTCAGAGCCGCCGACCGCCCCAACCCGCCGGCCGCGCCAACAACGCCACCCACGCGCGAACCTGCCGCAAGTGCCAAGGGAAAATACTGAGATGAATCCCCGCCCGGGTCTCCACCGTGAATGGTTGGCACGGCACTTGGGGTATGAGCGGGGTAAAAGTGCTTTGGAGTGCGGCACCCCACGTGCTGCTTTTGTTGCCACTGGGCCTGCCGAAACAAAATGACGAAACCGGGCATTCAGGATTGGATAATTTGAAGCCCAAGGGCGATAGCCAGTGCCGTCTCGCGGCGGCATCATCTGGCTCGGGCGCCCGAAGACGAACGCGGGAAAGCGGTTGCGTGTGGATGCCGTCTCGCGGCGGCACTATCCGGCTCAGGCGGTGCCGAAAAATACTCGTCCGCTTTGGGAAGCGCTCTTTTTGCTCCGGGGCTTGTTCTGCCTCCCCTGCTCTCGCATTTTCCTCCGCCGTTCCTCAACCAGCCAGGGTGCCACCGGGCAACTTCCTGTTCAACGTCGCTCATCTCGCATTTTCCGCCGTCGGCCCTCAACCGATCAGGGGCGCCATCCGGGAAGACCTCGCCACAGCGCACGCCTCGCATTTGCCGCGTTCCTCAGCCTGTCAGGAGGATGGCTCAAGCTGCATTCAAAAAACGCAAAATCCGGAACAAGGCTTCCTCGCCGGACACGCCGATCCCGGAAGCCTGCGGCGTCCCGGTGGCGAGGACGATCTGCTTGTCGCAGGACGAGTCCCCGGGCACGCCGATCCCGGAAATCCGTGGCGTTTCTCCGATTTCCAGTTGCCCTGATTTTCCAGAAACCCATTGTCACGCCCGTTCCCGGTGCGCGGCTCCGGCGGATGCGGTCCCCATAGTTCAATGGATAGAACAGCGGTTTCCTAAACCGCGGATCCCAGTTCGATTCTGGGTGGGGGCGCCAGGCTGCTTTTCACCAAGCCTGACGGGGCGGCCGGAGCGCGAAGTGGCGGCGTGGAACGTCTGTCTGCGCGTCAGCCAGGCGCAGGCAATTCTGGCGGTGACGTTTTTTTGAGGAAGGGTGCGGAGTGATCCCGGCCGGACGCGGTTCGCGCGGTTTTTTGCGGCTCTCCCGGGTGTGGAGTCCGGCGGTTCCGCAATCCATGTTGAAAATGCCGTCCGGCGGCGTTTCATAGTCCCCATGCCAACCATTTTTTTCAGTTTTGCCGCCGTGTCATTACCCCGCATTTCCGCCATTGTCCCCATCCTCCTTGTGGCAGCCGCGATTTTTCCGGCCTCACCGTTGGCAACACCGCTTTCCGCCCAAGTCCGCCCCGCCGCCACCGCCGCCAGCAACAAGCCTGCGAATGTGTCCGTCACATTTTCTTACGTAAGCCTTGGGCAGGACATCCTCGACGTGAAATATGACACGGCTGGCAAGGCTGCCGCCATCAAGTACATCCCCTCGGGTTACAAGCCCTTGGCCCTGCCGTATTCCGGGCCGGAGATTCTGGAGTTTTATCGCGAGGTGAAGGGCGCCGATGGCAAGCCCGCGCGCGACGTCATCGCCACCGCAAAGATCCCGGCCTCCTCGGGAAACTTCCTTGTGCTGTTCAAGGGCACCAGCCCGGATCGTTTTGGGACGCTTGTCCTGCCTGACACGCTCACGCCAGGCTCGGCCAATTCCTGGCGCATCATCAACACCACCCGCCGGTACATCGCATTCCAGATGAAGGATTTCAAACGCCAGGAGGTCATCCCGCCCATGCAGAGCAGGATGCTGGAGCTTGGCACCAAGGAGGGATACTCCGAAGTCGCGACCTACCTGCCAGACCCCAAAAACCCAAAGGCCTGGGTGCTGGCGCACAGCACCCGCCGTTTTTACATGCCTGGAAACCCCAGCCTGCTCATCTACCGCGACGATCCCGGTGACCTGACCCACCTGAGCGTCACCCGCCTGCACAGCGCGATAAAACCACCGGAGCCTGCCGCCGGAACCGCCGCACCCGCACCCGCGCAACGCCGGGGCGCCACCCCCGCGCCACGCCGCCGCTAACCTCACGCCCGCGCGCAGCGCCACCCTCGCATCACAATGGACCAGCCTCGCCCTGTTCGCTGCGGAGTCGCCGGAGTCGGCTACCTTGGCCAGCACCATGCCCGGATTTACGCCAGCCTGCCTAGCGCCGTGCTCGCCGGGATTTACGAACCGGATGACACCCGCGCCGCCGAGATTTGCGCCCGGCACGCCTGCCCGCGTTTCGCCACGCTTGGGGAATTGGGGCGCGCCTGTGACGCGGTAAGCGTTGTCGTCCCGACGGACAGGCATGCCGAGGTCGCCATCCCGCTGCTGGATGCCGGCTGCCACCTTCTCATCGAGAAACCCTTGTGCGCCACGCTGGAGGAGGCCACGCGCATCCTCGACGCCGCGCAGGGCGCGGGGCGTGTCGTGCAAGTCGGCCACATCGAGCACTTCAACCCGGTGATGAGTTACCTTGAGGAAGCCGTCTCGACGCCACGCTATCTCACCGCAGACCGCCTCGCCCCGTTCAACCCCCGTGGCACCGAGGTCGGAGTCGTGCTTGATTTGATGATCCACGACATCGGCCTCGTGCTCCAGCTCGTCAAATCCCCCGTCGCGCGCGTGGACGCCGTCGGCGTGAACATTGTCTCGCCCACGGAGGACATCGCCAACGCGCGCCTGACCTTCGCCAACGGCGCCGTCGCCAACCTCAACACAAGCCGGGTCAGCATGAAAAAGGTCCGGGAAATGCGTCTTTTCCAGCCCGGCGCCTACCTCTCGCTTGATTTCATGAACCAATGCGGACACTGCCTGCGGATGCCCGCCGGGGGGACCATCTTTGACATCAAGCGCGAGGAGATCCCTGTCGAGAAAGGGGAGCCGCTGGCGTTCGAGCTTGCCTCCTTCCTGCAGTGCGTGCGCGACCACTCCGCCCCCAAGGTCGGCACGGAGCTTGGGCGCACGGCCTTGGAGGTCGCCCTGCAGATCACCGCCCAAATCCGTGGAAATCCGGCCCTCCGCCTTCCCTGAAGCCCCGCAGGCACCCGTCAGGCACGGCGAATTCCGCTTGCCCGCATTTCCGCCGCCGCCACCTTCCAACCCGCATAAGAACACCCGCACACATGCCCAACGCATTCACCCGCACACAGACACTCGGCGCCTTCGGCAAACCCAAGGCCATCGCCATCTCCAATGCCGGCGCTGTCTCCAACGCACTTCGTTTTCGCAAGCCCGCCTCCACGGCCACGCCCCCGCCGCCGCCCGCCCCTGGCGCCTTCAACATCTCCGACGCCCTCATCCAGTTTGCCGACCCCGTCCTGAAGGAAGCCCGCAACAATCACACGGCCCTTCGTGGCGCCATGAACGTCGCCATCCTCGTCTGGAATGCCATCATCAACGGCGAGGCCGCCCTTGCCGCCGCGCGCGCCCAGCTGCTCAAGCTCCCCGGTGCCAGCGAGGAGCAGATTGACGACCTCCTGGCCATCATGACCGCCCGCAAGGCGGAGCTTTACCCCGACGTCAAACAGCTCATCCGCGACTACAAGCTGAACTTCACCAAGCACGGCGCGAACATCCGCGTCGCCTCCATCAACATCGCCCCGCCGGGGGTTGAGAAGACCCCTGTCGCCACCCAGCTTGGGGCGGCATGACAGGAAAAAATCCCATCCGGGCGTGCCATGTGCGCGCCCGGTCTTTTTTCGCGCAACGGGGCGGGCAGGGACGCTGAAATGCGATCGCGCCCCCCTTTTTTGTCGATGAATCCCCAAGCCGCGCGGGAGCGGGGCATTATGAGCCTTGCTCCGTCTCCACAGCCTCTCCCGCGCCGGAAAGATACTTGGCCCTCAGCAGACGCCAGAACACCACGAAGAACGCCGTAAGCGGCACGGCCAGCACCATTCCAAGCACGCCATCCAGCACCAGCCCCCAGAAAAACACCGAGAATGTGACCACCATCGGGTGCAGGCCCATCCTGTCGCCCATGATCCGGGGTGTGAGCACAAGCCCCTCCAGCAGCATTCCAGCCACGAGCACCCCCGCGACTCCCGCAAGCAGGCCGATGCTGCCGCCCGGTTGGAAATACGCCACCGGAAGCGCCAGAAGAAAGCCGAGCATCGTGCCCAAAAACGGCACCATGTTGAGCAGGCCGATGAACAACCCCAATAGCAGCCCGAACTTCAGCCCCGCCAGCGTCCAACCCAGCGCGAGAAACACGCCCAGCAGCAGCCCGATGAGCAATTGTCCGCGAAAATAGGCCGTCAAAATCCCCGCGAACTGCCGTGCCAGGAACGTCAAATCACGCCGCAATCCATCCGGAAGGAACCGTATCTCCCGGCATGCATCGCCAACAAAATCCCCGCGCATGCCCAGCAGGTAGAACAAGTAGACCGGCACAATCGCCAGCCCGCCGGCCTTGATGAAAAATGCCTGCAACCCCAGGCCCGCCTTCGTCAAGGCGGACAGCGCCATGGCGGCAAGGGTCCCCACCCACCCGGCCCCTGGCGCCGTGACCGCCGCGCCTCCTGACGCCGCGCCCGGAAGCGCATGCGGCGGGGCGGACGCCGCGCCACCCACGACATCCACACCAGGACTGAGGCGCTCAAGCCAGGGGCGGATGTCGGAGGGAACCAATGGGGCAACCGCCTCCCATGCGCGCGCCCACAAAGCCGGAAGCGTCTCAATAAATGCCATCGCCTGCCGCAACATCGCCGGCAACAACCATGCCGCCAGCAACATGCACACGCAGGCAACCAAGGCATAGAGCACCACGATGGCCGCCATGCGCGAAAAACGCAGCCGCCTTTCGAGAAACACAAACAACGGCTGCAGCAGAAACGACAACACCCCGGCAAGGATCACGGGCCACAACGCCGCGCCGGTCACCTCCAGGAACTGGCCGAGAAGCCAGAACGCGCCGCTCACAAACGCAAGAATGACGCCTGCGGCGACACACGCCAGCGCCGCGCTCACAAGGCGGCGTTGCAATGGGCTGAGCGGAAGGGATGGCGGGCGATCGTGCATACGGACCGCCGAGGCTGCGTGCCTGCTTTCGGAAGGTCCAGACAGATCTTGCCCCAAAAAGAGCGCCGGGAGGCGGGCGTGACACCCCGCGCGAATCCGGGCGGCCAGGCCGAAAACTCAACCCGCTGGCCTCCACCGCCGGTCCGATGCCACCAGAGGCGCAAAAGGCTTGCGGCGGCATGCGCGCTGGATGAAGGCCGCCGCCGGAAGCCGGCAGCGCACCGCCGCACCGTCCAGGATCCCGCGCGCGGCATGCACCCCGGGCGCGGGGCGCCGTTGGGAGGCGCCCCGGCAAGGCGACGGGACTACTTGGTTTTCACGGGGGGCTTGGGGGCGGAGGGCCATTTGCGGGGCTGGGCGTCCATGCGCTTCACAAGCTCCTCAATGGAGCGTTCCAGCTGGGGGTCACGGCCTTGGGAAACCGATTTGGGGTCGTTCTCGACCTCGATGTCGGGAGGGACGCCCTTGCCCTCAATTATCCAATTGCCCTTGGTGTCATTTGTGCCGCGCAACGGGACAAAGACAGTGCCGCCGTCCAGCAAGGGGCCGACGCCCGAGATGCCAACCACCCCGCCCCAGGTGCGTTTTCCGACAAGCGGACCAAGGCCCGCGGCGCGGAAATAGTGGGGAAAGATGTCGCCATCGCTTCCCGCATTTTCGTTGATGATGCAGACTTGGTGCCCATGGCGGGCGTTGTGCGGATAGGCATCGGGGACCTCGTTGGGACCGCCAAAGCGGGTGCCAAGGAGCTTTTGATTGAGGCGCATGATTATCCACTGCGAGATGTTGCCGCCCCCGTTGGCGCGCACGTCGATGACGAGGCCTTCCTTGCGAAGCTGGGGATAATACCACTTGATGAACTCGTAGGCGCCCTCCGCCCCCATGTTGGGAATATGGAGATAGCCCGCGCGGCCCTTGGTGGCCTTGGCAACCTGCTCGCGCGCATGGGTGGTGAATTCCAAATAGCGCAGGGCGCGCTCGCTATCAAGGGGGGCGTAGGTGACATGGCGGACGCCCTTCCCGGCAATCTCGGGGCGGGAGTTCAGGGTGAGTGTCACCGGATCGCCGCGCCTACGCAGAAGCTGATAGGGGTTCTCATTGCCAGTGAGGGGGATGCCGTCCACGGCAAGGACATAGTCCCCGACACGGGCGGCAACACCGGGAAGCGTGAGCGGGGAACGGTATTTGGGCTCCTCGTTCTGGCCCGCGTAGATTTTTGCGATGCGGTAGCGGTTGCTTGCCTGGTCGAGCGCGAAAGTCACCCCGGGGAGGCCCGCGGCGGGGCGTGCGGGACGGAACTGCTCGCCACCCATCACGTAGGCGTGGCCGATATTCAACTCGCCGACAAGCTCGCGAAGAATGTAGGTGAGGTCATCGCGGTGGGCGACGTGGGGGAGCAGGGCGCGATACTGTCCGCCGAGCGCCTCCCAGTCATAGCCGTGCATGTTGGAAACATAGAAATGGTCGCGGAATTTCCGCCAGGTCTCCTCGTACATTTCACGCCATTCGAGGGCGGGGATGCTGTCGGCATAAAGATTGTCCGTGCGCAGCGTGACGGGCTTTGCGTCGGGGCGCGGATCAATGGCCTGAAGGGCGCCGTTGCTGGTGTGGTAAAGCAGCTTGGAGTGATCGGGGGCGATCGAGTAACGGCTGGTTTCGGCAAGCTTGGCGGACTTGCGCTCCTTGATGTCGTAGGCGTTCAAGGTTGCGGGGCCGGCGGAGGGGCCGCCAAGGGTGGCGGCAGGGCGTTTCACATAGAGGATGTGGGTGGCGGTGACGGCGAGTTGCGCGTAGTTGCCAGGGTCAAGCGGGACACGGATGGCCCGCGCGCCAAGGCCGTCCCAATCAATACGGGTGCGCCCGGGGGCGTTTTTCTTCTTCGTTTTGCCGGCGCCTGGCTTGGTGGCGGCAGCCTTGGAACCCGGGTTTGAGGCAGCGGCGGGCGTGGACTTTTTTGCGGTGGAGGCCGGCGCGGCGGGCTTGGCCTCCTTCCCCTTCCCGATGGGGGAAGTGTCGTCATCAAGCTGCAGCCCGAACGGGTTTGGGGCGTCTTTTTGAAGGGGGATGACGGCAATGGAAGTGCCGCGCGTGGTGGCAAAATTCCACTCCACCGTGCTCAGTTGCGGAATGTAGTCACGTTGTGTGAGGTAATAGAGATTCCGCCCGGCGGGATCCCATGCGGGGGAATGGGCGTCAAAAAGCGGATCGGTGACGGGGCGAAGCTTGCGGGACCGCAGATCGTAGATGTGGATGCGCGAGCTTTCGTTTTCGGTGGCAAGGGTGAGGGCGACATAGGAGGAGCAGGGAGACCAAGCCACATCGGGACTGCCACCGCGCCTCTCATGGACGATCTCGGCGGGGACGCCGCGCTTGCGTCCATGATTGTCCCGCAAAGGGACCAGCCAGAGGCGGTTTGCCGCGTCAAGCACCGTGGCATTTGCGCCATCGGGCGCGAGGGTGAGGTGGGTGAGGCGGGATTTGAAGGCGCGGGTCAACGCAACGGCGGCCGCATCCGGGTTGCGCGGGTCACGCAGGTGAATCTGGTCCTCGCCGGAGACGTCGGAGATGTAGGCGAGGATCTTGCCGTCGTGCGACCAGACAGGCTCGCGCTCGTGGGCGTTGCTGGAGTTGGTCAGGTTGCGGGGATAGCCTTTCTCGATGGGGGCCGTGAAGACGTCCCCCCGGGCGGCAATGGCAACCCGTTTTCCGCCTGGGGCGGCGGCGGCGCTTTCTATTTGCGAGCCTGCGTTGACGCGGCGCGGGCGCATGGCGAGTCCATCGCTGGGAACATGGATGTCGAGCTTGCGGATCCGGTCCGGGGCGTTGTCTGGCGCGGCGGTGTCGAAGACGTGAAGTTCGCCAGCAAGCTCGAACACAATGCGGCTCTTCCCGTCACCGGAGGCCCAGCGCACGTCCCACGTGCCCTCACGGGTCTGCTGGGTGATTTTTCCCGTCACGGTGTCGTAGGCGAAAATGTTCATCTTCCCGGTGCGGTCGGACGTGAAGTAGATGCGGTCGCCGAGCCAGACAGGTTCGCGCTCGGTGCGCAGATTATTGTCCACGCGCTTGGTCTCGCGGGTTTTCAGATCGTAGATGACGAGATTTTGGGCCATGCCGCCCTGATAACGCTTCCAGGAGCGGAAATCGCGGAATGTCGGCGTGAAGACGAGTTTCGTGCCGTCCGGCGAAAATGCGCCAGCGCCACTCGTGGGGGGGCCGACTTTGACGGGAAGGCCGCCGGAGAGCGGGACAGTGTAAAGCGTCCCCGTTTCGGTGACGGCATTGGCGTCGCGCATGGAGCGGAACAGCACGTTTTTGCCATCAGGCGTCCATCCGTAGACGAGGTTGTCCGAACCGTAAGACGAGGGAGCGGCCGGATAGAAGGTCAGCTGGCGCGGCACACCGCCATCGGCGGGAATGACGTAAACCTGCTCGTCGCCATCATACTGGCCCGTGAAGGCGATCCATTTTCCGTCAGGGGAAAATTTGGGGAAAATCTCCACGCCCGGGTGCGCCGTAAGCCGCGTGGCCACGCCCCCCTTCACCGAGGCTTTCCACAAGTCCCCGCCATGGACAAACACCACGGAATCGCCGTGGATGTCCGGATAGCGCAACAGCTTGGTGGCGGACGGAGCGGGAAGCTCAATGCTGGCGGGCGAAGCCGTTTGGGCGGCGGACACAGCGCAACCGGAGGCCACCCCCGCAGGGGAGGTTTCGGACCTCAAAGAACCGGCGTGGCACTCCTGCGCGGTTGAAATGCCTGATGCGGCGACAGCCAATAATAACGGAATGAAAAACTTGGGATACATGGCACGCATCGTTAACGGCCAACGCATTTTTTTCCATGAAAAATTAAAACAGGCCCCATCTGTGACGCTTTTTTCCGCCCAAACACAGGGAAAAATCAAAAACGGCTTTTTGGGGAAATGATAATGGGACGACACCGGAAAAAGGCAGGACGCCACGGGGTTGCCGCCGGCTTTTTTTTGGGGGGATGGATTCTGACTTGCGCCGCGTGGATGACGACGACGGGGCGGCGGTCACATCGGCCGGCGCACGCCCCTAAATCTTGCGCCCTCCGCGCACACATTACAAAGATGCCCGCACCCCACACGGGGGCACGGGCACCTTTGTTTTTATTGGTCGGGCCGAGTGGATTCGAACCACCGACCTCTTCGTCCCGAACGAAGCGCGCTAGCCAGACTGCGCTACGGCCCGCCATAAAAACTGAGGCGGCGGACGATGCGCGAAACATGGCAGGGCGCAAGTGCAATTTTTGACATTGCATGACGGAGCCGCGGATGCAGAGTGTGCGCCGCGTCAGGTCCCATGCGGCGGCCGCCGGCGAATCCCGCCAGAACCGGAAGGTGGCAACGGCAGTCAGGATGTCCGCGCGGCATGGGTCGCCTGGCGTTTTTTCGTGGAAACGGCGTTCCGCCTCCCTTGCTGGCGGTATTGCGGCGCCCGTGCCTTGGGGCCGCCCCCCCCCTCTGCGCCGTTCACGGCGATGTGCCTTCGGAAGAGCCGGCCGCGCATCATGTTTTTTTCCTGTCAGAATGTCAGAACATGCATTGCCGGCGTGTTTTCTTTTGCCACACGATCGGTGCGCATCACACTCGGGATCCAATTATGTCTCCCGAGAAACTTGTCTCCCGCATCCGCTCCGCCCTCGGCGGCACAAGCGGGAACATAGAGATCCAGAACCTTGCGCGCGAATATTCCGAACTGGTCTCAAAAGTGCGCGACCGGGCGGAACAGTGCCTGGCTCTCATCCGGGCGGGCGACAACTACGCCGCGTTGCAAATCGCGGAATCCTTCCCCCCATTGCTCGACACCGCCGCGCGGCTGGCCTTCCCCGAATCGCGCGAGTGGCACAAGCTTTGCCAGGAGCGCAACGCCACCTGCGCGCCCCCGCTGGAGCAGCACGAGATTGCCCTCATCTCCGAGCTTTACGGGAAGGAAATCAACGAATCCCATCCTCTTTACCGCGACTACAGAAAGGCCATCCGCGAACGGGATGAGCTGCGGGCGCTTGGCGTTCTCGGCGCCATCATCCGCATCAACACTAGGGACCAGAACGCGCGCCACGAATTCCTGCGTCTCTCCGCAAAAGTCCGCGAAACCCATCTCCCGCGCCTTGAGGCCCTGCTTGACGCGGGCCGGAACGACGACGCGCTGGCCTTGGCGGACGATCTCGAGCGCCTCCACCTGCCCGCCTTCGCCAATGCCGCGCCCCTCGCCCGCGTCAGGGAGCTGCGTGCCGTGGCCGAGGCGGACGCCGTCCGCGCGACCGTCATGCAGACCCTGGCCGACATCGGGCAATTCCGCGCCGCGGACGACTGGGAAGGCGCCGCCACCCACGCCGCCCGCCTCCGCGAGATTTTGGGCAAGCAACCCGCCTTGCACCTGCCGCAGGACGCGCTCGACAAACTCGCGGAGATCGAGCTTTGGGCGGAGGCCGGGCGGGCGGATTCCCTTCGCCGCCGCCAGCGCGAGGATGCCGTCGCAAAGGCGGATTCCCGGCTCAAATCCACCACCACCGTGCCTCCACGCCCGACCCCGGCCGCCCGCGCCCGCGCCATGCATGCGCTCGCGGCCGCCATCGCCACCGGGGAATCCCTCGACTCGGACGGGCAGGAACCCCGCCCCTCCGCCGCCCTGCTCGCCGCCGCGCGCGAACAGCTTTCCAGCCTGCGCAACACCGAGCGCAAACTCCGGATCCGCGCGCGCATCATCATCGTGACACTCTCCGTGGTGTTTTTCTCCGCCGTTGGGGTGGCCTTCTTTTTGCGCCAATCCGCGCACTCGCGGGATCTTGCCGCCTCCCGCATGGAGATATTCCCATTGGAGAACAAATTGCTGCCGGCCGAGGCCTTTGAAAAGACACTCAAACCCTCGTGGGACTCGCATCCGTCCTATCGCGAGAAACACGTGCGTTTTCGCGAATGGGCACAGGGCGCCAGGCGCCAGGTTGACGAACTCCTTGCCTCTGCGGAAACCTTTGCGGCCCTCTCACCGGAAACGCTCAACCCCGGGGCCTTGCGCGAGAAAATGGCCGGCCTGGCGCTGTCCCGGCGGAGGATTGAGACGGTGCCGATCGACATGCGCGCCATCGTCAACGACCGCCTGGACGCCGCCGCGGCCAATCTCGAAAGGATCCGCGCGTTTCACGCCGCCGCCATCGCCCCCGGCCTGACAACCCGCATGGCCGCGCTGGAGACCGCGGCAGCCACGGCCGCCGCCCTCCCAACCACCGCCGCGCGCCTTCGCGCCGCAACAGAGCTTCAGCCCGCGATCCAGGCGCTTGATGTCGAAATGGCGGCCGCCGAACATTTGCTCCCCGAGGAGATCCCGCCGCGCTGGAACTCCTTGAAAATTTCGGCGGCACAATCCCAAAAACGCTGGAAAAGCGATGTTGAGACGGACACGGCCCTTCTGCGCGAAGACGCGCGCACGCTCGAAGGCCATTTTCACGTACTTCGCGGGCTTGCGGACGCGCTTCCCGCAGGGGAGAGTCCCGCCTTCGCCGCCGTGTTGAATGCCGGGCCTGCCGCCGCCGACCCCGCCGCGGCGATACTCGCGCCAGAACCCGCCGCCCTTTGGAACACCGCCCGGGCGACGGCCCCAACATCGGTCCCCTTCTTGCCGGCGGAAGTCCTTCCCTCGGAAATCGAGGCCGCCTCCCGGATCACCGGCACCGGGGCCGCCAATGTCATTGAGAACATATACCGGTACACCTTGCGCCCGTATCCCGACGCCCCCGGCGTGCGTTCAGGATCCTACGAACGGGTCTATTCCGTCGGCCCCGCGCGCACTGAGCGCCTGCCCATCGGGGATGGCTTTGAGCTTCGCCAAACGCTAGACCTGTACAAAAGCGGGGCCGCGCCGACACCCGTCCGCTATGACTACCGCTATTTTGGGCGACGCCGCGAAGGCGTGTTTCTGGACAATCCCGTGCTGGCCCCGGAAAGCGCCGCGCTGCGCCGCTTTCTGCGTTTTCATGACGCCACCGCCGGGCGCATCATGGAACCGCCGTTGGCGCTCATGGAGCGCGTCCGCGTCACGCCAAGCATCTCGCCCCTCCTCAAGGCGTGGCTTCACCAGGAACTCTTCAAGCTGGCCTCCACCCGCCCCGCGGAATGGGGCGTGCTTTTTTCCCCCTCCGCGCGGGATTTCAGCGTGCGCCTGCGCCACATCACCAACGACACCATGCCCGCCGACGCCTGGCTCGACCCCCTCCGCTGGGGAGACAAGGTGCGGCCGCTTGAGCGCCTCTACGCCACGCAGACATTCTCCTGGCAGGAGGAGGCGGCGGCGCGTCTCCGCATTTTCCAGCGTCTCTCCAACCCCGGGTTTGTGAAAATTGGATACGTGACCTCCGACGAAAGGCTTCAAATGACGGACGCCCGCGCGCCATCCGGATGGCTTGCGGGCATCACGCCTGACGGGAAATTGCATCGCGCCCAGGCCGATGCCATCCTTCTCCCCGGAACAGGGGGGCGTGTGCGCGCATTGCGCTCCCCGGCACCGTTTGCCGCGCACAGTCCGGTGCTCATGCTTGACACCCCGCCCGCCGCGGCGGCGGTCGAAACCGGTTTCCCGGCCGCATTTCCCGCGCCCCGCGACGGATGGGACGCCTATTTCTTCCAACCGCTCCCCGCCACCGGGGCGGAAACGCCAGCGCCAGCCACGCACCCCCCGCTTCCGACGGCCACCACGCCCGCACCCGCCAGGACCGGGGCGGACGCGTCCGGGGTCCCGGAGGAATGAGAACGCCCCACCGCAAGCCACATGCCCCGCGAAACCGACATCCAGACAAAAAGGGAAACGACGCCAGCGCCTTGCACAAGCCACCGCCTTTGCTGGAAAGGAAAGATCACCGGCCCGTGGACGCGCGCGCACATCGAGGAGCTTCTGCGCAGGGGCGAGATCAGCCTGCTCCATGGCATCGAGGTCGATGGCGAGTGGCGCGGCCTCGATGATTTTTTGCGTCCAGCCCCGCGATCCACGCAACCGCATCTCGCAAATCCCTGGGCGGCCCGCCATCCGGCTGCCGCGCGGCAGGACGAATGGGATGGCGGCCCGACACCTCCCCACGCCCATCCAACCCTTGCGGACTCACGCCGGCCCGCCGGCCCGATTCCCGGCGACAACGCCCTGACCGCAGGTGGCGGCGACGCCTTCCCGGCACTCCAAGACCATTCCGGCGTCTCCCCGGCGGCGCACCTCGAAAACGGGACGCTTCGCCTTCGCCTCGACCTCGTGAAAACGGGCTATTTTCTTTGCGGATTATGCTTTTTGCTCCCGTTTTTTGCGACAATCCCCGTCATCTACATCGTGCTCATACTGCGCACGCGCCCTGCCCCGGCATCCGGGCACGCGCAGAAAATCCTCCTTTCCTCCATCGCGCTCACCATCGCGGGATCCCTCTTCCTTCTCGCGCTGAGGCACTGGTTTTGAAAACCACGGCATGAAGAACCCAACCTTGGAAATCATGGCGGGAAAAGAGCGTCCGGGGGCGCGCAAAGAGGCGTCCGGGGAGCGCGGCGTGACGCGAATCGGGGTCCTTGGCGGCAGTTTTGACCCGCCCCATGTCGGGCATCTCGTGCTGGCGCAGGATGCCGCCGAGTTTCTTTCCCTCGATGCCGTGCTGTTCATCCCGGCCGCCCAGGCGCCGTTGAAACCCGCCTCGCCAGTCGCCCCGGCGGATCTGCGGCTGGAGATGCTCCGCGCGGCGGTCGCGCCCCATGCCGCGCGCGGCTGGGCCGTGTCCGACTGGGAGATGAGGCGTGGCGGCGAAAGTTTCTCCATCCACACCGCGCGCCATCTCCTCGCCACCCATCCTGGCGCAGAAATCCACTGGCTGATCGGCGCGGACCGCCTTGCGGATCTTGCCCGCTGGAATTGCGCCACGGAACTTTTCCAGCTCGTCCATTTCGCCGCCGCGCAACGCACGAATGCGGACGGGGGGGGCGCCCCCGCAAAACCGCCGTCCGCCCCGGCCGGCGCCCGCGTCGTTTTTTTGCCGCCGCGCCGCCTCGACATCAGCTCGACGGAGATACGCGCCCGCCTTGGCGCGGGGCTGCCCGTGGATTTGTTCTTGCCGCCCGGCGTCAATGAAATCATCCAACGCCGCATGCCCTATCAACCGCCTCCCGGCGGCTTTCCCTAATTGCCACCCGCGCTTCGCACATGACTGAAACCGCCACCTCCCGCACAAAAGCCTTGAAAAAAACATCCGCCCCCAAAACCGCCTCCGCAAAAAAGCCCGCGCGCGCGGCCCGGCCGAAAAAAGCGGCCGCGCCAGACACGCCGGACGCGTCGGCCGCGGTGAAAAAACCTGTCCGCAAACGGGCCGCGCCCCGCAAGGCCGCCGGCGCCGCCCCATCCTTGCCTGCCGCACCCATTGCGAGCCTGCCGGAGAACGCGCCGCCCGTCCTTGAATTGTGCGTGCGCGTTCTCGACGAAAAAAAGGCGGAGGAGATCAGCATTTTTGACGTGCGCGAACGCTCCAGTGTCACCGATTTCTTTGTCATCGCCACGGCGACTTCCGAGCCACACCTGCGGGCGCTTCGTGTTGCCGTGGAAAAAGAATTCGCCGCCGCCGGGGAGAAAATCCACGGGGGCGAGGCGGGTTCCGGGACGGGCTGGACCGTCGTCGACGCCATTGACGTCATCATCCACCTTTTTCTTCCGGCACGCCGCGCCGCATGCCAGCTCGAGACCCTGTGGTCGGCGGGCGTCCGCCGCAAGGGGTGACCGCCCGTGCCAGGCGCCCCCTGTCTGCGCGCCCGTTTCATTCCGCTTTTCATGGCGGGAGATTCGGGGAGGGCGCGCTGTTTGCGTCGAAACAATTTTGCGCAAAACAGGTCTTGATTGTGTTCCAAACGTTTTATCGAGCGCTTGCGAAACACGCCAAGGATGTGCAATGCTTGCGTGGACATAACAAAAAAGAGCCAATTTCACATGTCCGAGAAGAAGAAGCCCAGTATCACAACAAGCCCCAAGCCAGTGCCCGCAAAGGCATCACGAGCCGGGCAAGCTGCCGCTCCGCGCAAGACCCCTTCGCCCACGACACCCCCCGCAAAATCAGCCGCCCCAGCAAAAGGTTCGCCTCCCAAGCGTCCGGCCCCTGCCAAGGGGCGTCCATTGGCTCCTGTGTCCGCTGGCAAAAAAGACCGTCCGCCGCCCTCCGTCGCGAAAAAAAACGCTGCGCCCGCCTCTTCAGGCAGCCCGGCCGCCAAGATTTCCGTTCCTGTCAAATCCACGGCGCCGCGACACGCGACGCCCGCGCCCTCCGGGAAAACCAGCCCCAAAAAGGCCGGCATTGAGGCGGCAAAGCCCCATCCTGAGAAACCAAGTGCCGGGAAAACCGCCAAGGCCGCCAAGGACACGCCCCCCCCGTCCGTGGCCGTGCCCCGCGACAACACGCCGCGCCCGCGCCTGCTCTCGACGGGGCGCGAGCAGGAAGTCCTGAACGAACGCATCACCCGCCTTGTCCGCCTCTCCAAGGAAAAAGGCTTCATCACCAGCAAGGACGTCCATGCGCATGTGCCGGAGAGCGCCAGCCAGCCGGAGGTTTTGGACAATCTGATAAACATCCTGGACAACCTGAAAGTCCATGTCATTGACGAGGACGAGGTGGAGACCTACAAGCAGCGGCGCCTTGAGAGCGAGGAGGAGCAGGCCCGCACCGCGCAGGTGGACATCCTCGACGACCCCGTACGCATGTACCTCAAGCAAATGGGGCAGGTGCCGTTGCTCACCCGCGAGCAGGAGGTCGAGATTTCCAAGCGCATCGAGAATGCCGAGATCCGCGCCCTCGACGCCCTCTTCTCCGTCTGGTTGACCGTCCCCTATCAATTTGACCTCGCCTCCAAGCTGCTCCCCGACGCCAAGGGTGTGCGCGAGGAACGTTTTGACCGTGTCGTCCTCGACAAGAAGGTGAAAAGCCGCGACGACTATCTCAAACGCCAGCTTCCCACCGCCCACACCGAGATGGCCGCCCTCGTCAAGAAGCTCGACAAATCGTGGGCGGAGGTTTCCGCGGCGGAGGGCGAAAACCGCGAACGCGCGCTGAAACGCTTCAAAAAACTCGAGACAGAAATCCGACCCATCGTCCGGAGGTTTTGTTTCAAAACAAAGCTTTTTGAGGAATGGCTGGAGAAATTCACCCCGGTTCTGCGCAACGCCCAGGAGATTCAGGAGGGACGCGAGATCCTGCGCCGCAATGAGCGCCGCGCCCGCCACATCAACCCGCAGGTGCTTGATGCCCGGGCCAAGGAGATTGAGCGCCAGCACCGCATCTCGCACGAGGAACTTCTCAAGGTCATCGAGGACACGCGAGCCGGCCTGCGCGACGCCCACAAGGCAAAGACGGACATGGTCGAGGCAAACCTCCGCCTCGTCATCTCCATCGCGAAAAAATACACCAACCGGGGCCTCTCCTTCCTTGACCTCATTCAGGAGGGCAACATGGGCCTCATGAAGGCCGTTGAGAAATTTGAGTACCGCCGCGGCTACAAATTCTCCACCTACGCCACCTGGTGGATACGTCAGGCCATCACGCGCTCCATCGCCGACCAGGCCCGCACGATCCGTATCCCGGTGCACATGATTGAGACACTCAACAAGGTCATGCAGATACAAAAGCAACTCCTCCAGGAACTTGGCCACGAGCCGACCCCGGAGGAAGTCGCCAACGAGATGCAAATGCCTGTCGAGCGCGTCCAGCAGATCATGAAAATGGCCCAGCAGCCCATTTCATTGCAAAGCCCCGTCGGGGATGGCGACGACTCCTCCTTCGGCGATTTCATTGAGGACAAGGGCGCGGAAAACCCCTACGACATGGCATCCACCAACCTCCTGCGCGAAAAAATTGTGGATGTGCTTGACTCCCTGGCCCCGCGCGAACGCGAGGTGCTCGCCCTGCGTTTCGGACTCAAGGACGGGTACAGCCGCACCCTTGAGGAGGTCGGACGCCTTTTCCGCGTCACCCGCGAGCGCATCCGCCAAATCGAAGCCAAGGCCCTGCGCAAAATGCGTCATCCAACCCGCATCCGGCAGCTGAATGGCTTCTTTGAGGGCGAACCCATTTCCACCGGCCCCGGCTTCGACCAACTCCGCAAAGAGGTTGAGGACGGCGAGGTGCAGGTAAGCGCGGCCTTCAAGGAAGACGGCCCCAAAACCGCCAACGCCGCAAGGGCCGGCAATTCCGGTTGGAACTCAGGCGCAAAATCCTCCGGAGGAAACGGAAAACCGGCCAAACCGGTCAACATGCCGCCACGAAATCCGGACGGCACCTTCATCAAGAAATCGGCTTTCCCCGCAAAGGTCGATGCCGGCACGCCCAATCCTGTCGAAAACGAGGCTGACGCCGGGGCGTTTGGCGACGAACCGTTTGGAATTGATGAAATTTCCGCCCGCGTTCGTGCCAGCGTTGCCAACCGGCCGGATGTCGACGCCGCTGACGACGCCAAGGCCCCCGCCACCGGGACGGTCGAAGATGGCGGGGAATCCCTTGTTTCCCCCGCAAGCGAACTCGATGCGCTTGAAAGTGCCGTGGCCGCCTCCTCCAACGCGAAGGTTGCCACCAAGCCCTCCACGGAGGCCAAAGGCAAACCCACCCAAGCCGCCAAGACGGGAGTCGGGGCAAACATTGTCCCCACGGGATCGGGCAAGGCCGTTCCCCCACCTCAATCTTCACCCAAAGCCAAGCCCGCGAAAACAACCGCGAAGCGCGCGACCACGGAAGCACTTCCCCTGCGTGATGCCGGACGTATCCCAGAACCGGACATTCATCCCGAATCCGTCCTTCCAAATTCGCCGAAAGAGTGAACCACGGAATCAGCGGCGCGATAAATGGGACGGAACTCCCCCCCCCGAACGGGATTGCGCCACAAGAACCAAGGCGCGGAGACATCGCCCCGCGCCTTGATTCATCAAAGAAACTTTCAGGTCGTCGAAAGAAGCATTTGGGCAAGGCCGGAATAACTGTCGGCATGAAAATCCGCGTCGCGATCAGCAGGGGCGTTTACGGCGGAATGTTCGCGGCCGGGAATGCGCAGGCGAAGGCTCCGCCAACCAGCGTTGCGCGCACCAAGAAAATCTTTCGCGGGATTGTCGCCAATGTAGAGGCATTCAGCAGGAACGACATTGAGGGCGGCCTCAAGCGCGCGGAACGGAAGCGATGACGGCTTCCAGGCATCACGCCCGCCCAAGGCATCGCTGTAGACGACCCCATCCACAAGCGAGTCGATGCCAAGCGCGGCCACCTTGCGTCGCTGCACATCAAGCCAGCCGTCGGTGATGACGCCAAGCGCGCGCCCATCCTCGCGCAACCGGCGCAAAAGCGCGCGCACCTCCGGCGCAAGCTCCAGCTTGGGGACATGGCCACGATAGGCCTCCACCATGCGCACCACGGCATCCGCAGGCCAAGGCAGGTCCGGCGTCCCGGCGACAAGCTGGTTGAAAACATCGCCACGCCCGCCGCTCTCAAAAATTTCCCGCGCACGCGTGGCAAGATCCAGACGGGCCTCACCAACAAATCCGGCGACATGGCGCACAGCGGCGTCGAACCCGCTGAAAACATAGTCCCGCTCGGGGAACAACGTGTCGTCAAGGTCGAAGACGAGGCAGTGAAATGCGCTGGGCGTGGGCATGAGCATGGAAAACAAGAACTTGGGGACCAAAGGCGCGATGGCAATCTTTCCAAACCTCGCAAGCGGTTTCATATGTTTGCCCCAAGCCTGTTTTCCAAAGAAGGAGGGCACGATGCGGCGTGGATTGAGACCACGCGCAGGCGGCGCTCGGCGGCGGGAAGACGGTCGCTAAGCCCGAAAGAGTCGGGCGTGGATTGAAACCACGATTTCACGCGACGCGCCGGACGGGACCTCCATCGCCCAGCCCAAAAAAGTCGGGCGCAAATTGCGGTACAATAATCACAGGAAAAATAAGGCTGCCTTGTAAAAACGGGGACTCCACATGAATCCCCTGGCTCGCGCCCTTGCTGCCATGCGCGGACGAGAAAAGCCAGACACCGGAGCACTCCCGCCCCTTGCCACCGCTTCGTCCCGGCCAGCCGGAGCAGGGCGCCCATGGACGATCAACAGATACGGAACCGCCTCGCGGTTTTGCAGCCTTGCTGCCATCGTCACTGGCAAAGCCACCGACGGTGCCGCTGGCCGCCATCGCCGCAAGGGAGCCAATCGCTCCAAACACCATCCCGGCTTCAAGGCACGCCGACATGTCGTCGGACGTTCCCTCTTCGAAGGTTCCCGTTTCCAAGTTCCAGCGAAACCACAAAACACGTGCTCTCCTTTTTTGGAAAACACGTCCTTCCGTTGGGACTTGGTTTGCCTGCCCCCTCTGCCCCGCCGCCCTCGGTTCCCTCCGCCATTCCTCTATTATTAGGAATGGCATCGGAGGAAGGTTTTTAGGCGCCGAATTCGCCAAACACGGTGTCCAACGCCGTGATGAGGGCGTCGATCGTGGCGTCTGTCTCGTCACCCATGTTGGAAACGCGGAACGTTTTACCTTTGAGCTTTCCATAACCTCCATCAATGACGAGGTTGAAGCGCGATTTCAGCGTCTTGTTGATGGCTTCAAGATCGACACCTTTTGTGTTGGAAAAACAGTTCAACCCGCGTGTTCCATAACGCTCATCGGGGAAAAGCGTGAAGCCACGCGACTTGCCCCAAGCGCGCACTTTGTCGTTGAGACGACGGTGGCGCGCATAACGGTTTTCGAGGCCCTCGGATGAAATTTTTTCGAGCTGATGTTTCAATCCGTTGATGAGCGCGATGGCGGGGGTGGAGGGAGTCATGCCCTTCTCGTGGTTGGCCTGAAACTCCAGAAAATCGAAATAATAGCCGCGTCCCTCAAGCGTGGCGGCACGCTGGCGGGCACGCTCACTCACTCCAAGCAGCGAGAGGCCGGGAGGCAGGGCGAGGGCCTTTTGCGAACCGGTGATGAGCACGTCCACGCCATTGGCATCCTTGTTGATGGGCACCGCGCTGAAGGAACTGACAGTATCCACGATACTAATGACCTCCGGATGCTCGCGCACGACCGCCTGGATTTCAGCGAGCGGGCTGAGAGTCCCCGTGGATGTTTCGCTGTGAATGTAGGCGATGGCATCATATTGGCCTGTGGCAAGCTCGGCGCGAACAGCGTCTGGATCAACGGGCTTTCCCCAGTCAAACTTCAGGAATCCCGCAGGCTTGCCGACACGGTTTGCCACATCGAACCATTTGTCCGAAAAGGCCCCGTTCATGCAGCAAAGTACTTTCTTTGCAACGACATTGCGCAACGCTCCCTCCATGATCCCCCACGAGCTGCTGGTGCTAAGATAGACCGGATCGCTGGTGCCGGCGATCGCCTGCAAACCTGCCTGAAGGCTCTGGTAGAGGGCGACAAAATCCTTGGAACGGTGCCCGATCATGCCTTTGTTCATGGCGGCAAAGGTGTCTTCGGAGACAGTTATTGGACCGGGGATGTAGAGGCGGTGGCTCATGGGTGGGTGCATGCGTGCTGGTTACGAGAGTCGCCGTGGAGACCTCCACGGCAAAAACACGGACGCATGGAACAGATCTCCCAGACAGACTCAACTCAAAAAACACACACCCCGTGCTCCCGGCGGGTTGTGTCCGGAAAGTTTCGCACATTTGTGGAGGCATGTGGAGGGCGGGGGAAGGTTTATTGTTGGTTCTTTTGTCGGTTATTTTGTGGAAGTTTATGGACGGGAGTAGACCGT
>JAIRPL010000053.1 GCA_031256995.1 Puniceicoccales bacterium
AGGACGGTCTACTCCCGTCCATAAACTTCCACAAAATAACCGACAAAAGAACCAACAATAAACCTTCCCCCGCCCTCCACATGCCTCCACAAATGTGCGAAACTTTCCGGACACAACCAAGAGATAACGTCCGGAATCTTACGCAGATTTTTAAGGCCATGAGAGTGGGGAAAACAATCCCGATGAACCAAAATCCCAAAAAAACCAATGAAAGCGGCGAAGCAACCGCGAACAATCAAGCCATGCCCGGCGGAGTGATCCGGGTGGACGAAGAGATGATCCGAAGCCATCTGGACAAAGCGGAGGGAGCGTTTCCCGACGGCAACTCTGCGATACTTCTGGTGGCCGCCCGCCTGCGGCATATATCCGGAAGCCAATGGGGCCAAAAACGCTATCTTGACATGAGCCACCTGAAAATCCACGCCATGGAGGAACGGCGGACGAATTAAACTTTCAAGTTTAAGGACGGTCTACTCCCGCCCATAAACTTCCACAAAATAACCGACAAAAGAACCAACAACAAACCTTCCCTTGCCCTCCACATGCCTCCACAAATGTACGAAACTTTCCGGACACAACCCGCCACCACGCGCTTCCTTGAATCCTGCGATAACGTCCCTCTCGCAAGAAGGTTTTCGCGAAATATGCCGTGCCCTTTCTTTGATTCCATTTTGGGACGGGGAGCGGTCTGATTTTTCGCACAGCTTCCCCAAGGCATTTTTTTTCACAATAGGGCGGACAAGCGGTTTCGCGCCAAAAAGCGGACCTTGCAAAGTGTCACTTGCGATAATGTCCCAACATTAAAACGGCTTCGCTGGCAATAAACCAACGAAGCCGTTTAGGACAGCGATTCCGCCAGAAATGGCCTTGATATCACCAAACCTGCGCAAGAAGCTCGCCACCTGTCTTCAATTGCCGCGCACTTCGATCCGCAAGGAGGCCGCGGGAAGTCGTAAGAATGGAAATGCCCATGCCACCGATGACTTTCGGAATTTCCTGATAGCCTGTGTAAACACGCCGGCCCGGGGTGCTGACACGTTTGATTCCTGTAATGGCGGGAACGCGGTTGACGTACTTCAGGGTGATGACCAAGACAGGAAGGGCATTTTCTTCTCGTTTGACATAATCAGCAATATAGCCGTTATCTTTGAGAATCTTCGCGACGCCCTCGCGAATGTTGGACCATTGCGCGCCAACTGTGGAAAGTTGCGCGGAATAACCGTTACGGATGATGGTGAGAAAGTCGCCAAGGGTATCGTGGGAGGCCATGGTATTTTTTCTTATGTACGAAGGTTTGCAGGAATGTTAATCTAAGGCACGGAATGTGCGCGGAATCACCAGGAAGCCTTGGTCACACCGGGAAGTTGTCCGGTGGTTGCAAGTTCCCGGAAGGAAAGACGGGAGAGGCCAAATTTGCCGATGTAAGCGCGCGGACGCCCCGTGAGGGAGCAACGGTTGCGAAGACGAACCTTGGAGGAATTACGTGGAAGCTTGGACAGTGCCCGTTGGGCGGCAAAAAATTCTTCGTCGCTGGTCTTGGGGTTGGCAAGGGTGGCCTTAAGGGCGGCACGCTTCTCGGCATGCTTGGCGACAAGGCGTTCGCGTTTTTTGTTACGTTCGATAATGGACTTTTTAGCCATGAGATTAGCGGAGGTATTGTGTGCGGTTGTTGTTGAAAATGCGCGGCAATCAGCGTTTGAAAAGGAAAAACGCCTCAGGCGGCAGCCTGTCCGGCCGTTGTCGCGGCGGTCGCTTTGCGGAACGGAAGACCAAGAAGTCGAAGAAGCTCACGCCCCTCCTCATCGGTGGTCGCGGTGGTGACAATGCTGATATCAAGACCAATGTTCTGGTGTTGGGAGCCGTCAACCTGTGTCTCGGGAAAAATCGTGTGGTCTGTGATGCCAAGGGAGTAGTTGCCCCGGCCATCCAATTTATTGGAAACCCCACGAAAATCGCGGATCATGGGGAGCGCCACGGCAGTAAGGCGCAGAAGAAACTCATACATATTATTGCCGCGGAGCGTGACCATGACACCAAGGGGCATCCCTTCACGAACCTTGAAGTTTGAGATGGATTTGCGAGCCTTGGTGACGACCGGTTTCTGACCAGCAAGTTTGCCAATCTCCTTGAGGACCTCGGCCTGATGCCCCTTATCCGCATCCGCCTTGAACGCAGAATTGATGACTATCTTCGTGATGACCGGCACCTGGTGACGATTCTTATAGCCGTGCGCCTTGGTCAACTCAGGAACGATGCTCTCCTGATAGATTTTCTTGAGAACTGGAATGTATGCCATTGGTTTTGAAGTAAGCGATGTCCCAGCTAAGGATGCGCACGACACTGCCGTGCCACCACTCCCCGGAACAATCATGGGTTGTGACTTGCTGTTTTTTGACGTTGGAAAATGCGGGAAAAACTACTCCTTGGCGGTCTTCCCCTCGGGTTTCTTCCCTTTGTAGGTTGCCAAAAGAGCGAGCTTCGCGCGGGGAAGCGGCGCTTCGCGCTCATGAATTCCGGCCTCGTCATTGCCCTGTTTTTTGTCGTGATGCTTGACGAGATTGATGCCGGCAACGAGATAGCGCGGGCCTGTGCTGGTGCGTGGACGCGGAAGCCCCGCCTTGGTTTTGGCAACCTTGGCAGGAAGAACCTCAAGGACTTCGCCAGAGCGACCTTTGTTTTTGCCGGAGATGACGACGACCTCATCGCCTTTCTTAATGATGTTTTTGCTCATGTTGTCGGATGGCTTGATGTTTTGGGTGCAGGCCTTGACGGGTTAGAGAACTTCCGGCGCAAGCGAGATGATTTTCATGAAATTTTTCTGCCGGAGCTCACGGGCGACAGGGCCAAAGATGCGAGTTCCCTTCGGGGCGCCTTGCGCGTCAAGAATGACAACGGCATTGGAATCAAAACGAAGGTAGGAGCCATCGGCACGGCGGATGGGAGCCTTGGTGCGGACGATCACAGCCTTGACAACACTGCCTTTTTTCACTGTGGCATCAGGCGTGGAGTCCTTGACGGAACAGACGATGATATCGCCGACTCCAGCGGTATCCGTGATCTGGCCGAGACGACGAATCATTTGGACTTCCTTGGCGCCTGTGTTATCGGCGACATTCAGTCGGGAAAGCATTTGGACCATATTGGTATCTCTTTCTGCTTGTGTGGTGATTATGGATTAAGATGGCAGGCTCCCGGCGCGGATCAAGCAACGATGGCGCCGGCAATTTTCGCGGCTTCGACGACACGGACAACACGCCAGCGCTTAAGCTTGGACAAGGGGCGCGTCTCGGCAATCTCGACCTTGTCGCCCAGTTTGCATTCATTTTTTTCGTCATGAACGTGAACAACGGTACGACGCTTGATTTCCTTGCCGTAGAGAGGATGCGGGATCTTGTAGAAATAGGTGACTTTTATGGTTTTGTCGCCAGAACGGCTGGTGACTTCGCCGATAAGGTCTTTGCGCTGGTTGCGCGGCGCGGTGGCGCTGGATGTTGTGTCGGACATGAGTGATTGATGATGTTGGTTTCGTGCGGGATTCCAGAGATTGCCAGCGTTCAAACGGCTTTCTTTTGGGATGTGATTGTGTGAATACGTGCGATTTCGCGGCGGAGAGTGCGAAGGCGGATGGGGTTGTCAAGCTGTCCACTGCCTTTACGGATGCGAAGATCAAGGAGCTCAGCCTTGGCTTTGACAAGGATGGCGTCAAGATCAACAACGGATTTGTCTCGTAAATCGTTAGCCTTGCTGCTGCCCGCATGTTTCGCCTTGTTTTTCGGGGCGGCGGATTTATTGGATGCTTCTTTGTTCATTTGAGTAGATTTCAAGGTTCTTTCGCGTGTGCGTGCGCAAGCAATCAATATTTCTCGAGTTCCTCCCGGGAGATAAAGCGACAGCGGACCTGCAATTTGCTGTCGGCAAGGCGCATGGCCTCGCGGGCTGCGGAAGCGGGAACGCCCGCAACTTCAAAGAGCATGGTTCCCGGCTTGATTGTGGCAACGTAAAACTCAACACCACCCTTGCCAGAACCCATGCGGACTTCCGCAGGTTTCTTGGTGACCGGGATGTGCGGAAAAACGCGCATCCACATTTTGCCTTTGCGTTTCAGGCTGCGTGAGATGGCCACGCGGGCGGCCTCAATCTGGTTCGCGGGCATGCGGCAGCGTTCAAGGGCCTGGATTCCAAAATCGCCGAATGCGAGTGAATTGCAGACGGTGGCGTTGCCGCGGTTGCGCCCTTTCTGGACTTTGCGGTGTTTTGTGCGTGCAGGTTGGATATTTGCCATGTCAGGACGTGATTTAAATGTTTAACGGATTGTGGTTTAGCAATTTATTTCCATGCTATTGCGCGGTCTTGGCGGAAAGGATGGAAAATCAGACTACATCGGCGTCCTTGGCGCAAATCCAGCATTTGACACCAAGTTTTCCGTACGGAGTCCATGCTTCGGTAAAACCATAGTCAATGTTGGCGCGAAGTGTATGGAGGGGAACACGCCCGACACGAGCCGCCTCGACGCGTGCAATCTCGGCTCCCCCAAGACGCCCGGCCAAGCGAACGCGAATTCCGTCGGCACCTGCGTTCATTGTGGATTGCACCGCCTTTTTCATGGCCCGTCGGAAGGCAATGCGACGCTCGAGCTGAAGAGCAATGTTTTCAGCGACAAGTTGGGCGATGAGATCCGGTTTCTTCACTTCCTGCACATCAAGGATGACATCACGGCCCGCGATTTTCTGAACTTCCTCGCGAAGCTTATCGAGATCATTGCCGCGCTTGCCGATAATGACGCCCGGCCGCGCGGAAAAGACGCGAACGCGGACACGTCCACTGGCCCGTTCGATGGAAATGCGCGGAACGGCGGCCTGGCGCAGTTTCTCTCGAAGAAATTTGCGAATTTCAAAATCTTCCTTGACGAAGGTTGGAAAGTCCTTGCTGGAGGCGTACCAGCGGGATTCCCAATTACGACGAACGGCAAGGCGGAAACCGATCGGATTAACTTTCTGGCCCATGTTTGGTGTTTTGTTTACTGTTTGTGTTGCAAATTACGCTCTTCGTGGAAGGGAGGGGTTATTTGTCCCTTTCGGCAACCTCGGCAAGCACGACCGTGATGTGTGTCGTGCTTTTACGAATGGGGTGCGCGCTTCCCTTGGCGGAAGGACGAAAACGTTTCAAGACGGCACCTTGGTCAGCACGTGCCGAGGCGACAACCAAATTCTCCACGGAGAGGTTGTTGTTGTTTTCCGCATTGGCGATGGCACTGGCAAGCGTCTTGCCAAGAAGGCGGGCGGTCTTGCGCGGAATAAAACGAAGGGCATCCACCGCCTTTGAGGCGGAAAGTCCCTGAATTACGCGAGCGACTTCACGTACTTTCTGGGGCGTGGAGCGGACATTGCGTGTGATGGCTTTTACTTCCATGGTATGTAATTGGTTGATGAGTTCGTGTGTACGGTATTGAAACTTTAGACTCCCAAGAGCTTTGGCGCCACAAAATCGCCGACGGAAAACTTTTTTCCGGGGATGATATCGAGCACGAGGGCCGCGGAACGTGCCGCAGCAATATCAACAAGGATAACCTCGCCAATGAGCGCCGATGTGGTTGAGGAAGTCACTTGGAGGACCATGCCGGGATGGAATTTTTTTTCCATTCCGGCATCAAGAATGAGGATGTCTGCGGTCGGGGATAGGTGGATGGTTTGGATTTTTGCGGCGGGAGAGGAGGAAATGGAATTTCTCAGGAGAAAAAGCCCGGCATTTCCGGCTTCCATCCGACACTCCGTCCCCGCAACAGCAGAAACAAAGGGCGGGACATCGACAGAAGGAGAACTTGGGGCAACGAGAGCATTATCATCCGCAAAAAGTCCTCCCGCCATAACCATGCCCCCCGCGCACGCCACACCCAATCCATTTGCGAAAATGGACAAGGCTCGGCTGAGACAATAGCGGGCAGACATGGACATGCGTAGTGAAAACGGCTGTTGCGGTTGATTGAATTCGGACGACAACTCGGATATTGGTGTTACACAGCCTTCTTTGTCGGCGCAGTATGAGCCTTGAAGGTGCGTGTGGCGGCAAATTCTCCGAGCTTGTGGCCCACCATGTTCTCCGTGACGTAAACGGGAACAAAGACCTTTCCATTGTGAACGTTAAGGTTAACTCCGACAAAGTCCGGTGTGATGGTGGAGCGACGCGACCAGGTTTGGATCGGTTTACGGGAACCCGACTTTTGCGAGGCAGTGACCTTGTCCATCAGGGAAGGATCGACAAAAAAGCCTTTTTTGATTGAGCGTGCCATGTGCGATAGTAGTAGTGATATGATTATGAAAGACAAAGTGCGGTGTCAGGCAACCATGCTTTAACCTTTTTTGACTTTTCGCCCATTGCGTCGGGCGATAATTTGCGAATTCGAGGGTTTCGATTTCGTGCGGGTAAGGAAGCCCTTGGCAAGCTGTCCCCACGGCGAACGCAAATGCTGGCGGCCGCCACCACCCTTGGACTTGCCTTGGCCACCTCCGTTGGGGTGATCGACCGGGTTCATCACCATGCCGCGGACGCGCGGACGTTTTCCGAGCCAGCGCGTGCGCCCCGCCTTGCCCAGCGATTGATTCTGATGCTCACGATTCCCAACGACACCAATGGTGGCGCGGCAATCGGCATTGAGATAGCGCTGCTCTTTTGAGGGCATTTGTAGAATTGCCCGATCCCCTTCAATTCCAAGAAGTTGCGCAAACACGCCCGCCCCGCGTGCAATGGCGGCGCCACGACCAGGGTCAAGCTCGATGGCATGAATTGCCGTGGCAGGAGGAATATTGCGAAGTTTCAGGGAAAGACCGGGAGTAAACTCGGAGAGCGTCCTGTCGGTGCTGAACACCTTATCCCCGACCTTAAGTCCGTCCGGGGCAAGAATATAGCTTTTCTCTCCGTCTGTATATTGAAGCAGGGCGATGTTGGCGGAGCGATTGGGATCGTACTCAATGGCTACAATTGAAGCCTCAACATCAAGTTTCGAGCGGCGAAAATCAATCTGCCGATAAAGACGTTTGTGTCCACCGCCGCGCCGCCGGGAGGTGATCCGACCATAACAATTGCGCCCCCCCTTGTGGTTGTGGATGGATTCTGTAAGCTCTTTTTCCGGCCGCTTGTCGGCGAGTTCCTGCCTGTTTCTGACGAGGAAGCGCTGGCCGGGTGTCTTGGGATTGGTGGTGATGATTGCCATTATGGATGGTCTCCGGTAGTTCGTTTCTTGTTGCTATTGCTAATGTTGCGTGATCGGAGGATCAAAACTCGACTTAGGCGAACTCTATCTTGCTCCCCTTTTCCAGGGTCACGACAGCTTTTTTGACGTCCGGCGCCTTCACGACGACGCCACGCTGGCGACGGCTTTCCTTCGCCTTGCCTTTCGCGTTGAGGATATTGACCTTTGCAACCTTGACTTTGAAGTGCTCGGCGACAGCGGCTGCGACCTGCACGCGGTCAGCCGTCCGGGAAACCTCAAAGGTATATTGGTTCAGCTCCCCTTGAAGAGTGGATGTCTTCTCGGTGATAAGGGGGCGTTTGAGTACGTTAAATGCGATGCTCATATTCGTGTGCTTGCAGAATGTTGCGTTTGCGTGGGAGTTTGGATTCAGGCGGCCCGCTGCAGAAGTTGTTGCAGCCCTGCGTCACTGATGAGTATCTGGCTGAAGCTCACGATATCAAAGGCGTTAAGAGAGGTGGCATCGGTGATGAAAAGCCGGGCGATATTGCGGGCGGCGAGGGCGGCATTGCCGGCGGGGGAGCCAGCCTCGCGCCATGCGCTGTCAGCGACAAGGAGTACCTTGCCCTCCGGCCTGATCCTGCCAAGGATCGCGTCGAATTTCTTCGTTTTGGCCTCATCAAGTTCAAATTTCTCAATGACATCCACCTCTCCTTCGGAGGCGGCATCGAAAAGCGCCCGGGCAAGGGCAAGCTTGCGGGCCTTGGCTGTGATATTCTTCGACCAATCGCGTGGGCGTGGACCGAAGACAACCCCGCCCTTGTAGAGCTGCGGGGCACGCTTGTCGCCATGGCGTGAGCCACCAGAACCCTTTTGGCGAAGAATCTTTTTCCCCGAGCCAGCAACCTCTCCGTAGTCCTTTGTCTTGGAGGTTCCTTGGCGGAGGTTGGCCTGATAGGCAATGACGGTCTGTTTGAGGAGGGCAACGCCCTTGTCTCCTTCAAACGTGGGAACGGCATAGTCCTTTTCGGTGAAGCTGGCGCCATCGGCGCTATAGACTTTGAGTTTCATGTCTTGCGGTTTCCTTTCTGATTACTTGGCTTTTTTTGCGTGACGGACGAGAACGAGGTCACCGTTCGCGCCAGGGAAACTGCCCTTGATGAGGAGGAGGTTCTGCTCCTCGTCGATCTTCACGACCTTGAGATTTTGCACAGTGCGACGAACCTGCCCCATGTGCCCCGGCATATCCTTGCCCTTGAACACATGCCCGGGTGTCTGGCGCATGCCAATGGACCCCGTCCGGCGGTGCATCATGTGGCCGTGCGAATCCGGCTGCCCGTCCTGATTGTGACGCTTGACGTTGCCCTGAAAACCACGGCCCTTCGTCGTGCCGATGACATCGACAACCTGGCCGGGCTGGAACCTGGCGACCGTGAGCACGTCGCCGACCCTGAGGTCGGGCGCCGCGTCATAGCGAATCTCGCCAAGGTGCGTGTGCGGGGCAATCGGCTCTTTGAGGCCGGCCTTCGCGGAGGCCTTTTCAAAGTGGCCAAGCTCGGGTTGTGTAAGACGGCTCTTCTTCTGCGGTCCGAACGCGATCTGCACCGCGTTGTAGCCGTCGGTTTCCTCGGTCTTGACCTGAACGACCGGGCAGGGTCCCACTTGGACCACGGTTACGGGAACGACGTTGTTGTTTTCGTCGTAGATTTGGGTCATCCCGATTTTTTTGCCGAATAGTTGGAGTTTCATTGGCTAAGAGGCAGGCGGAGCGCAGAGCGCCCCATTTGCACGAACCTGCATTAGGTCGCATTTCATATGTCAATATCTTGATCCAAAAGACGCGCTAATGCTGCAGGCCGACCTGCGGTTTGTTGGTGGTTGAAAAGGGTTAACGTCGCGGGGGATTAGGTGTTGATGATGATCTCAACGCCGGCCGGAAGATTGAGCTTGCGCAATTCCTCGACGGTCTGGGCGGTGGGGTCGACAATGTCGAGCAGGCGTTTGTGGGTGCGAAGCTCGAACGCATCCATGGACTTCTTGTCGGCGTGCGGGGAACGGTTGACGGTGAAACGTTCGATATTGGTCGGCAGCGGCACGGGGCCGGAGACTTGGGAGCCAGTTCGCTTGGCAGTCTCGACAATATCGGCTGCAGACTGGTCGAGGGTCCGGTAATCAAATCCTTTGAGCCTGATGCGGATGGTGGGTCGTGTTGGCATGTTGTTCGGGTGTGAAAAATACCTAAGGGGCAACGCTGTGCACCTGCCCCCGGCTCCGGCGCGCCGGACAAACAGCGAACAGAACGGCCCGCGAGGCGGCCCGGCAGGCAGCTTCGACAATGTCGGCGAATTTCGGTTGACTGTTCATTCCGTGGGTGCGTGGAAGGTTGAAAAGGGGCGGCAGGAAACGGGGGAATCTCAGAAAGGCAAGTGTTTTTTGAGAAAATTTGCAGGCCACCCGCCACGGCCATTCCAGGGCGTCCAGCGGGGAAATCCGCCATCACGCCGAAGGCATGGACACTCGGGAAAAAGCCGCCCGCCAGGCGCGCCAAACCCGAGGCTCCGCGCACACGCACGCCCTCCCTTCTTGCCAACTTCGCGCATGGCGGCAGACTCGGCGCCTTTCCCTGCAAGCCATGAGCCACACGCCAGTGCCAGCAAAAACCGCCCATTCCGCGACCGCGAGCGCGGCACCCGCTTCCCCCGCCACGCGTCCGCAGCATTTCATCCGGCAAATCATCCATGAGGACCTTGCCTCCGGGCGCTCAACGAGCATCGCGACGCGCTTCCCCCCGGAACCCAACGGCTACCTCCACATCGGCCACGCCAAGTCCATCTGCCTCAATTTCGGCCTGGCGGCGGAATACAAGGGCCGCTGCCACCTGCGCATGGATGACACAAACCCGTCCAAGGAGGATGTGGAATACGTGGACTCCATACAGGAGGACATCCGCTGGCTCGGGTTCGACTGGGGCGAGCACTACTATCAGGCCTCCGACTATTTCGGCGTGATGCACGAGTGCGCCATTGACCTCATCCGGCAGGGCGTGGCCTACGTCTGCCACCTCTCGGCCGCCGAGGTCGCCGGGCATCGCGGCACCCCCTCCATCCCGGCGTCACCCAGCCCCTGGCGCGACCGGTCGGTGGAGGAGAACCTGGCTGAATTCGCAAAGATGCGCGCGGGAGAATACGAGGAGGGAGCCGCCACGCTGCGCGCGAAAATCGACCTTGCCTCCCCCAACATGCACATGCGCGACCCCGTGCTTTACCGCATCCGGAAAGCCACGCACCACAACACCGGCGACACATGGTGCATCTATCCGATGTATGACTTTGCGCATCCCATCGAGGACGCCATCGAGGGCATCACCCACTCCATCTGCACCCTCGAATTCGAGGTTCACCGCCCTTTCTACGACTGGCTCATCGACAATCTGGCGCGGCGCTTCGCACCGAGCCGCCCGCGCCAATACGAGTTCGCCCGGCTCAATCTCACCTACACGATGATGAGCAAGCGCCGCCTCCTGGAACTCGTCCGCGAAAACCTCGTCTCCGGCTGGGACGACCCGCGAATGCCGACCATCCGCGGTTTCCGCAGGCGGGGCTACACACCCGCGGCCATCCGGCATTTTTGCGAGACCGTGGGCGTCACAAAATACAACAGCCTCACCGACGTCGCCCTGCTTGAGCACGCCGTGCGCGACGACCTGAACCGCACCTCCAGGCGTTTCATGGCCGTGCTCAACCCCGTGCGGCTTGTCATTGAGAACTACCCCGAGGGCCGGACCGAGCAACTGGTCGCGGTCAACAACCCCGAGGATCCCGCCGCCGGCACCCGTGAAATCCCATTCAGCCGGGAGCTTCTCATCGAGCGCGACGATTTCCAAGAGGTGCCTCAGGGGAAGTTTCACCGGCTTTACCCCGGCAACGAGGTGCGCCTGCGCTGGGCCTATTTCGTCACCGCCACGCACGTCGAGAAAGACGCGGACGGCAACATCACCACCATCCACGCCACATACGATCCCGCCACGCGCGGCGGAGACGCCCCGGACGGGCGGAAAGTCAAGGGGACGATCCACTGGGTCAGCGCCCCGCACGCGGTTCCCGCCAAAACCCGCCTCTACGACCGCCTGTTCCTCAAGGAAAACCCGAACGACGACAGCGACGGCAAGGACTGGCGCGAACACCTCAACCCCGCCTCGCTCAAGGAAATCCAGGCATACGTGGAACCCGCCCTCGCCTCCGTCGCTCCGGAGGAGCGCGTCCAGTTCGAGCGCCTTGGCTACTTCGTCGCCGACCGCTGCGAGAGCGCCCCAGGCTCCCCTGTCTTCAACCGGACCGTCCCGCTCAAGGACACTTGGGCAAGGCAAAAATGAACGCGCGCACGGCAGACATCGGGCAACATCCCGCGCAATGGGAATGTCCCTGCGGAAAAGTCGCGGCATCCCGCGCGGGCCTCGCCACGCGGTTGCGCGCCATCGCCATCACCCTCGGCGCCTTGGTTGCGCCCGCGGGCGCGGTCATTTCCGCCGCCTCCCCGCACACTGCGGCCTCAGCCAAGGCTGATGCCGCCGCCATCGAGCCGGGCTGGAGGGGGATGCTTCGCGAATACCTCCGCCTGGAGCAGGCCGGGCTGCCCGCCCTTGACGCGCCCGAATGGGCGGAGCTGTCCCCGGCCCTCTCGCCGGAAATGCGCCGTCTCGGAGAAGCCTTCGCGCGTGCCGCCTATCCATCGGACATCAGGCTTGGACGCCGCAACTTCCATGCCCTCGCCACCAATCTCGGCATGGCAACCCCCTCCGCCGCCGACCTGCGCCAGTTTCTTCATCCCAACAAACTTCCCTGGCCGGGTTATTCCGGCCCCTGCGACGGCAATTTCCACATCCTGCTCAACACCGGGACGCTCAATCTTGATCCCGCCGATGGCTCCAGCAAAACCCACCCGGTCAGGGACCTCGCCCGCCGCCACCTCGGTTTTTTCACCACGCAGGACACCGTCAAAAAACTCGTGCAAACCCTCTCCGCCACCCTGCGCGCCGAACGGGCGTCAACCAAGGCCCTGTGCGCCGACGAGGCATCGCGCGCCGTTTTTCTCCAGAAATGCGATGCCGCATGGCGCCGGCGCTTCCCAAGGAAGCCACGGCTTGGCGCCTCCGAGATCGCCTTCCTCACCGCCCTCATCCGCTACGTGGCATAGGCCGTCAACACCGGCCCCGCAAGAGACGCCAAGCAGCAATTTTCACCACATCCACACCCTCCGGAGAACAAGAACAGCCAACCCGCGCCACGCACCCGCACATGCCATCCACCACACCAAGCCCGAACGGCACGACCTTCTACCTCACCACCGCCATTGATTACGCCAACGGCGCGCCCCACCTCGGGCACGCCTACGAAAAGATCCTCGCCGACGTCATCGTCCGGTTCCAGCGCCTCCAAGGGCGCGGGACCCATTTCCTCACGGGTCTCGACGAGCACGGGCAGAAAGTCCAGCAAACCGCGGCCAGGCGCGGCCTCTCGCCCCAGCAGATCTGCGACGAATCCGCGGGCCTTTTCCGCGCCCTCCTCCACGACCTCAACATCAGCGTCGACGACTACATCCGCACCACCGAGCCGCGCCACAAGGCCGTCGTCGCCCGCTGCCTCCAGCAGCTCTTTGACGCCGGGGAAATCTACAAGGCGGAGTACAACGGCTTTTATAGCGTCCGGCAGGAGCAGTTCGTCCTTGAAAAGGACAGGAACCCCGACGGCTCCTGGCCGGAGATTTATGGCGAGGTCGTCACCCTTGCCGAAAGCAACTATTTCTTCCGTCTCTCCAGGCATCAGGACTGGCTTGTGAAATTCATCACCGAAAACCCGGACTGGATTTTTCCCACATTCCGCCGCAACCAAGTCCTCGAGTTTCTCAAGGAACCCATCAACGACCTGTGCATCTCGCGTCCCGTCGAACGCCTCGCCTGGGGCATTCCGCTGCCCTTCGATCCCGGGTTCGTCACCTATGTCTGGTTCGACGCCCTCGTGAATTATGTGTCCGCCGCCGAGGCCAGCCCCGGCCTTTGGGAAAGCGGCGCGCACCACGTCATCGGCAAGGACATCCTCGTCCCGCCCCATTCCGTTTACTGGCCCTGCATGCTCCGCGCCCTGGGCCTCGCCCTTCCCAAGCGGCTCATCGTCCACGGCTGGTGGACGCTCGGCGGGACCAAGGCCTCCAAGAGCACGGGGAATGCCACGGAAACCCTCTCGCTCGCAAAGCTCTACGGCGCCGACACCTTCCGCTATTACCTCATCCGCGAGATGCCCGTGGGGCAGGACAGCGATTTCTCCCGCGAACAATTGCGCATCCGCCACAAGACCGACCTTGCCAACGATCTTGGCAACCTTCTCAACCGCCTGCTTAGCCTGGCCGCGCGCCACACCGCCAGCATCGTGCCAAAAATCCAGCAACCGGGAACCCCGCCGCCGCCCGCGCGTGAAAAGGACGACGGGACGCTGGCCGCACTCTGGGCGGAGACCGCCGCCAGGTACCTTGATCTCGCCGCCGGCTTCCAGTTTCACAACGCCCTCGACGCGCTGTGGCAATTCATCCGCGCCATGAACCGCTTCACCGAGCAGCGCGCCCCATGGAAGCTCGGCAAGTCCGCAAACCCGGAGGACCGGGCCTTGCTGGAGGACACCCTTGCGAACCTCGCCGAGGGACTCCGCCTTGCCGCCACGGCCCTCACCCCGGTCATGCCGACGATCGCCGCCCAAATCCAATCCACCCTCGGTCTCACTCCCGCCGACACCTTCCTGAACGGGCAGCTCGCGTGGGATCCGTCGAAGACCGAAGGCCGCAGGCTCGCCGAGAAAGCCATCCTCTTTCCCCCCGTCGAGGACCCCGCCACGGCCGCCGGCACACAGGGGAAACCGTGACCCCCACCCGCCGCCCAAGGAAACAAACCCGCCAGGCCGCCGCGCGCGGCCACGCACGCCACCGCAAATCCAAGACACACCAAGATGCCTGCAAAGACACCCGATGAGTTGCGCTCCGAGATCCTTCGTCTGTCCGAGGAATACTTCCGCGCCGCGCACACCGCACACCGCCCGGCGGGCCGGATCGCCGGCCCTGACGGCGCCGCGGCGCCGCCCGACCGTCGGGGCTTCATCCCTGGGAAAACGACCGTGCCCTACGCCGGGCGCGTCTTCGACGAGGCCGAAGGGCGGGCTGCCATCGCCTCCATGCTGGATTTCTGGCTCACGCTTGGCCCCGAGGGCGCCGCGTTTGAGCGCGACCTCGCCGCCTTTCTTGGCGTGCGCCGCACCCTGCTCGTCAACAGCGGCTCCTCCGCCAACCTGCTCGCCGTCTCCGCGCTGGCCAGCCACAACATCCCCCGCGAACGGCGCCTGCTGCCCGGTGACGAGGTCATCACCTGTGCCGCCGGATTCCCGACCACCGTCGCACCCATCCTCCAGAACGCCGCCGTCCCGGTCTTCATCGACAACGACCCGGCAAGCGGCAACGCCATCGCCGCGCAACTCGAGGAAGCCTATGCGCCGGGAAAGACCAAGGCGGTCATCCTCGCCCACACCCTTGGCAACCCATTCGACCTCGGCGCCGTGCTCGAATTTTGCAAGGCGCGCCAGCTCTGGCTCATCGAGGACAACTGCGACGCCCTTGGCTCCACCTACACAATGCCGGCCGAACGCGCCGCCACCCTGGGCTTCCATGAGAACTCCCCCGGCATTCCCGCCACGCCCGGATTCATCACCCGCCGCACAGGTGCCTGGGGTGACATCTCCACGCAGTCCTTCTACCCTCCGCATCACCTCACCCTCGGCGAGGGCGGCGCCGTCAACATACTCTCCATGCCGCTCCTGAAAACCTGTGTGGAGAGCCTGCGGGACTGGGGCCGCGACTGCTGGTGCCCCAGCGGCCGCGACAACACCTGCGCGCGGCGTTTCACCCAGACCCTCGGCGAACTGCCTCCCGGCTACGACCACAAATACACTTACTCCCACTTCGGCTACAACCTGAAGCCACTCGATCCGCAGGCGGCGATCGGACGCGCCCAGCTCGCAAAGCTCCCCGGGTTCATTTCCGCCCGGAAAGCCAACTGGGAATTCCTCCGCGACGCCCTCGCCACGCTGGACGAGTATTTCGAGTTTTCCCTGCCAACCCATGCCACCGCGCGCGCCGCCGACGCCTCGATGGTCCCGGACGCCACCGGCTGCTCCGTTGGCTGCTCCTGGTTTGGATTCATGCTTCTCACGCGCCCATCCGCCCCGTTCTCGCGCACCGAGTTCGCCGCCCATCTTGATTCCGCGAAAATCGGCAACCGGATGCTCTTTGGCGGAAACCTCCTGCGCCAACCCGCCTTCGTCTCCCTCCGCCGCGAACGTCCCGGCGCCATCCGCGCCCCCCTGTCCGCCTACCCCGGGGCCGATCGCCTGATGAATGAGGCCGTCTTCATTGGGACCTACCCGGGCCTCACTCCGGAGATGCTTGCCTATGTCGCCGACACCATCCACGCCTTCGTCCGCTCCCGGCGCGCCTGAGGACGGGACGCACGCAACCCCCTTGGCGCCCCCGGAATTTCCCGCCCCTCCATATTCCAGCGCGCGCCAATGATTTCCCAAAACACCACTTCCACGCCCGCGCCGGAAAGGCCGGACCACGAGTCCGCCCCGCGGCATGCCTCCTCCCGAAATCAAGGAGGAGGCGGCGGACATTACGGAAAGATGGCGGTCACGGCCGCCGGGACACTGGGATCGCGCGTGCTGGGCCTGGTTCGCGACCAGTTGACGGCCTATTTTCTCGGCGCGGGAATGGCCGCCTCGGCGCTCGTGATGGCGCAGACCATCCCCAATCTGTTCCGGCGTTTGCTCGGCGAGGGAGCGCTCACGGCGGCGCTCGTGCCCGTGATGTCCAGCGAGCTTCGCGCCGGGGGGCGCGGGCAGGCATTCCGCCTGCTGAACAGGCTGCTTCGTGTCGCCGCGCCGGCAATGGCGGCGATAACGCTCGCCCTGATGATTGCCGCGTTCGCCTTTGTGCAATGGCACGGCGGAGACCCCGCCATCGCGCCGGAGGCCGGCGTGGATGGGCTGCGGACCGTGTCCACTTCCGGCGTTTCCGGACGCCACGTCCTTGCCGCCAAACTCGTGGTTTGGTGCATGCCCTACATGCCGCTGGCATGCCTTGCGGCGGTTTTCGCAGCCGCCTTGAACATTCTGGGAAAATTTGGAGTCACCTCCCTTGGCCCGCTGCTTCTCAACGCCTGCATCATCACCTCCCTGTGCCTTGGAGGGTTCTGGTTCGCGCAAGGCGACATGGAGGCCATCGCGCTATGGGCCTGCGGCGGGATGCTTGCCGGGGGCGCCGCGCAACTTCTCGCACCCGCGCTCGCCATGCGTTTGCGCGAGGGCTGGCGGATCCGTGAATCCCGTTTGCCGGAGGCGGCCTTTCCGGCGCCCGCCGCCACGCAGACCCCCGCTGCCACGCCCCACAGTGTCGGCACCGCCGTCATCGATGACCCCATGGCGCGTCTCCGGATGCTTTTTCTTCCGGCGCTGGCCGGCGCGGGCGTCCAACAGCTGAACCTGGCTGTCTCACGCTTTCTTGCCCTGGGGGTGGATGACCATGCGCTCACGCTCTACCACTACGCCAACCGCATCGTGGAACTGCCTGTGGGCCTGTTCGCCATCACGGTCGCCACCGTGATATTCCCGGCGATGGCCTTGTGCGCCGCGCGGGGGGAGCGGCAGCGCATGGGGGCCGAATTTGCGCACGGCATGCGCCTCATCCTCGCCATCAACATCCCGGCAGCCTTCGGGTTGTTCGCGCTCTGCGGGCCGATCGTGGAGTTGCTCTTTGAGCAAGGCCGCTTCACCGCCACCGCCACCGCGGCCACCTTGCCGCTTTTGTGCGTGTTCGCGGCCGCGATGCCATTCTATGGCGCCATCGCGCTCATGGGGCGCGCCCTGAATGCCGTGCATGTGACACGTCCGCAGGCGCGGCTGGCGGTGGCGGTTTTCCTGCTGAACCTTGCGCTTTCCCCCGTGCTGGCCTGGTTTGCTGGCGCACCCGGGCTTGCGTGCGCCAACCTTGCCGGGGCCGTGTTCCAGACCGTCGCGTTGCGGTTCATGCTGCGGCGCCACGGCGCGGATTTTATCCGGGAGCCGTTGTTGCGCCCCTTGCTGCAGTGCCTGTCGGCCTCCGCCGTGATGGGCGCCGGCGCCTGGGCCGGCTGGCGTTTTGCCGCCCTGCCTCTCGCGCGGTGGCTGGGCCGCTTTTTTTCCTGCCACGGCTTGGGCGACCTGTTTGCGGGGAAACTCGCCAGCGCGCTCACGTTATCGGCCACGCTTGCCGGGGCTGTCGCACTCTACTTCGCGCTGCTCACCCTTGCGCGCTATCCTGAAGCCGAGGCGATTCGGCAAAAATGGAAACGTCGGCACGGGCATCCAAAAGAAGGCCACGCCTCCCCCTCCCGCCAGCCGGACTCCTCCGCCAAATAACCGTCTGGCCAAACTTCATTGAGGCTGCTTCTTACACGTCGTCCGGCCCAATGCCGAAATCCGGCGTAAAAGACGCAAACAGGCGCAAATCAGACGGCACCAGCGCTTTTTCCGCGAAGCGGCGCGTTTCATCCAAGCTTTTTGGACCTTCTCTTTTTTTTGGTACCCGGAGAGGGTCTCGAACCCACACTCCTTTCGGAACCTGATTTTGAGTCAGGCGCGTCTGCCAATTCCGCCATCCGGGCAACACAAAGTCGACGAGACGGAAGGGTGTCTGGACCCCATTCCGTGGCAAGCGTTTTTCACGACGCCCAGGGGGGGCTGACAGACCTTTTCCTGAGTGTGTGTGGACTTGTCCCAAGAGAATGTTGCCCAAAACCGCTTCCGTGGCAGATTGCCGCCAGTCACCCTCTTCAATGTCATCCAAAAAATTGCCACTTTCCGGGCACGTGGAGATTGCCGTGTTGTGCGGAGCCGTTTCCCCGGAGCGCGACGTTTCGCTGCGTTCCGGCAAGGCGGTCGCCGAGGCGCTTGAGAAACGGCACGCCGGGCGCGTGAAACTCCACCAGCTCGAAGCCAATCTATTGCCTGACGGGCTTGATCCGGCGCGGCACGTTATTTTTCCCGTCATACATGGCGACTACGGCGAGGATGGCGGGATCCAAGGCGAACTTGACGCGCGAGGTTTCGCCTACGTCGGCTGCGGCGCGGAGGCCAGCCGGATTTGCATCAACAAGGCGGCGGCGAAGCAGCGTTTTCGCCAGGCCGGAGTGGCTGTTGCCGCCGGTTTTGCTTTCAATGTGGCTGTTGCCGGCAAGGAAGAAGGCGGAGTGCCGGCAAAACCATCGCCAGAGGAGATTTTTGCCGCCCTTGGTTCCGATGATATCGTTTTGAAGCCTGTGGACAAAGGCAGCAGCGTCGGCCTGCATTTCCTGTGCGGTGCGGCGGCCGTGGCCAGCGCCCTCGCCGGGCTTCCCGCAGGACGCTGGCTTGCCGAGGCGCGCGAGACGGGCCGTGAGATGACTGTCGGCATTCTCAATGGAAAGGCCTTGGGCATTGTGGAGATTCGTCCCGCCGGGGGGCGTTATGACTATTCGACAAAATACACCGCAGGGGCCAGCGAGTACATCTATCCCGCGCCTGTCGCACCCGAGATTGCCACGGCCGCGGCCGCCGAGGCTGAGCGTATTTTTCAGGCTTGCGGGTGTCGCGATTTTGCGCGCCCGGACTTCATCCTGCGTCCGGATGGCTCCCGCATATTCTTGGAAATCAACACCATGCCGGGGATGACTGCCACCAGCCTTTTCCCGAAAAGCGCCAGCTGCCAGGGCCTTGATTTCGAGACTTTGTGCGAGCGCATGGTGCAACCCGCCCTCGCGCGTTTTGCCGTCTCCGGGGCCGCACGCGGTTAAGCAGAATGCCCGATTCCCCGTCCCACTGCCTGCCTGCGGCATCCGATTTGCCGGCCCTCCGCGCCATGCTGGCGGCGTGGTTTGCCAAAAATCAACGGCACATGGATTGGCGCGAGACCCCGTCCCTTTACCGGACCGTTGTCTCGGAATTCATGCTCCAGCAGACACGCGTCGACACCGTCCGGCCGTATTTCAAGCGTTGGACAACGCTGTGGCCGGATTTCAAGGCGCTGTCTGGCGCAAGCGAGGAGGCCGTGGTCAAGGCGTGGGAAGGACTGGGGTACTACACGCGGGCGCGCAATTTGCGCCGGCTCGCCATGGCTGTCGCCTCCATGCCTTCCCCGCCGTTGACAGCCCGCGAATGGGCGGCCTTGCCGGGTGTCGGCCCTTACACGGCCGCCGCCATCGCCAGCATTGCTTGCGGCGAGCCTGTGGCCGTGGTTGACGGCAACGTCGTCCGTGTCCTCTCGCGACTCATGGGCGACACCCGCGAATTCCGGGATAATACTGCCGCCGCAAAGGCATTCGCCGCGCCTGCCGGGTGCTTGCTGGATCCCGCCGCGCCGGGCATTCATAATCAAGCCGTCATGGAACTTGGCGCGTTGATCTGCCTGCCGCGGACGCCGCTCTGCCCGCATTGTCCCTTGGAGGGTTTTTGTGTTGCGGGAAAAACGGGAAATCCAGAGGAGTTTCCGCGTTTTTTGCCCCGGAAAACGGAAAAAATCACAATCACGCGCCTCCTATGCGTGGACTCCGGGCACATCCTGCTCTTCCGCCATGACACGAAGGCACGCCGTCTTTCCGGGATTTATGAGCTTCCCGACGTCCTCCTGTTTCCGCATTTCCACCCGGCAGCCGGGCCGGTTTTTGTGAAAAAACGCGCCATTTCCAACCAGTTGATCACCGAGGTCATTTGCCGGGCCAGCCCCGAGGAGCTTCATTGTGCGCGAAATGCCGCCGACACCGCGAACGCCGGCGTCTTTGCTGCAGGAAATGTCCGGATTCACGGCTCCCGCCATTCCACGGGCACCCTTGCCGGCAGTCTTGAATGGATGCCAGCCGGCCAGCTTTCGCAGATCTCCCTTTCCGGCCCGCATCGCAAATGGCTCTCCAGTTTTTTGCCGGTGCCACAGGCATAGGGCGCGCCGCCACAGGGTTGTTTGGCATCCCGGAAAAGGACGGAAAACCCGGGGCAGCGCGTCACAAGCCGGCCGCCCCGCGAACAAAGGACGGCAAAACATGCCGCACGCGCGGCCGGGGCCTTTTCCCTGGCGCATGCTTATTCGCGCAAATCCACGGGAAGATAGTCGCGGACGGAGGGGCCGGTGTAGATTTGGCGGGGCCGGTAGATGCGCGGGCGCCCCGCAAAGGCGACCTCGCGCCAATGGGCCACCCACCCGGGCATGCGCCCGATGGCAAACATCACCGTGAACATGTTTATCGGAATGCCGATGGCGCGCAGGATGATCCCGCTGTAAAAATCCACGTTGGGGTAAAGCTTGCGGTCAACGAAATAGGGATCGCTCAGGGCGATGCTTTCCAGGCGGCGGGCGATGTCCAGCAGCGGATCCTTTACGCCAAGCTCATTGAGAAGCTCCTCGCAGGCCTTCCCTATGATTTTGGCGCGCGGGTCGTAATTGCGGTAGATGCGGTGCCCGAATCCCATGAGGCGCCGCCTGCCCACCTTGGCCTCGGCAACAAAACGGGTGCCGTCGTCCTTGTCATCGTGGATGGCTTGGAGCATTTCGATGACGGCCTGGTTGGCCCCGCCGTGGAACGGCCCCCACAGGGCGCACACGCCGGAGGCCGCGCTGGCGAACAGGTTGGCGCCGGAGGAGGCGACCATGCGCACGGTTGAGGTGGAGCAGTTCTGCTCGTGGTCGGCGTGGAGAAGCAGGATGAGGTTGAGGGCGCGGGAGACGACGGGCGGGCACTCAAAATGCTCATAGGGATCGGAGAACATCATGTGCAGGAAGTTCTCGCAGTAGTTGAGGCTGCGCTTGGGGTAGATGACCGGAAGCCCCTTGCTCATGCGGTATGCCATCGCCGTGATGGTGCGCACCTTGGAAATGAGCGTCGCGGCCGCCTCGTCAAAATTGTCCGTCTCGCCAAAATGGGTGTTTGTCGCCAGATGAGGGTAATAACAGGCGAGGGCGTTGACCATCGCCCCAAGGAGGGCCATCGGGTGGGCGTCGCGCGGGTAGCTCTCAAAAAGATAGACCATGCGCTCATGGATGTGCGCGTTTTCGGTGAGCAGGGCCGAGAAGCGCGCGCGCTGCGGGCGCGTGGGCAGCTCGCCGTAGATGACCAGATAGGCGGTCTCGACAAAGTGCGAATGCTCGGCGAGCTGCTCGATGGGGTAGCCGCGATAACGCAGGATGCCCTTTTCGCCGTCTATGTATGTGACATTGCTTTGGCAGGAACCGGTGTTGGCATACCCCTCGTCAAAAGTGATGGAGCCGGTCTGCTCGCGCAGGCGCGTGATGTCAAAGGCAGGCTCGCCCTCGGTGCCCCTGAGAATGGGCAGCAGGACATCCCTTCCGTCCGGCAGGACGAGCCGGGCAGAAGGATCTGGGGCGGTGGTGGTCGCGGGGAAGGCTTGTTGATTCATGGAGGTATGCTGCGTTCAGTCGTTGATGTTCGTGGTTGTCGCATCGGCGCATCCGAACGGGAAGACGCCGCGCCACTTTGCGCCAATGCATCCGGCACGGCACACACGCCGCCGGTCTGGCGCGCGCCAAGGCGCCACGCCATCAGAGGGCGGCGGCGTGGGTTAAGAAATTCCGGTAAAGTTGCAACCCTTTAGACTGGCTTTTTTCCGGGTGATACTGCGTGGCAAAACAGTTGCCACGCCAGATCCCGCTCGCAAAACGAAAGCCATACTCCGTCTCGCACCAAACAAGTCCGGGCGGGACCTCGGCAAGGTGGTAGCTGTGCACAAAATAAAACGCCTCGCCGGATGCGCGAAGCCCCTGCGCAAGCGGGGCGCCGGCGCGGAAGTCCACGGTGTTCCAGCCCATGTGCGGCACCTTGAGCGCCGTGTTGCGCGGAAAACGCCGCACGACTCCGGGAAAAATGCCAAGACCCTCGCAATTGCCCTCCTCCGAGTGCCCGAAAAGCGCCTGCAGCCCAAGGCAGACGCCAAAAAACGGGCGATCGGCGGCGATCCACTCACGAATAAGCCCGTCAAAGCCCGTCCGGGACAGGCAATCCATGCAGTCCACAATCGCCCCTTGTCCTGGAAACACCAGCGCGCGCGCGTCAGCCGGGATGTCCGCAGGCCGCGCCGCAAGCGTCACGACCGCGCCGCAATGCTCAAGGGCGCGCGCCACGCTGCGCAGGTTGCCCATCCCATAGTCGATCACGGCGACGGGGACGCGGGGCGTGGCGGAGGCGGCAGTGGCATTGGGCGCGATGGTGCTGGTGGGAGTGGCGTCAGGCATGTTTTTTGCGCCGCCAACCTATGTCCAAACGCACGACCTTGTCGAGCGCTCCAAACCTGCGGCAGAATTTCTTGGCAAAACACGCCTCCCTTCCCAAAAAAACAGCCCATTTTCCTGCGCCAAAAGGTTGACATGCCCGGCGGGTGCGGCATCCTCCGCCCTCCAATTCCAATTTGCATGGCTAACATCAAGTCCTCCGAAAAAGACATCCGCCGCACGGAAAAACGCACCGCCGCCAACAAGGCAGTGCGCAGTCGTCTTAAGACCCTCACCAAAACCGCGCGCGAGGCTGTCAAAGGCAACGACACCGACAAGGCGAAGGCGGCGGTCGCAACCACCGCCAGCGCCTTCGACAAAGCCGCAAAAACCGGTATCGTCCACAAGAACAAGGCGAACCGCCTTAAGTCACAGCTGGCCAAGGCCGCCGCGAAAACCAAGGCTGCGTGAGGCGCCCTCCGCCCTCCCCATCACGCCGCCGGATATGACGCTCCCAGGGTCCATTGCGACCTTGGGGCGTGTTGTTTTTTGCCTTCTTCCCGCCCCCCTGCGGGAATCCCCTTTGCGCCCTCACGCGGACGCGCCGCCCCGCCCCCAACCTTGACAGCCTGAATCGAGGCGGCAACCTCGGGCGCGTCATGGATTATTCAAACCGCACCTACCTTGTTTCCGCCGCGCCGGCAGATGTGCGCGCCAGTTTTTACCGCAAGACCTATGGCACCGCCGCGCTTGCCTTCGCCGCGTGGGCCGTGCTGCTTGGCGGACTCTTTGAATCCGGTGCCGCCGTCCCGATCATCAAGCTCATGTTTGCCGCGAAGTTCAGCTGGCTGCTCGTGCTGGGGGTTTTCTGGGTCGCCACCCACTTCGGGCAGCGTTTTGCCTTCGGGGAGACCCGCGCGACACAATACCTCGGCCTCGGCATCCACATCGCCGCCTACGCCGTGCTTTTCGTTCCCCTCATTGGCGTGGTGCTCGTTCAATCCGGAGGCAACCCCGACGACGCGTTTGCCGAGATACTGCTTCCTGCCGGCGTCTCCACCGCGGCCCTCTTCGCGGCGCTCACGGCCACGGTGTTCATGACAAAGACCGACTTCTCCTTCCTGCGCACCGCCGTCATCATAGGCTCCTTCCTCGCGCTGGGGGCGATTGTCCTGTTCACGCTGTTCGGCGTCACCGTCGGCGTCTGGTTCGCGATCGCCATGACTCTTCTCATGTCCGCCGCGATACTCTGGCAGACGCACCAGCTCAAAAATTCCTGCGACACAAGCCAGCACATCGGCGCGGCAACCATCATCTTCGCCGCCTTCATGACGCTGCTTTGGTACGTCATCCAGATCTTTTTGACCCGTCGCGACTGACCGCCGTGGAAAAACCCCGGAAAGTTCGCGCGGATGAGTTGCTCGTTCTGCAAAACAAAGCGCCTTCACGTTCCATCGCGAAGGCGCTTGTCATGTCTGGCAAGGTGCGCGTCGGCCCGGACAGCGTGGTGGGCAAGCCTTCCGACCTGTTCCCGATCGACGCGCCGCTGTCCGTCGCGGCGCCTCCGCCCTATGTCAGCCGGGGCGGGGAGAAGCTTGCCGCCGCCCTTCGCCGCTTCCAGATAAACCCCGCGGGCCTCCATGCGCTCGACATCGGCGCCTCGACGGGGGGCTTCACCGACTGTCTCCTGCAGAACGGCGCGGCTGGCGTGGTGTGCGTTGACGTCGGGCGCGCGCAACTCCATCCCCGCCTGAGGAGCGATCCACGCGTCACCAATCTTGAGAAAATCAATGCCCGGCTGCTCGACGACACAGTCCTGCCCCTTCCCATGTTCGGGATTGTCGTCATGGACCTTTCGTTCATCTCCCTCAGGAAAGTGCTCGCCCCCGCCTGGCGGCGCGTTGCCCGGTCCGGCTGGCTTGTGGCGCTGATAAAACCCCAGTTTGAGGCCGGGAAAGCCGAGGTGGACAAAGGCCGCGGAGTCATCCGCGATCCGCAAGTGCATGAGCGCGTCGTTCGCGAAATCACGGAATTTGCCTCCAAGGAACTTCCCGGCATCCAGTCTTCCCACGTGACCGACTCCCCGATCGAGGGCGGTGACGGAAATCGCGAATTTCTCTTTGCGGCGCAAAAAGCCGCGCCACCCCCCGGATGAAACGTCCGTGCCGAGTTTTCTTTTGCGGAATGACACGAAAAACGGCATCTTGGGGGCAAAACATGGATATTCGCCAGTACTTCGCCCAAAAATTTCACACCACGCCAGCCTTGGTGGCCCGCGCGCCGGGTCGCTTGGAATTCATCGGGAACCACCTTGACTACAACGGCGGCCCGGTGATCGGCGCCGCCATTGACCGCTACGTGACCGCCGCCATCTCGCCCCGCGATGACGCCAAAATCCTTCTCGCAAGCGACGCGCGCGAGACCATCGCCGAGGTCGCGCTGGCGGACATCGCCCCCCTCACCGGGGACGCCATGTGGGCCAACTATGTACTTGGCGTCTTCAAGGTGCTGCGCGACGCCGGCCTGCGGGCGGAGCGGGGCTTTAACATCGCCCTCGTAAGCGATCTTCCCATCGGCGCCGGACTCTCCAGCAGCGCGGCAATCGAGCTTGCGGCCGCCTACGCCATTGCGCGCCTCCACAACTTCCCGCTTGATCCCCGAAGTGCCGCCATCCATGGGCGCGCCGCCGAGAACACCTTCGTCGGGATGCCCTGCGGCATCCTCGACCAGGGCACCAGCGCCTTCGGGAAAGCCGGCTCGCTCGTCCTGATCGATTGCGCGGAAAACACCTTTTCGACATGCCCGATGCCCGGTGGCGCGCGCTTCTGGGTGTTCAACACGCGCAAAAAGCACGCGCTCATCGACGGCCTCTACGCCGAGCGCAACCGCGAGTGCCGCGAGGCATTTGCCATGCTCGCCGCGGCAACCCCGGGCCTGCGCAATCTGGCCTCGGCCACCAGGGAGCAGGTCGCGGCGGCGGAAGCCGCGCTGGGTGTCGCACGCCACAAGCGCGCCCTGCACGTCGTGGACGAAACCGGGCGCGTCCACGCCACCCTTGCCGCGCTCAAGACAGGCGACCTTGCGGCGGTCGGTCGCGCCCTGAATGCATCGCACAACAGCTCGCGGCTGCTCTTCGAAAACTCCTGTGACGAGCTTGACCACCTCGCCGCGCACCTCGCCAAGACACCGGGTGTGTACGGCGCGCGCCTCACGGGCGGCGGCTTTGGCGGGGCCGTCATGGCCCTCACCGACGAATCCTTCGACAGCCGGTCCGCGGAGCAAGTCGCCGCGGCCTACGCTGAAAAATTTGGAGACAGCCCCTCGGTCTTTCACGCCATCACAGGCGATGGCGCCACCTTGCTTTAAGCGCGAAAGGCACGCGGCCAGCCTTGGAAAGACACCCGCCACCACAAGCCGCCCGCCCCGGTGGCAGCCCGTCCGCCGCAGGCCGGGCGCACGGGATCCCCTTTGAAAACATGAGCACAACAGCCTCCACAGAGAATCCACGCGTCTCCATCTACGACACCACCCTGCGCGACGGCGCGCAGGGGGAAGGCATATCCTTCGCCGACTCCGGAAAAATCCTGTTTGCCCACCTGCTCGACGATTTTGGCGTGGATTTCATCGAAGGCGGCTTTGCCGGCTCAAATCCACGTGACCGGAAATTCTTCAGCCAAATCCGGATGGAAAAGCTCCGGCACGCCAAAATCACCGCATTCGGCAGCACGCGGCGCGCCGATCTCGACGCCAGCGACGACCCCCAGCTCGCCGGCCTGCTCGCCGCCGGCACCGAGCATGTCACCATCTTTGGCAAAAGCTCCCTGCTCCAGGCGCGCGAAGTCCTTCGCGTCACCCCGGAGGCCAACCTTCAGATCGTGGCCGACAGCGTCGGATTCCTCAGCCAGACGCACCACCGCGTCGTCTTCTTTGACGCCGAGCATTTTTTCGACGCTTACAAGGAATCCGCCGCCTACGCCCTTTCCGTCCTTCGCGCCGCGCACGCGCACGGCGCCGCGGCCCTCGTGCTGTGCGACACCAACGGCGGCACGCTCCCCCACGAGATACACGCCATCACCACCGCCGTCCGCGCCGAGTTCCCCGGTGTCCAGATAGGCATTCACGCCCACAATGACGCCGGATTGGCCGCCGCCAACTCCCTTGAGGCCGTGCGCGCCGGCGCAACCCAGGTTCAAGGCACCATCAACGGCTACGGTGAACGGACGGGCAACGCCGACCTCATAACCATCATGCCCTCCCTTGAGCTGAAGCTCGGCCGGCACGCCATCGGCTCCGGCTCCCTGCGCGGTTTGCGGACCCTTTCCACGCGCGTGGCCGACCTCGCCAACCAAAAGCCCGACCGGCGCCAGCCCTACGTCGGGCGCGACGCCTTCTGCCACAAGGCTGGCGCGCATGTGAACGCCGTGGCGAAATCCCCCGCCACCTACGAACACATCGACCCGGCCCTCGTCGGCAACCAACGCCACATCCTTGTCTCCGAACTCGCGGGGGCCGCCAACATCCAGCTCAAGGCCTCCGAGCTGGGCCTGTGCACCGCGAATGCCGGGCGCGACCAGCTGCGCGTGGCGCTGGATGCCGTCAAAAGCCGTGAGAATGAGGGCTACTCCTACGAATCCGCGGACGGCTCCTTCAAGGTGCTCTTCCAGCGCGCGCTCGAGGGCAGCCCGCCCAAGGTGCAGCTGGACAGCTTCCGCGTCATTGTCGAAAAACGCGAATCCGGCGGGCGCACGGTCAGCGAGGCCACGGTGAAAGTCCGCGTGAACACCGGGGGCGAGGAGGTGATGCACCACACCGTGGGCGAGGGCGACGGCCCCGTGGACGCCCTGCACGCCGCGCTCGTCGCCGCATTGGAACGCACCCACCCCGGCGCGGCGGGCATCCAGCTCACAGACTACCGCGTCCGCATCCTCAACCCCGAGGCCGCGACCCGGGCCACCACGCGAGTCCTCATCGAGTCCGGCGACGGCTCCGCCCATTGGAGCACCGTTGGCGTCTCGACAAACATCATCGAGGCCTCCGTCCAGGCGCTGCTGGACGGCATCGAGCATAAACTGCGCTTCCCATAGGCAACCCGCCCGCCAAGCCGGCTCCCAGCCGGAACTCCACCACAACAACGCTGTTACAGCCCACAACATTTCCGCACATGCACAACGCCAACACGCCCTCCGCTGGCGCCGCTCCCGTTTCGCGGCGCAACTTTCTGAAAACTGCCGGCGCCGCCGCCGGCTTCCTTATCATCCCCTCGGGATGGTTGCGCGGGCAGGACGCCCCAAGCAACCGTGTCAACATCGCCGCCGTCGGTTTCGGCAACCAGGGCAAGACGGACATCAAAGGCATGAAAATCGGCCAGGCCACCATCCGCGGCCTGTGCGATGTGGACTCCAAACGCTTGGCGGAGGTGTGCGGGATGTATCCCGAGGCCGCCCCCTTCGAGGACTACCGGGTCATGCTCGACAAGCTGCAAAGGGAAGTGGACGCCGTCGTGGTCTCCACCGGGGACCACAGCCACTTCACCATCGCGCTCGACGCCATCCAGCGCGGCAAGCACGTCTATGTCCAAAAACCGATGGCCCACAGCCTCGACCAGGTGCGGCGCCTCTCCAAGGCCGCGGCTGACGCAAAGATCGTCTCCTCGATGGGCAACCAGGGCCACTCCAGCAATCACATCCGCATGGTGAAGGAGTGGCGTGAGGCCGGTTTCTTCGGCGAAATCCAAAAAGTGGATTGCTGGGATGGGCAGCACATGGGCGCGGTGCAGTCTTTCCCCAAGACACGCCCCGTGCCGGCCAACCTCAACTGGGATCTCTGGCTCGGCCCCGCCCAATATCGCGATTACATCCCCGGATTGCACCCCGGGACGTGGCGCAACTTCCACGAATTTGGCAGCGGCTCGCTCGGCGACATGGCCGCCCACATCATGGATCCGGCCTACTATATTCTTGACCTGGATATCCCGGAAAAAATCGAGATTCTCGAACTCAAGGAGACCTCCCCCATCACTTACCCCGGCCACGCCAAGATGGTGTTTCATTTCCCGGCCAATGCCACGCGCGGCCCCGTCAAGATCGTCTGGTGGCATGGAAGGAACTTCCGCCCGGTCCCCCCGGAAGGCCTCCACTATCAAGGAAACCGTGAGGACGATGAGAACCTTCCGGAGAACCCGGCGCTCAATCTTCACCCAGGCGCCGTCAAAAACGGCGGCCTCGTCCGACGCCAAAAAGACGGCCTGACCCTCAACGGAAGCCTGTTTTACGGCGAAAAACTCGCCTTCAATATGGGCCAGTACGGCGACTATTTCTACACCGCCCCACATGAAAAATTTGCCGAGCTGAAAGCGAAGGCGCCGCCCCAAAAATACGGACGGTTCAAGGGCGGCCACTACAAGGACTTCGTGAATGCGATCCGAAACGGGAAAAAGGCGGTCTCGGACTTCAGCTACGCCGGGCGTCTGACACAGGTGATCTGCATGGGCAACATCGCCCTGCGGCTGCGCCGCACGCTGAATTGGAGCTTTGCCAAGGAGGAGTTCATCAACGACCCCGAGGCCAACGCCCTGATCAAATCACCCGCCCCGCGCGCCGGATTCCACGCATAGGCCTCCCTCGCTCCCCGGCCGCGCGCCGCGTTAAAAAAGAACACCTCTGGACGGAATGAAATGCCCGCCCCAGGGGTGTTCGTCGCAAAGCCGGCCCGCCTTCTGGCATGAACCTGCGTTTTTCCGGGCAAAAGCCAGAAAACCCTTCGCAGGCCTGTTGCATGCATCAGAGCAACCCCGGCGGCGTGAATCCGGAAGCGCATGCGCCATTGCGGGAGCCGGCGCTGAAACCGGTGATTCGCGTTGACGTGCGCGTGAATGGACGGCTTTTCTCACGGGCACGATAATCCCTCGGGCAAAAGGCCGGGGGCGGGACACGAAAATGGAACCAATCAAGAAAGAGCGTCAGATCGAGGATCTTCTCAATAACGAAGTCGCCGGCTTTGGGAAAAGCAGCGCACCACAACCCCACGCACCCGCAAAAACCCCTTGGAAAAGTTCAGACATTGCCCTCATCACATTCTTCGTCTGCCTCATCGCCTTAATTATTTTTTTCGCATGGGAATACGGCGAAACACTCAGCACCAGGGCACCGGTGCCAGCCCGTCTCTCCTCCTTCAAAAGTTCAGAACCCTTTCTCACCGAGACATGGTTCAAACAAAACATCCTCGCCCCCAAAGGCTCCGCTCCACTGACCTCCGGGCAAGTACTCGAAAAACTCTACAAACTTGAGCAAATCAAGCATGCCTCCTTCACGCCCCAACTCGACGGGAATGACATAAAATTTTCCGTTTGGGAACGCACTCCCGCCTTTCGCTATGTCCAGAAAGGCTCCAACGGCCCGATAATGCGATTTGTGGACAACGAGGGCGTGATTTACAGCGCCATCAACTACCCTTCAACACTCCGCCGGCAGCTTCCGGAAATCCGTGACATACCAGAATCGGAAATCACTCTCCCGGAGGAGAATGAGGATAAAAAAACGTCCCCCAATCCCCATCCCCAGACATCCGCGCACACGGCCAAAAAAGACGATGCCCCATCACCACCCACCCCCATGGCACTTTCCGCCATCCGGGGTGGCGCAACGCTGGCCATGTTCGCAAAGATTGCCGCGCAAACACTTGGGGATGAGATGCAAAAATGGCTCTGCATCTCCGCCCGGGACTACCGGGCGCTCCCTCCCGCCATCGGAACCGAAAGTGCATCTGCACCAACATTTTATCAAGTAAAACGCCCCCCCGTTTACATTCGCGTCATCCTTGACCCGCAACGCCAGCCATTCCCCATGCCTGCGGGCACGCGTCTGCGCCAACTCGTTTTTTCCGCCGAACCGGAACGCTTCGCCCGCGAATTGCGCGAATACGCAAAGTCCGGCGTGCGCCAATGGATAACCACAAAAATGACACAGGAATCCGCCCAGTTTTCCCAATTCGACCTATGCATGTACGAGGAAAAAACCAGCCCCGGAACCAATCAAAGCCAGCGGGTGGTGCTCCTGCGGCCCGTCATTGACTCGCGCAAGACCGAATTCCCGGATCCCAACCACCCATGAGCGCCGATTCCCAATACATTGCCGTCACGGACATCGGCACCTCGAAAGTCGTGGTCATCGTCGGGGAGCGCCCAAGGCCGGGGCAGAACGTTTTTCCAAAAATTCTCGGGATGGGGGAATGCGAGACCGGCGGCGCGCTTTGCAAGGGCAGGGTTCTCGACGAAGGAAAGCTCGCGGAAGCATTGGGAAAAGCCTGCCAGAAAGCCGAAAATGACGCTCATTGCAGGATTAAAATTTCAACCTCCGCCATCTCCATCACCGGCCCCACACTCCTCGGAAAACGCCTCACTGGAGAAATCGCCATCCCCCCAAACACACTTGTCCGCCCTCAAAACCTCCGCGAGGCACAACGCGCCGCCATCGCAAAAGAGTCCTTTCCGCCGGGATACACACGCTGTTTCAGCCGCGGGCAACCAACCTTCCTCGACGGCATCCTGACTCCCAAGCCCATTGGAAAACCGGCACGGTCACTGAAATCCGGTTACTGGGCCGTCGCCTTGGACCACGAATACCAAAGCCTTCTCTGGCACCTCGAAACCCGGCTCGGCCTGCACTTCGACCTCATGCTGCCATCCAGCTGCGCATCCGCCTTCCTGCATTCCACGCCAAGGGACCGCGAAACCGGCGTGCTCGTCCTGGACATCGGCGCGGGCGTCACCGACTACGTGCTTTACGCCCGCGGCCACATCGTCGGCACGGACGTCCTGCCCGTGGGCGGGGACCATTTTGACGAGGACCTTTGCGTGGCCTTTGGTCTCAAAAATCATATTGTCGCCAGCAAGTTACGCTGTGAAAACGGGTTAAAATCCAAACCTTGGCCGCAAACCCTGCCAATCCCCTCCGACACAAACGACGCCGTTGCCCAGGATGGATTTTCCGCCAACAACCGCATTCCCACCCACGCCGTCAGGCAGGTCCTTCGCGCACGCGCCGCGGACCTCTTCGCGCTCATCCGCGCAAGAATTGGCCCACTGGCCTCCCCCGAGCATCTGGTAAACGGCCTGATTCTTACCGGGGGCATGGCCTATCAAGACGAGATCGACGACGTCGCGCAGAGCGTTTTTGGCCGTCACGTCTCCCCCGGAGCCTTCCCGGAATGGGTGCCCGAGAAACTTTTTTCATTCAAATACAGCACCGCCCTCGGCCTCTTCGCCGCCGCGCACGCGGAAGCCGCGATGCCGCCGCCACGACGCAAATCCTTGTGGGAGCGAATCTTCCGTCCAAAAAACGTTTAGGCCGTCCCGCGGCAGGGCGGTGGACAAAATGTTGGGACGCCACCTGTTGTCTGACAGACCTTGCCATCCGACAAGATTTCGCGGCGGCGTGATGGGGCGGGCGCCCTGTTCGCCGGGGATCGCGGAAGACTCCCCGCGCAAGGCATCCTGGAAACCCCGGCCGATGCCGCCGCTTTTGGCAATCGGGCGCGGCTAACTTAGCTTTACCCTTGCGAGGAAGTCTCGCCCGGCCGATACCGCCGGTTTTTGGCAATCGGGGCGCGGAGCCGGTCAACACGGGGCGCGACGGTTTGCGCATCCAGCGCGGAGACGGCTTTCAGGGCCTTGGCAGACATGCGCGCGGGGGAATCATAAAATGGGGCGTCGATGGGTTGTGTCCGGAAAGTTTCGCACATTTGTGGAGGCATGCGGAGGGCGAGGGACGGTTTGTTGTCGGTTCTTTCGGGATTTTGGTTCATCGGGATTGGCTCCTCCTCATTCTCATGGCCTTAAAAATCTGCGCAAGATTCAGGGCGTAATCCGCTTGGTGTGGAGACCTTTATTTCGTCGCATGTGGGAAACGGCCCTGTGTCACGCCACAGTCAGGCAGTTCTGATAACACACCTCCAGGGTGCAGCCTAACGCAAAGGCAGACTCTGCGAGACGTTTTTTTATTTGCGGAAGAATAAATAAAAAAGTTCTAAATGGATTGGGATGTAGAACCTTGTGTCCTGAAATTTTATTTCTCAATTCTTAGAACTAAGGATTCGTATTTCTCTCAATAGCCCTTATCCTCAATTGCAGGGAGCGGTAAAATTTCTGGAATTCCAATTGACCGTAAATACTCATAGGTATTGTCGAAATATTTTTGATCCCGTGTGGCATCTGGAGGATTGTTTCCATGAGGCACAAAAATAACCATGCCCTGCCGTGCCCGCGTGAGTAAAACGCGATAGGCATTTTTTAGATAATCCCGATTTTGCTTATGATGGATATTCTCCCATTTGTTGCCTCGGAAATTATGATACGACCACGAATTATTTTCTGAAATGCGCAAGTCTCCGTCCCACGCGACACATGTCCAATCCAACTCCAACCCTTGAATTTGAAATTCAGTTGCGACAGATTCGAGATAGAAACTGGAACGCGGGTCATCCTTGCCTTCGAGAAAATAGTGAACAGGGTCGGCTCCCATGCCAACATCTATGGCATAAGGTTTCAGGCGCAATGCTTTGGAAGATGCGAGTAATCCAATGCGTTCGGAGCCACGTGCTTTCGTGCGCAGCCAATCCTTAGCAAGATGCAAATTGCGTGTTATCACAATTGGGTATTTGGAAAGTTTCCCAAACAACTCCCGCCCGCGGATAATATCCAAATCCAGCAGTGCTTTGACAAACGCGGACACTTTCTCCGAACGGAAGGAACGCATGGAAACGTCCAAATGTAATTGTGGATAAAATGTTGTTCGATTGGCGCAGTTTTTCGCTTTTTCAACAGTGTTTCCTGAAGCATATTCATCATCGGTAATTTTGTCAGATAAACAAATTTTCCAATGCGGAAATTTTATAGTTGCGGCCTCTATCCATGCGCCAATTCCCGCTTCGCCAGTGTTGATTTCCTGCCCACCTCCGACGAGGCAAACGATTACCGCCCAATCTAAATGTCTGTCCATATAGGAAATAAGAAATTCCGGTTCTGATTGATTGAAACCAAGGATTTTCTTTTTTCGCTGCATGAAATTTCGTGTCATCTGTAAGTTCCACGCGCGCTGGGCTTCGTCAAAAATAACAACATGTTCGGAAGGTGCTGCCGTGTTGCGGATAGCCTCGTCCCGAAAATGATGAACGTTTTGAATGAACGATTTTACCTCCGTTGCCACGTCACCTTTTCGTTTTCGTTCACCTCTTTGCGCCATCCGGGCTATTTCATCCCTCACCAGCGCCTCGTTTAACACGGAAACCAATGGGCCGTTTCCTGACAAATAAACAGCATGAGTTTGAGAGCGTTTTTCGTGTTTCAAGGTCGCAATATTCAGGCCAACCAAGGTTTTCCCCGCCCCCGGCACCCCTGTTACGAAACAAATGGTTTTTTGTTTTTTACGCGCTGCTCCTTCGATAATAGTTTTCACGCAAGCCGATGTGCTTGTAATGTTTTTCGCACCCGCATCATTGCGGGTGATCTCCATTACGGAATGTTGTGAATAAAGGGAGCGCGCGGCTTCGATAATTGTTGGTGTCGGGCAATACGCGGTATTTTCCCATTCATTCCCCATTGAGGTAAGATTTCCATTCCCGTTTGATAGTTGGTTCAGAAATGTCCGTGTTCCTTTGATTCCAAGAAAGAGTGGGCGTGCAATGTTGTCGGACGAAAATTTGAGATCAACGGCCCTTCGTTCGGTTTTTGTTGCAATACATATTGGAATTACAACAGCAGAATGGCTTCCCTTGTGAAAATTTTTCAGGTCAAGCGCATAATCCCAAACTTGGTCAATGTCAGATTGTTTGAATCTTTTTTCGCCTACTTTGAATTCTATAATCACTATATGCGGGACATTGGCCAACTTAAATAATAACAGAGCATCAATCCTTCGTCCCATACGCGGGATGTTAAATTCGAGAAAAATTCTGCATGGCAAAGTTTCCGGGATGATGTTTTGTAAAATTCCAATTTCCTCCAGCCAAGCGTTTGTCTGGGCTGGAGTCGTATCGAAGCCATCACGACAACTGTTTATAGCAAGCTCCCCGATAATTTTCTCTGATGTTGTCGAAAGAAAAGCTATTTTATCCGCACGATACCAAGCTCGATGGGTAACATCGAGTGGGACCCGGGTTTCTAATGTTCTTTCAGTTGGCATTCTGATATTTTAATTTGTCATGCACAGTATCGCGAATTTGCCGTTTGTTGAATGTTTTTCGGAAACAAAGTTCCAGCCTTTTATAGAAATTGGGAATCCCAAGCCGCCTTTGAGAGTTCATTGAGTTGGGTTAATTGTTGTGGCATTTTCTGTGTTTTAGGTTGGATTTTTTCACGTCGGCCGGGTGCGGCGCGGGTGGCGAGGTTAGTCGATGATGCGCACGCCGCCGAGGTCGGCGCTGGCGACGGTGCGGGCGTAGGCGCGGAGGGACTTCGGCACGGGGCGGGCGCGGGAGGGTTTGTAGGCGAGCGGGCCTTTGGCTTGCTCGGCGGCGCGGCGGGCGTCAAGCTCGGTGGCGCCCAGGCGGACGTTGATGGCGCGGGCGGGGATGTCGATGTCGATGAGGTCGCCGTCGCGGACGAGGGCGATGTCGCCACCGGCGGCGGCTTCGGGGGAGATGTGGCCGATGGAGAGGCCGGAGGTGCCGCCGCTGAAGCGTCCGTCGGTGATGAGGGCGCAGTGTTTGCCGAGGTGTTTCGATTTGATGTAGCTGGTGGGGTAGAGCATTTCTTGCATGCCGGGGCCGCCGCGGGGGCCTTCGTGGGTGATGACGACCACGTCGCCGGCTTTCACTTGGTCGAGGAGGATGGCTTGGACGGCGGCGTCCTGGGAGTGGTAGACTTTGGCGGGGCCGCTGAATCGGTGGATGCTGGCGTCCACACCGGCGGTTTTCACGACGCAGCCGTTCCGGGCGATGTTGCCTTTGAGGATGGCGAGGCCGCCGTCCTGGGTGTAGGCGTGGGCGGTGTCGCGGATGCAGCCGGTGGCGCGGTCGGTGTCGAGGGTGGCGTGGGTGGCGTCCTGGGTGCCGAGGGCGTGGCTGGGGCGGCGGCCGGGGGCGGAGGAGTAGATGCGGAGGGCTTCGGCGGTGGGGACGGCAGGGGTGGCCGGGGGCGCGTCGGTGGCGGCGGTGGCGGACGGGGTGGGGATGGTGGACGAGGTGGACGAGGCGGACGGTGCGACGGCGGGTGCGGTGGCGGCAGCTTGGGTGGTGATGGCGGTGGCGGCGGTGATGGTGGACGGGGCTGCGACGGCGGTGGCAGACGGGGCGCCGGTGGAGATAGTGGACGGGGCGGGGGGTGTGATGGCGGCGGGGGTGGGGAGGATGGTGTGGCGGGCGATGGCTTGGGCGAGGGTGAGGCCGTCGGCGCGGCGGGTGGTGGTGTCGATGAGGTTGGCGGCGGCGAGTTGTTCCATGATGGCGAGGATGCCGCCGGCGCGGTTGACGTCCTGGATGTGGTATTTGGGGGAGTTGGGGGCGACTTTGCACAGGCAGGGGACGCGGCGGGAGAGGGCGTCGATGTCGTCCATGGTGAAGTCGACCCCGGCTTCGTGGGCGATGGCGAGGAGGTGGAGGATGGTGTTGGTGGAGCCGCCCATGGCGATGTCGAGGGCCATGGCGTTGAGGAAGGCTTGTTTGGTGGCGATGGCGCGGGGGAGGATGGTGGTGTCGCCGTCGCGGTAGTGGCGGCGGGCGTTTTCGACGATGAGGCGGGCGGCGTCGTGGAAGAGGCGGGCGCGGTTTTTGTGGGTGGCGACGATGGTGCCGTTGCCGGGGAGGGCCAGGCCGATGGCTTCGTTGAGGCAGTTCATGGAGTTGGCGGTGAACATGCCCGAGCAGGAGCCGCAGGTGGGGCAGGCGGCGTGTTCGAGGGCGGTGATGGCGGCGTCGGGGATGGTGGTGTCGGCGGCGTCGGTCATGACGTTGATGAGGTCGAGGTGGCGGTCGCCGAGTTCGCCGGCTTCCATCGGGCCGCCGGAGACGAAGAGGGCGGGGATGTTGAGGCGCATGGCGGCCATGAGCATGCCGGGGGTGATTTTGTCGCAGTTGGAGATGCAGAGCATGGCGTCGGCCTTGTGGGCGTTGACCATGTATTCGACGGAGTCGGCGATGAGGTCGCGCGAGGGGAGGGAGTAGAGCATGCCGTCGTGGCCCATGGCGATGCCGTCGTCGATGGCGATGGTGTTGAACTCGGCGGCGAAACAGCCCGCGGCCTCGATCTCGCGTTTCACCGTCTGGCCGATTTCGTGGAGGTGGGTGTGGCCGGGGACGAATTGGGTGAAGGAGTTGACGATGGCGATGATGGGGTTGCCGAACTGGCTGTCTTTCATGCCGTTGGCTCGCCAGAGGGCGCGCGCGCCGGCCATGCGGCGGCCTTGGGTGCTGGTGGCGCTGCGGAGCGGGATGGCGTATTGAGTGGGATTGCTGGAAGTGCTGCTACAGCTCATGTTGTTTATTGCGAAAAACTCAGGCTCTATGAAACGAATCCTTGGTGCGAGAGGAATTTTTCGGGGGGAGGGCAGGGAGCTGGTTTTCACGCGGGCAGGATGCGTGGAGGATAAGCGGAAGACTCCCGGAACCGCCGTCCTGCGGGATCCTATCTACTGCTTTTGCAATAAGATGTAGAATCGTATTTTCCCGATCTGCCAGGCCGCCCCATGCCGATGCATTCCTGCCCGCAGGCATCGGGGAATTCTTTTAGATTCTTGGTCGCGAGAAGATTTCCCGGATAAATTTCACCTTATCTCTCGCAAATTGAGATACTTGCAACATGCGCACCCCGCCGCGCTCCGGAGGAGATCCAAGATGGCCAGCTTCGAGGGAAAAGCCTTGAAAGAGATCGAGGCGTTTTTTTATTTATCGGGTCCCCTTCGGGACTTTCCCTTTATGCCAACGACCCCGGATTGTAGTCTAAATTATTCTCATTTCGCATGTTCCGCCATCTCGCACGTCAGCCAGCGCGAACGGGTTGCCCATGGGCGCAAAGGTGCTGAAGGAGGGAATGGAGCATGGAAAGCCGGGGCATGGGGACATTGTGGGCGAGGCCGCGACGCAGCGGTTCGCCCCAGATGGCTTCGACCTCGACAGGGCGCCCGGCAAGGTAATCCACGAGGCTGGATGGTTTGTAGGCGCCAATTTTGGGAAGGTCGTCGAGCTGGCGCTGGATGTGATGCCCGGGGATTTCCACACCATCGGCGGCCGCGGCGGCGGCGACTTCGCGCAAGAGGTCCATGGCAATCTCGCGCAGGGGCGGGCTGGCGCAAATAATGTCGGTGGTGACCCCTCCGGCGGCGATCGCGAGGCCGTTGAAGGGAATATTCCAGCAGAGTTTGAACCACAAGGCGCGGGCCAATGAGTCAAGCGCGGCACATTTGGCGCCAGTGGCGGATTCGACAAGGGAGGCAAGCCAGCGCGTGCGGTCCGTGGCGGGACCCTCGCTTTCGGCGAATTGGATGCGCCCTATTTGCGTGTTCGTGACACGCCCGGGCGCCGTGCGAACATTGCATGTGAAACACAGGCCGGCCGTGGCGCGCCCGGCTCCAAAAAGACGCGCGAGCACCTCAACGTTTCCCATTCCGTTTTGCAGGGTGACAAACACCGTGTGCCCGTCCGGGCTGTCCAGCGGTGGAAGCAAGGCTGGCATGCTGGCGTTGGCCACGGCCTTGAGGGTCACGAACACAAGGTCGCACGCGCCCGCCTCCCTCACGTCGGTGAAGACCTTGAATTGCGACGGGGGCACCCGCCACTCGCCCGCAAGAGTGGAGACTGTAATCCCTTCATTGCGAATAACTTCAGCATCTGAACGTGCAATGAACCGCACGTCGTGTCCCGCGCGGGCAAGGCCGGCGCCATAAAACAGGCCGATGGCCCCTGTGCCCAGAATGGCGATCTTGAGCGCGGCGCGGTTGTCATCCCGCGTAAAATTCAATGGTGGATGGACGGAGGGCGTCTCCCTTGATGAAGTCATTGGAACGTCACTTGCAGGCAGCACCATTGGCGCGCCTTTCCTTTGTTTTCTTGAGAATGAAATCGACGATGGGCGAAGGATCGTTTTCCAAGCCGTGCGGGTGATGCCCAACCCCTTCCTTGCGAATCACAAGAATTTCGCCGCCAAGTTCGCGATAACGCTTTTCCAGGACAGCGGTGTTTTCCTCCAACGGGACGACTTTGTCCGCCGTGCCGACGACACTTATGATGGGGACGCGGTGCCGGGCGACCGGCGCGAGATTATCCACGGGGTTCCCGGTGTAAGCCATCAGTTCCTCCTCCGTCTTGAATCCATAGGACCTCATGATCTCCATTTTTCCATTCCGCGCCCGTTGTCCCTTCCAAAGTCCCATCGGCCAGCTCTTGAAGTCGCAAACGGGGGCGTCCAGATAAACGGCGGCAACCTTGTCGGGATGGCGGGCCGTCCAATTCATGGCGTAAAGTCCGCCGCGACTGACGCCGACAAGCACGGGAGTCGGGGAGAGCTTGAGGGTGTTTGTCGCGTGTTCGTAAAATCCATCCATCGCATCAAGGGCGACCGGGGCGCCGTAGAGGTTGGAGACTTTATAGTAGGCGACATGCCAGCCTTTCGCCAGCAAAGCCTTGTCCGTGGCGGGGGCGCTGTCGGGAAATTCCGCGCGCCAGAGCCAGGGGTTGCCCGTCGCGGCCGCGCGTGGTTTGACCAGGCGAACCGCGCGCCCGGAGAATGTGTAGTCCTGCCGTTCATAACCATTCCAACGGGAGACGCGGGGGGGTTCGGAAGTGAGGGCCTTCGCAACGCCTGGTTCCACCGGTTTCGCGCGAACCGGGGTCTCCGCCGCCAAAAGAGCGGGCGGAGGGACCGCCCCGCCAGGAATGATGCATGACGAGAATGCCAGAAAAAGGAACCGGGCGAAGCCGCGACGCATTTTGGGAGGACACGAAGGAACGCAAAGGGCCGGGATTTTTCTCATCACAAGCACCTTCTTGTATGAGACAGGAGCAGGCGTTCAACTTGAAAAAGTCTCCCCCCAGGCGCGAGGAAAGAGGGAAAAACAAAAAGGCGGTGTTGTTGAAAAAGCAGGAAATGAAACAAGCGGATCCCCCACGTTTTCCGTTCCGCCTTGCAACCCCAGACGGGGCGGATAGCGTCGCAATTCGTTTCCACAAGCACCCAATCACATAGTTTCCAACATGGCACGATTTTTTATTGACCGCCCCGTTTTTGCATGGGTCATCGCAATCTTCCTCATGGTCGCGGGAGCCATCAGTATTACGCAACTTCCTGTTGCCCAATATCCCACAATCGCTTCTCCCTCGGTCAGTGTCCGCGTGGCCTATCCAGGCGCCACCTCGGAAACCTTGCACTTGATGGTCACCGACCTCATCACGCAGGAACTCAACGGCGCGGATGGCCTTCGTTACTATGAAGTGTCCAACGAGGCCAACGGGCGGGCCACCATCACGGCGACTTTTCAGCCCGGGACCAACCAGGACCTCGCGGCGGTGGACGTGCAAAACCGCATCAAACGCGTCGAGCCGCGCATCCCCGACGCGGTGAAACAGCAGGGCATCACCATAGAAAAAGCCAATTCCGGATTTCTTTGCATGGTGGCGATGTACTCGCCGGACGGCAGCAAATCCAACTTCGACATCGGCGACTATGCGGCGCGCAACGTTTACAATGAGTTGAAACGAGTCCCCGGGGTTGGAACGGCGCAATTGTTGGCCTCCGAGAAAGCCATGCGCATCTGGGTGGATCCCGCCAAGCTTGTTGGTTACGGCTTGTCGTTCAGCGAGGTGAACGCGGCCATCCGTGAGCAAAACAACCAGATTCCCGCTGGCACGCTTGGCACACGCCCGTCCCCGCGTGTCACACAGAGCACCACCATCCTCGTCGCCTCGGGCCAGCTGGAAAACGCCAGGCAATTCGAGGACATCCAGCTTCGCGCCAACCCTGATGGCTCCACCGTGCGCCTGAAAGACGTGGCAACCGTTGAGCTTGGCGCCGCCGAATACGGGTTTGAGGGCCATTACGATGGAAAACCCGCGGCCACCATCATCATCCAGTCCACCCCCACGGCCAACGCCTTGGAAACCGCCAACGGGGTCCGTGCCTGCATGGAGCGCCTGCGCCCCTACTTCCCCAAGAATGCCGCCGGGCAGCCGGCGATTGACTTCGCCATTCCCTACGACACGACGCCGTTCATCAACGTTTCCATCGGGGCCGTGGTCCGCACCCTTGTGGAGGCCATCGCGCTCGTTTTTGTCGTCATGTTCCTCTTTTTGCAGAACATCCGCTACACATTCATCCCGATAATCGTGGTGCCGGTGGCGTTGCTGGGGGCGTTTGCCGTGCTGCTGGCACTGCATTTCTCGATCAACGTGATGACGATGTTCGCCATGGTGCTCGTCATTGGAATTCTTGTGGACGACGCCATCGTGGTCGTGGAAAACGTCGAACGCATCATGCGCGAGGAACACCTCCCCCCGCGCGAGGCCACGCGCAAGGCCATGAAGCAAATCACGGGAGCGATCATCGGGATGACGCTCGTCCTGTCCTCGGTGTTCATCCCGATGGCCTTCTTCCCGGGCGCGGTCGGCATCATATACCGCCAGTTTTCGCTGACGATGGTCGCGGCCATCCTCTTTTCCGCCCTGCTGGCGCTCTCGCTCACGCCCGCCCTGTGCGCCAACCTGCTCAAACCGCATGACGCTCCTCTCGTGAAACGGCGCGGCATTGGCGCCATCCTGTTTTTCCTGCCCGACATGTTTCACAAGGCGCTCTTTGCGCCGATGTTCAGCGGCTTTCCCAAGGCGCTCCCCGCCGGCGTCCGCGTGCTTGTGGCGCTGCTGGGGCTGGCCTTCCTTGGCGCCTTTGGCTTCGCCGGCGCGCTCCCGTTGGCGGGAGAGGCGTTGATGTTTGCCCGCGCGGCCCTTGTCTTCCTCGGCGCCTACTGCCTGTTTGTGGCCGGGAACGGGTTTAACAACATTTTCGAGGGTCTCACCAGGGCCTACACCACCGTCACCCACCATATCGTCCGCCTCGCCTTCCTGATGATGCTGGCCTATGTGGCGGTTGTTTATGGCTTTGGGCACTTCTACTCCACGCTGCCAAAATCCTTCATCCCCTTGGAGGATCAGGGAAACATCATCAACATCATCCAGCTCCCGCCGAACGCCTCCGCGCACCGCACGGGTCTGGTGTTCAAGCAAATAGAGGATTTTTATGCGAAGGATCCGGCGGTGCAGGTCACCGCCGGCGTCATCGGCTTCAGTTTCTCGGGCGGCGGGGAAAATTCCGGCATGGTCTTCGCCACGCTGAAACCGTGGGACCAGCGCGACGCCGGGCACGGCCGCATCGCGCACGCCAAGGCGCTGGAATCGGCCAAAAAAAGCGGGAACAAGCCCATGCTCGCCTACCTTGACAGAGTCAACCCGGAGGAATTTCTCTCCCACACGGAGACCCGCAACCGTGCCCTCGCCTATTTTTCCCAAATTCGTGACACCTACATCGCCATGCCGATCCTGCCACCCGCGATCCCGGAATTGGGCATGTCCGATGGCGTGACATTCCGCCTCCAAGACCGCGGAAGCAAAGGGCACTCCGCCCTCCTGCAAGCGCGCGGCATCCTGCTCGGCATGATGTACGGGGACGCCATGGGACCCAACCCCACCCTTTCCGCCAACGGCACCCGCCCCGACGGCGTTGAGGATTCCCCGCAACTCGAGATCAAGATAGATCGTGACGCCGCCGGGGCGATGGGGGTCAGCTTTGGCGAGATAACCTCCGTGATCGCCACCGCCATCGGCTCCAACTACCTCAACGACTTTCCCAGCAGCGGACGCATGCAGCGCGTGATCGTGCAAGCCCAGGGCAATTTCCGCGTCAACCTTGAGGACCTTGGCAACCTTTACGTGCACAACAAGGCAGGGGGCCTGGTGCCCATCTCCGCGTTCACAAAGTTTGCGTGGATAATGGCGCCCGCGCAGGTCATCAGCTACAATGGCTACCCCACGATGCGCATTGAGGCCGGCGTCGCCCCAGGGAAAACCTCCGGCGCGGTGATGGCAAAAATCCGCGAGTTTGAGGGTGCCCTGCGCTCGATGCCCGGTTTTGACAGCTTCGCGGTTGAGTGGGCCAAGCAGACGCTGGAGGAATACGAGACCAACAAGCCCATCATCGCCACAGAGGCGGGTTCCTGGTATTCATTCCTCGGCAAAATCACGATGGATCAGGCCCTCATAGGCATCTCGCTTCTCTTCGTCTTCCTGCTCATGGCCGCCCTCTATGAGAGCTGGAGCATCCCGTTTGCCGTCATGCTCGTCGTCCCCGTTGGCGCGCTTGGCGCCGTCCTGGCCGTCGTGTTCCGTGGTTATCCAAACGACATATACTTCCTCATCGGCATGGTCGCCATCGTCGGTCTTTCGGCGAAAAACGCCATCCTCATCATCGAGTTTGCCAAGGAGCAGCAACTTCAGGGCAAGGACCTGCTCACCGCCACCATGGAAGGGGCGCGCCTGCGCTTCAGGCCGATTTTGATGACCTCGTTTGCCTTCGTGCTCGGCGTGCTGCCGCTTTTCAAGGCCAGCGGCGCCGCCAGCGCCAGCCAGCGCGCCATCGGCACAGGTGTCATCGGCGGCATGCTGGCATCCACCCTGCTCGGCGTGTTCTTCATCCCGGCGTTCTACGTCGTCGTCCGCAAACTCACCGGCAACCGCCTGTCGCATTACGACAAAATCCACCTGCAAGACCTCGCCGACAAACGCGAGCAGGACGAACCCTCCGCCTGAGCACCGCAAGCGCGACGCGCGACGGGCGCGCCCAGACGGGCGCGTCCAAGCCGCATTTTTCAATCCAGCAGCACCACCATCCATGTCCACGACCGCATCATCCTCCCTCAGCCGCAGGCATTTCCTCGCCAAAGGCGCCCTCGCCGCCACGGGCATCGCCATTCCGGGCGCCTTGAATGCCGGGCATGCCGCCGACCCCAAGCCCCTGGTCACCGCCACGCCCAACACGGCTGCGCCCACGCCAATCGACGGCACCTCCCAGCACCGCTTCAAACTGGGCATCGCCACCTACTCCTACTGGCATTTCCAACCCAAGAAATTCCCCATTGAGGCCGTGATCGACAAGGCGGCGGCCCTGGAGGTGGAAGGCGTCGACATTCTTCACCGCCAGATGGAAAGCGAGGAGAACGCCTACTGCCAGCGCATCAAGCGCCACGCGTTCCTCAACGGCATCGACTTGATCTGCCTCTCGATGCACCAGAATTTCGTGAACTACAACGTCGCGAAACGCCAGTTTGACCCCGAGAAACGCGCCGCCCAGGTCGCCCACACCCACAAATGCCTCGAGATTGCCAGCCGCCTCGGCATCCCCTCCATGCGCATCAATGCCGGGCAATGGGGCACCACCAAAAGCTTCGACAAACTCATGGAAAACCGCGGCATCGAGGCGATCCCCGAGGGTGCCACCGAGGATGACGCCTTCAAATGGGCCATCGAAAGCATCCGCCAATGCCTTGACCGGGCCGCCGAGCTTGGTGTCATCCTTGCCCTTGAAAACCATTGGGGCCTCTCCAGCACCCCCGAGGGCATGCTGCGCATCCACAGGGAAATCAACAGCCCCTGGCTCGCGCTTCTTCCCGACACGGGCAATTTCCTCGAAAACCCCTACGACAAACTCGCCAAAGTCTTCCCCCATGCGGCCTACGTGCAGGCCAAGACCTATTACGGCGGCGGCGAGTGGTACACGCTCGACCTTGACTACAAGCGCATCTTCCGCCTCTTGCGCGACGCCGGCTACAAGGGCTATGTCGGCATTGAATTTGAGGGGAAAGCCCCCGGCGACGAGGGGACGCGCCTCTCCGTGGAACACCTTCGCGCCTGCAGCGAGGCCACCAGCGGCAAACGATAGCCCCCTTCCACCTCCGGAGCCTCCATCGGGGCGCCCCGCATGCAATCGGAAGACCGCCCCGGCCCGGGCCGCCTCCAAGATTGACGCCCGCGCCACCTTTCCCCAAAAGCCCCGCCCCGCGAGAACCCATGCCCCTGTGCATCATCATCGGCGGCCCCAACGGGGCTGGAAAAACCACGTTCGCCCAGCAATACCTCCCAAAGGAGGCGGGCGTCCTGCGTTTTATCAACACCGATGAGATCGCGCGCGGACTATCCCCCTTCGCCCCGGAGCTTGCCTCCCGCTCGGCATCGCGCATCGCCATCCATGAGATGCGGCAGGCCTGCGAAGCCGGCGTCAACTTCGCCATTGAAAGCACGCTGTCGGGCCGGACCCACGTCGTCTTCATCCGCCAATGGAAAGCCGTCGGCTACAAGATTGAGCTGGCCTACCTGAAAGTGGATGTCCCCGAACTCTCCGTGATGCGCGTTGCCGCGCGCGTGCAGCAGGGCGGGCACTCCGTCCCGGCCGAGGTCATCCGCCGCCGCGTCACCCGCAGTTGGGACAACTTCAACAACCTCTACCGCAAACTTGCCGACGACTGGTGGGTCTTCGACGCAAGCACCCAGGAAATGCTTGACGCAAGAATCCGCGGAAGTAAATTCACAGGATGGAAAGTCTGATAAGGACTGAATCCAAACAATAATCACAGCATGTCGAAGAACATAACCGCAAAAATAAGCGCCCGGCGCACACGCCAGATTCGCGTCGCGTTGCAGCGCGCGCAGGTCGCCGCCGCAAAGAAGGCCCTCGAATTTGGCCAGCTTCTTTATGTTTCGCAGGGCGGGCGCGTGGTGGGCGTTGATCCACGCAGCGTTCTTCAGGCGGCGCACGCGACGGCATGAGCGCGCCATTGGTGAGCGGGATGTTTTCGCCTGGCAAAACGCGTGAGGGCGCGGCGCCCCGGACGCCCTTGGCGCATGCCCAAGAACCTCAAAACACGACTGGGGCGCGCCGGTAGGGTGCCCGTGTGAATCCCTCCCGCCGCAGCAATTTTCGCAGTCCCCACGCCGTCTCCCAATTCCCCATCCAATGCTCCTTGTCATCGATAATTTTGACTCGTTCACCTACAATCTCGTCCAGTATTTCGGACAACTTGGGGTCGAGCAGCGCGTTTTTCGCAACAACGCCATCACCGTCGAGGAGGCGCTGGCGCTAAACCCCGACCGGATAATGATATCCCCCGGCCCATGCTCACCCACCGAGGCCGGGGTGAGCATCCCCATCATTGCCGCCTTTGCCGGGAAAAAACCCATACTTGGCGTCTGCCTCGGCCACCAGGCCATCGGGCAGTACTTTGGGGGGCATGTCATCCGCGCCCAGCGGCTCATGCACGGCAAGACCTCGGAAATCCGCCACAACAACGAGGGTCTCTTCAAGGAGATCCCCAATCCATTCCGCGCCACGCGCTACCATTCCCTCATCGTCGAACGTGAGACCCTTCCCGCCTGCCTTGAGATCACCGCCGAATCCGAGGAGGGGGCCATCATGGGGCTTCGTCACAAGACACTTCCCATCCACGGCGTGCAATTTCACCCCGAATCGCACGCCACCGAGCACGGGCTGAGGCTGCTCAAGAATTTTCTGGAAACATAGCCCCCGCCGGCGCCCCCGCGCCGCATGCCGGGAGGAATGACGTCAAAGGCAGCGGCTCGCGACCTTTTCAGAGACACCGCCGGTTTCGGATGTCGTTCTGCCGCCAAGATTGGCGGTTCACAAACGGGGGAGGAAGGGTTTAATCGAGGGCAGCATGAGAATCTTGATGATTGCCCCGGAGGCGGCTCCCTTTGCGAAAACAGGTGGGTTGGGCGACGTGGTCGGCGCGCTTTCGCGTGAGATGGCGATGGCGGGCCATGAGGTGCGCGTCGTCATCCCCGCCTACGGCAGCGTCCGTCATCGCGACGGCTGGGCGCCCCACCCCGATCCTGTCGCGGTGCACATCTCCCCGTGGAACACCCTCTTCTGCCGCTTCTGGACGCTCAACCCGCCCGCCCATCCCGCCCCGCCATCCGCCCCCATTTTCCATTTTGTCGAGCACAACGAGTTCTTCGGGGAAAATGCGATTTACACCGAACCCCGGCGCGACGCCTATCGTTTCGCCTTCCTGACCCTGGCGGCACTGGATTTCTGCCTGCAAACCCAATGGCACCCCGACGTCGTCCACGCGCACGACTGGCCGGCCGCGCTCGCGCCCGTGTTCCTGAACACCACGCGCCGCGGCACCGCCCTCGGTCGCGCCGCCAGCGTTTTCACCATCCACAACCTCTTTCACCAAGGCATCGTGCCCGCCTCGCTGATGGAGTGGCTGCGCCTGCCCTCCTGGTTGTACACCGCCGACAACCTTGAATGTTTTGGGGCGCTCAACCTGATGAAGGGCGCGCTCTACCACGCCACAAAAATCACCACCGTAAGCCCCAACTACGCCCGCGAGATCCAGACCTTGGAGCATGGCTGCGGCCTTGATCCTGTGCTTCGCCACCGGGCCGGCGACCTCGCCGGAATTCTCAACGGCATTGACCTTGCCGAGTGGAATCCGGCCGCCGATCCGCATATCGCGGCGCGTTTCAATGCCGCGGATGCCGCCCAAGGCAAGGCCGCCAACAAGGCCGCCCTCCAGCACGCCCTCCAGCTCAACCCGGACGCCGGCATTCCGCTGTTCGGCGTCGTCTCACGCCTCTACGAGCAAAAAGGCCTCGATCTGCTGGCGGACCTTCTCCCCGCGTTGCTGGAAAATGCGCACATGCAATTCGCATTGCTGGGGAGCGGCGAGGCGCGCCTGGAGGATTGCTACCGGAATCTCGCCGCGCGCTTCCCCGGTCGCTGCGCCGTCCGCCTTGGGTTCGACAACAAGCTCGCCCATCTCATCGAGGCTGGCGCCGATTTCTTCCTCATGCCAAGCCGTTTTGAACCCTGCGGCCTCAACCAAATGTACTCCATGCGCTATGGGACCCTCCCCATCGTGCGCGCCACCGGCGGCCTTGCGGACACCGTGGAAGACTGGGGTTCCGGCCATGGTGCCAAAACCGGGACGGGCATCGTATTCCATGAATTCAACCACGGAGAGATCCTTCACGCCATTCACCGCGCGCTTCAGCTTTACTTTGATTTCCCGCCCGAATTCACCGCCCTGCGCCGCAACGCCCTCGCCCGGGACTTCTCCTGGAAAAAACCCGTCGCGGCCTACCTCAATGTCTACGCCGAGGCCCTGAAATCCAGGCGCGGGCAGGGTGCCGCCACGCCGCCGGCGTAAATTTTCAAACACAACGTCTTTTGCGGTTGCGCGGGCGGAGTGCCATGCATGTCTTGTGCCTTCCGCGCGGGGCGCCGCGTGGTTTCGCAGGGTTCCCGCCAAGACGCCGACGCCGACAACTTCCAATGCAGACATGAAAGCCACCATCCCCCTCATCTCCACAGCCTTTCTTTGCACCTGCGGAAACCTCTCCGCGCTACAAACCCAGACTGACACCCCCACCCCCCTGCCCGCCGCGCGCAAATCCGTTCGACAGCCGCAGGCTGCGGACCTTGACGTGCTGTCAGCCGCTGCGGGCCAGGTCGCCGTCGATGATCAGGGCTTCGTCCCCCTGGACGCGGACCTTGACGTGCGGTCAGCCGCCGCGGGCCAGCGGCACGCGCGGATGTCCTCGACGCCGCAGGCTGCGGACCTTGACGTGCTGTCAGCCGCCCCCCTGCCCGCCGCGCGCAAATCCGTTCGACAGCCCTATTTTGTCGACCTCGCACTTGGCGCCCAATCCGTCCAGTTCAAGGACGGGGACACCCAGGACCCCACCCTCCTTGGCGGCACAATTTCTGTTGGCGGCTATCTCTCCAAGACGCGTCCGGGCCTCAAAAACCTCCTTCTGACATGCGACGTGGGATTGTTTTTGGGGGACTACACCGACACGATGCTCAACAACACAACCCCGTATGGGAGTGGCAGTCTGCTGAACCACGAGATTCTCACGCGCAAAAACACGCAATACAGCGTTCCCGCGCACATCACACTCGCCTACGAATTGCCATTGGGAGACTTCCGCTTCCGCATCGGCCCGACACTCGGATTCACCTGGGTCTCCATCAAATCCAAATTTGAAGGGCGCAATGGGATCTCCAATCCCTTGGACCCGTCCGACCCCAACTCCAACGGGCCTCAGAATTGCGTTTCCCTGACAAAGTCCGCCTCCGAAGCCGTTTTTAGCTACGGCGCCACGGCTGGCGTGTCATGGGAGATCACCAACCGGCTCCGTCTCGACCTCCAATACCGCCTCATCTCCAACGGCGCGCTGGATTTCGGAGACATGCGAAACTTCGGGACGTCACTCTCCCACCAGGCCACCATCGGCCTGGGCTGGCGCTTCTAAAAAATCACCCGCCACGGGCAGGCCTTTTTCCACGCCCGAAGCCGTGCGCCCCGAAATTTCCCGCAATCGAAAAACACGCCACAACCCTGCATGAGAAAACCGCAAAAACCGCAGCAAGCGCAACAGCCGTTGAAGATCGGCCTCGGGATCATCGGCTTTGGAACCGTCGGGCAGGGCGTCTGGAAACACCTCTCCGCCAGCAAGAAGGCGATGGAGTCCCGGATGGGCGTGAAGATCGAACTCATCGGCGTCTGCGTGCGCGACCCTGAGAAGAAACGCGGCGTCCAGATCCCGCGCACCCAGATCCACACCGATCCCGGCGCCATCATCGACGACCCGCGCGTCAACATCATTTGTGAACTCATGGGAGGGACCACCACGGCCCTCGACGTCACCCTGCGGGCGCTCCACCAAGGCAAGGTCGTCATCTCGGCCAACAAAGCCCTCATTTGTGAGCACGGCGCCCGGATCTTTGCGGCCGTCAGCAAACACGGGGGGCAATACCTCTTTGAGGCCAGCGTCGCCGGTGGCGTCCCCATCATCAAGTCCCTGCGCGAGGGCCTTGTCGCCAACCGGTTCAGCGAAATCGCCGGCATCATCAACGGAACCTGCAATTACCTCCTGACCCGCATGGAAAAAGAGGGGCTGGCATACGAGACCGTCCTGCGGGACGCCCGCCGCCTTGGCTACGTGGAGGCCGACGAATCCTTGGACCTTGATGGCGTGGACGCCTATCACAAAGCCGTCATCCTCGCCTTTCTCGCCCATGGCAAATGGGTCCCCCGCGCCAGCACCCTTGTTGAGGGGATCCGCGCCGTCACACTCGAGGACATCCAGCGTGCCCGTGACTTCGGCTACCGCATCAAACATCTCGCCGTCATCCGCCGGAATTTTGCCAAAGGCCACATGACGCTCGGCGTCTACCCCGCCCTTATTCCCTTGGACAAGGTGCTTGCCCGCGTGGACGGCGTCTACAACGGCATCTCGCTCACAGGGGACGTCGTCGGCACCACCACCCTCGTCGGGCGCGGCGCGGGGCAGGACGCCACGGCCAGTGCCGTCATCGGCGACATCGTGGACGCCATCCGCGCGCTCAAGGGCGCCGCCTTCAAATTCCTCACCCAGGCCGATCTTGACTCCTACTCCGCCCTCGGCTCCACGGTCCGCATGGCCGGGCTGGACGAGATCCAGACCTCCTTTTACCTGCGATTCCGCCTGCGCGACAAGCACGGCGTCTCGGCGGAGGTCTACCGCATTCTCGCCGAGGAAAAGATTTCCGTCTCCCGCGTCATCCAATACGAGAATCCGGGCACCCGCGAGGGCACCCACACCCTCTCCACCTACCCCGTCACCGAGGCCGCAATGGAGAATGCCCTGCGCAAGTTCCGAAAAATCCGCACCGTGCTCGAGCCGCCGCTCGTCCTGCGGATCTTCAATCCGGAGAATTGAAAAATCAGGACAAAACTCGCACGGCCGCACGATGTTGCGAAATGGATTCGCGTGAGCGGGCGGCTTTTTCAATTTTCCCCAAAAACGCGGTGCCCCCCGGAACACCAGCAGCCAAGCCACATTTCCCGACGCCAGGCCACCGCCAGGCCCCGCCCGTTTCACACGAACAAACCGCGCCCCGGAAAACTTCCCACCGATCCCGGAGAAGGCAGCTTTTCAATCCTCCCGCAACGCCCTCGATTTCATGAACCAAAAGCCCGAAGCCATCGCGCACCCCGGCGCCAAGCGTCTTTTCGACATTCTGTTTTCCGCCACCGTCCTCCTCTTCGCCAGCCCGCTGATCCTGCTATTGGCGATCCTTGTCCGCAGGTATCTTGGGAGTCCCGTCTTTTTCACCCAAGACCGCCCGGGGATTGGCGGCAAGATCTTCAAGCTGATCAAATTCCGCACAATGACCAATGCCAGGGACGCCGCCGGGCAATTGCTGCCGGATGCCGAGCGCCTCACCCCGCTGGGCCATTTCCTGCGCCGGACCAGCCTCGACGAATTCCCCGAGTTCTGGAACGTGCTCCGGGGCGACATGAGCATCGTCGGCCCCCGGCCACTGCTCCCGCATTATCTCCCGCTTTACACCCCGGAACAGGCGCGCCGCCAGGAAGTCCGCCCCGGCCTTACCGGGTGGACCGCCGTCAATGGACGAAACTCCCTCACGTGGGAGGAAAAATTCCGCCATGACACTTGGTACGTCGAGCACCAAAGCTTTCTCCTGGACCTCAGGATCATCCTGCTCACCGCGCTCAAAGTCCTGCGCCGCGAGGGTATCTCCGCCTCCGGCGAAGCCACGATGCCCGAATTCACGGGAAGTCCGGCCACCACCCGCACGCCACAAGACGCCGCCGCGGCAGCCCCCTCCGCTCCCCCATGATCCCTGGCGCCAACACGGCGGCCCCCGCCACCAACGCCTCCCCCACGAAAATCATCCCCGACGAGCTTCCGGAATGGGTCGTCGAGGACGATGACGACTTCCTCGTCTTCAACAAGCCGGGCAACATCGTTTGCCACCCATCCAAGGACGGCCCATGGTCAAGCATGGTGGGCGCGGCAAAAGCTTGGAAAGGCCTCGAAACGCTCCACCTTGTCAGCCGGCTCGACCGCGAAACAAGCGGGGTGCTCGTCATCGCCAAAAACCGTGACGCGGCCCGCCGAAGCCAGGTTGCCATGGAGAGGCGCCATGTCTCAAAAACCTATTACGCCGTGCTCCGCGGCCATCTTGCCGCCCCGGTGCAGGTGGATGAACCCATCCAGCGCGCCACCACGAGCGAGATTGCCGTGAAGCACACCGTCTCCCGGGACCCGGCGGCGCGCCCTTCCGCCACATTCTTTGAACCCCTCCACCACGCCAACGGCTACACATTCACGCGCGTGATCCCGTTCACGGGACGAACGCACCAGATCCGCGTCCACGCCCAGTGGCTGGGCCTCCCGCTTGCGGGTGATAAACTCTACGGCCCCGACGAGCGCCTCTATTTGGAATTTGTCGAGCAGGGCTGGACACCCCGCCACGCGCAACTCCTCGAATTCTCGCGCCACGCACTCCACTCCGCGCTTCTTGAGTTTCGCGCCCCCGACTTTCGGCGCGCATTCCGCGCCCCGCTGCCGCCGGATCTTTACGAGTTCTGCCTCCACACCGCCGGCGTCCCGCCCGCCCTGTTGCGCGCCGTGGGGTCCGCCGAACCCCATTGACCCAAGGCGGCGGCATTTGGCGAACGGCAGGCATCCCTCTCCCGGTCCTTCGGCGGCACGCTCAGCCGTTTTTCTTCAACCCCCGCACAAACTCACGCACAAGGTCGCGCGAACGCCCTTTCACATCGCGCGCCGCAGTCTGCTCCGTAAGGATGCCCACCGTGCGGCGAACCTCAAAGATCACCGCCGGAATCTGCTCCTTGTTTCGCAAGATTTGCACCTTGTCCGACACGCTCAATTCAAGCACGCAATCCGTGCGCCCCATGGCGCGCTCCCACTTGAGGTTCAGCCGTAAAAAAGGCAGCGCGTTTTCCGCCACATCCGTTGGGGAGAGCGCGCGCACCGCAAGGTTCTGGCGCCGCAGCTCCAGCTCAATGATGTCGCGCAACTCATTGCGCAGCTCCGCCTCATCATTGGCATTGGTCGAGGATGTGACATCAATGTGGAAATAGGAGATGCCCCGCAGGCGCTTGTAGCCGGCATCCCCGGACAACGCCGCCGGGGCCGGCCCCCCCGCCGTTCCCACCGCCGGGGCCAGGGCCTCCTGCGCGGACGACGACAAAAGCGGGAAAACGGCAAATGCGGAAAAAATAAAAAACAGGGAGGAGGGGGGAGTCTTCATGGGAGACAGCGTGCTATCCAAAAAAAGACCCCGACGGAAGAAGAAAGGCATCCCCCAAAAAAATCATTCCAAAAAAATGGTGCCAGAGGGCGGAATCGAACCGCCGACCTTAGGCTTATGAGTCCCGCGCTCTACCGACTGAGCTACTCTGGCGTAAAAGGGAAGGGCGGGCAGGATGCGCACCCGGGCCATGTTGTCAACCAAAGAGCGCAACCTCCTGCGCCATATTTGCAAAATAACGCCGTCGCCTGCGGAACATGCGCGACAGTTCGGGGTTGAAATAGAATGATTTGCGCAGTTCGCGGGGTGTCCCCTCGCGTCGCAAAAACACCCATGACACATTCACTCACATCATCTCATGAGTAACATCAATCCCGCTGGTATGACGATCGCCCCCGTCAACACCTATCCAAAATTACACAACGCGGCCTGGCCAGGAATCGTTGGAAAAGGGGATCCCGGTTCCGAGCCAGCCATCAGCTTCGACACCATCCTCGATCTCACCGCAAATGCGGAGGTCAATGGGCAGCGCTTCGACGGCATCAACCTCAACCTCGCCGCCCCCCATTTTGACATAGATTCTGATGCCGACGCCATCAAGCGCCTCGCGGATAAAGTGCTCGCCCGGGGTCTCGTCATCGGTTCCGTCGGCGCCCCCGTCTGGCCCTCCACAGGCGGCGGACGCGCCCTTGGGGATGAGGCCGAGCGCGCACGCTACCTTGCCCAAGTCCGAAAGGCCTGCGCCATCGCCCGCAAACTCACCGACCTCGGGGCGCGCCCCGACGGCATCGTGCGCATTGACTCCGCCTGCTCCGTCGCCGAATGGCACGAGGCCCCGCGCGAGAACACAAAAAAAATCATAGCCACCTTCCAGGAGGCCACGGCCATTGCCGCCGGTCATGGCGAACGCCTCGCCGCCGAGGGCGAGATCTGCTGGGGCGCCATGCAATCCTGGAAATACATGCTCCAGGTTCTCGAAGGCGTCGGACAACCCGAACTGCTCGGATTCCAAGCCGACATGGCCCACACCCTCCTCTATATTCTCGGCCACAACGCCCCAACCCAGCACCGCATCGTTCCGGAAAATTTCTCGTGGGAACCAGGGAGGTTTCATATCGCCATGAAAAAACTCACCTCCGCCCTCCGCCCTTGGACGCTGGATTTTCACGTCGCCCAAAACGACGCCACAGTCAAAGGCTCAGGCTCCCACGACAAGACCGGACGCCACTGCCTCCCCACTGACATCAACGGCAAGCTCAACATCCCCCGCGACGCCGGTTACTGGCTGCGCGACGGGCGCGGAACCCTCACAAAGAAAATCCGCCACATTTGCTGGGACGGCTGCATGTTCACCAACGAGACTCTGCTCAAGCAACAGACTTGGAACGACATCCTCGCCATCATGCTTCAAGTCCGCGCCAACCACGGCTGGCGCGAATAGCCGCCCCATTCCGTCTCCGTTTTCACGAAAGTTTCGCGCGTGGACACACGCGCGGGACTTTTTTTGCAAAATGCCGGAGCCGGAGAGCGTGCCGGGGAGGATTCTGGATAAAAAATCTTCAAGACAGGCGGTGCGTTTCCTCCAAACGAAGCTGGCGCGCGGCGACGAATCCCGAGGCGGATAAGGACAGGCATCCCCTTGCGAATTTTTCCTGTCGCCGGCCCCGGTGATGGGAAATCCACGCCCGCGTTTTTTCAGGCCCGCTTGGACACCGCGTTCCTTTTTCAGTTTTCACCTCTTTCACTGTCCCCGCTGGCGCCGTGAGAAAATCCGGGAAATCGCCTTGCGGGGATCGGCCTCCGAGCAGCGTGCGATTCCATAAGCCGCGACAATGGCCAAAGGCAGAAGCATCGGGATGGCGTAACGAGGCAAAACCTCCCAAAATAGATAAAAGAAGAATCCGCAGAGTGGAATTGTCGCAAGAAGCGGGACAAACGGATTTGGGATGGATTTCCGGTCGCGAAAAAGCAGGAAAAATCCAACGGCGGAAAACAGGAAAACAAGGAATTTCCAGCCTTCGTAAACATTCCTGATCCCGGAATGGCCAAGCCCGTCCTTGTCAAAGAAAAATCTGCCAGCGGCATTGGCATTTCCGACATCCCATGCAAAATCATAGGCCCAGAAACACAGGCGCCCTTTGATCAGCGCCATGTCACTGAGCGGCGGGGTGACCCAGAGAACGGCAATTTTCCGGATGGAAAAATGCGCGGCGTACAAAGGATCCCTCGCAAAGCCCAGAAAACTTTTCCCAACGGACTCGCGGGCACGGGCCTTCAATGCCTCCTCGGAAAGTTCTCCGCGCCCGTGCAAGACAAACGCATTCCAAGTGCCGCACCATTTTCCATTCAAACTCTTTGGGGAGGTGACATGGTCGACGGTTCTTCCATTTTCCGGATCGAAACGATCGCTTTGCAGTCCCATCGCCACCCAGCATGCCTTGGGCAGGCGCGGAAATTTTCTGCGATCCGGGATTTCATTCCGATTCGCCTCGGATGCCACTTGCTCGCGGATCGCATCCGCCCTGTTCTTTGCAAAATCTGGCATGTACCTCGCCTCATAGAAACGAATGAACTGCTCCTGCGCAAACAACGCCGAGGCAAAACATAAAACCGGCATGGCGAAATGGGAAATCTTCCTGTTGGAGACAAAGGAAAGGAATCCCCACAGCATCCAAAACAAGACATAAATCAGAAAAGTGCCCTTGAACAGGATGGCAAGGATGGAGAATAAAACGCAAATCACTGCGCACCAAAATTTTTTGGAATCAACCTTGGAGATGAAAACGCACAATGCCACCAAAAAGCAGGCCAGCGCGGGCCAGTCGTTGAAGCATGAATGGAGAGTGTAGGCGAACGGGAAAAACGCGGCCATCAACAATAGCAGGATCACGGTGGTTTTGTTGTCCTTGAAGACGGCATCCGTTATTTTGGCAACCGTCGCCACGATCACGCCGACACAAGCCAGATTCATAAATGCATAGGGCAGATAATTCCCAATTCCAAAGAATCGGTTGAAAAACCGGATTAAGAAAACATAGAAATCCTGGTGTGGCATCTGCAAAAGATAGCCATGCTCCCTGCCGCTGGCGGATTCAATCATTGCTAGCGTGTCACCGGCGACAACGCACCCGGAATTTATGGCTGCTATATAGGACAAACCAAGCGCGGAAACATAACACAAGACTCCACAAAGAACGCGGCGTTTCACCAAATCCGTCATGCGAACATTTCGCGACAATGTCAGGAGAATCAAAAATCCAATCAATCCACAGGCGCATTTTCTTATGATGGAATCGGGTCTGAGCACCTCATCCGAATAAATCAAATCCCGCAGCCCTCCAAAAAGAAGATTCACCAGAAAAAGAACGAGCGCCACAACGCCAGCCGTTGCCAGAAGCAGTCCCCTTTCCCCGAAAATTGCGCGAGATTTTGAGATCAATCCCGGCTTCGCCAAGACGGATTCGTTGTCCTTCTTTGTCTTATTCATTTATCGTCAATTTTCTTTATCCTTTTACACTATGTTACCCGTCTGTCAAAGACGTATTATAATTCGTTATGCGGATTTTTTATGGCAAAGCTATCCGGCAAGGGTGGTCTTGGGGATCTGTCGGATTTTGCGCGGCACATCACATATTCCGTTTTCTTTGGAGTGCGCGAGTTCCCGCCGCTTTTTTCCTTTCACTGGCGGAGAACGACAAATCGACTTGCGCAAAACACCGAGGATGCCACTCAAGCTCTCCCGTCGGCCCCGTCCTGTGATGACACTATAACCGCATGGGATGAGACGGGGTGCTGGAGGGAGGGTGGAGAAAAAAGCTGAAAACACAGTGCCCGCACCGCGGAAAGGGCGCGGATGCGGGCACAGGGTGTTTTTTGGGGGGGCAGAGTTATGCCGGAATTGCGCCAACCTTTTGGAGATATTGGCGGTTTGTGGCATAGTTGTCCGACTTGACGAAGATGAAGGAGTCGAGGCCGGCCTCTTTGTAGGAGGCCTCGTTGTCGCCAGGGTTTCCGGCGAGGAGCACGATCACCGAGGGAGCCTGGGCTTTGATTGCGCGGGCAATGGCTGGGACGTGGATTGGGTAATCCTCGTCGTGGCCGCAGATGACGACGATTTTGGCGCCTGAAGCGACGGCCTTGCTGGCGATGAGGGCGTCATCCGTGGATCCCTCGGCGCCTGTGATCTCAAATCCCCCGGTCTCGAAGAAGCCGCGCGTGAAGTCGGCGCGGGCCTTGTGGCGGCGCAGGGCGGCGATGTTGGCCAAGTGGATTTTGGGGCCATGCCCGTGCTGCTGTTTGTAGGCGGACGAGGCGGCCCGAAGTGCCTCATAGGGGGCGGCGAGGCGGGTGGAGGGCAGGGCGCGGGCGACGACGCCTGACGTGTCCTTGGATGCCTGGGCTGGGGAGTCTTGGAGGGGATTTCCGGAGAGGGGGGACTCGGTGACGTTGGGGTATTGGTTGGTGCCAATGAGAGAGTGGCGGCGTTGCCCGAGGAGTTTTTCGCGTCCCTTGCGGGTGGTGGCGATGGTTTCCTGGATGAAGCCGGCCTGAAGCGCGGCGGCGGCCCCGCCCTTTTCCTCGATTTGCTGGAAAAATTCCCATGCCTTGCGGGCGATGTCGTCGGTGAGTTTTTCGACGTACCAGGAACCGCCCGCCGGGTCGATGACGGAGGTAAGCTCGCACTCCTCCTGAAGAATGACTTGGGTGTTGCGGGCGATCCGGCGCGAGAATTCCTCCGGGACACGGATGACCTCGTCGAACGTGCCGACGGTGAGGCTTTCGACCCCGCCAAGGACGCCGCCGAGGGCCTCCGTCGTGGTGCGCAGGATGTTCACATAGGGGTCGTGGCGGGTTTTGTTGAAGAGTCCCGTGCGGGCGTGCTGGTGCATGGCCTGGGCTTCCTCGTTGCCGCCAAGCTCGGCGACGACACGCGCCCAGAGGATGCGCGCGGCCCGCAACTTTGCGAGTTCCACGAAGAAATTGCCGCCGATTGCAAAGTGAAACGCGGTTTTTGAGGCTGCGGTTGAGATATCCACACCACGCGCGGCAAGTTCGCGCAGATACTCAACCCCCGTGGCGAGCGCGGCGCCGAGTTCCTCGGTGGCACTGGCCCCGGCATTGTGATAGGCGCGGGTGTTGACGCCGACGGAGGTGAAGAGCGGGAGGTTGGCGCCCGCGATTTTCACCGCGAAAGCCAGCTTGTCATAAATCCCCTCTTTTTCGCGGGTGCGCTGGAGCGGGTTGGCGAGGGACCCCGTGGCGGCAAGGGTGCCGAGCGGGTCATAGTTGAAAGATCCCTGTACTTTGTCGGTTTTGCCGTTGTGGGCGACGAGCCAGGAGTAGAAGAGCTTGATGATGTCCGGGGTGCGCTCGCCGGCGTGGAAATGCCATCTGAGGGCGTCGGGGATGACCTTGTTGAAGGCGCTGACGATGTCGGCGGGCTTTTCGAGCCGCAGCGGGGCCGGGCCTGTGAGGTCTATGGAGACGGCGTTGAGGCCGGACTCGAGATCGTGCAGAAGGGCCGTGTTGAATGCGGCGGGATCGGAAAAGTGGATCTCCTGGGCGATGTCCCACGGGGCCTTGAGGTAACCGGCGGCCGTTGTGCCGCGAAGGTAGCCGTCCTGGCCTGGGAATGTGTCCGTGGTTGGCAGGGCGCCGAGCACGTCGCGCTCGTAGATGGGCTGGAGCGTGATGTTTTCGGGCGTCGCCGTGAGCATGATTTTGTCAAAAGGGGCCCCCTTGAGGAGCTTCTCGGCGGCGGCCTTCCACTCTTCGTGGGTGCTGGCTGGAAATTCGGCGGCAAGCTTTTCGTTTTTTTGGCTTTCGGCGTCGGACATGGTTGCTGGAGGGATGCTTGTTGTTGGAAAAGACTGGCTTGCCCGTGGTTCTGCGCCATGGGCGAAGGGAGGCGTGCAGGGAATGTTTTTTGGGCATGGAGGCAAGGGGTTTCGTGGATGTCCGCAGGGAGGAGGGAAGGGTGGAAAGTTTCTCGCCGGACGTTCCCTTTTTTGCCTCTATTTTGCCGATGCACAAACGTCCCGCCTGTCTTCCCCGCGCGAAACGCCTTTTTTTCGCCCCCCATGTGTTTTTCCTGGCCGCCGTGTTTTTTTCATGCCCTCCCGCGCATGGGGAGCCGGCCCGTCCGGGGCTGGATCCGGGGCAAGGGGCGGATGGGGGGGGCGTGACTGCCGGCCCGCTTCAGGAGGGGGGGGCGGCGGACGCTGGCGGCGGGTCGCCACAGGTCGCCGAGGATGTGACGGCGCAGAAGCTGCCCCGCGTGCTTGTCACGGCGCAACCCATTCTCGAGAGCAATGAGCTGGATGCCCATGGCTTCGCCTCGGCTGTTGTCGGGCGGGCGCAGATTGTGGAACTCAACGCCTTTGATGTCGGCTCCGCGTTGCGCACGGTACCTGGCGTGAGCATTGCCAGACGCAACATCGCCGGTTCCTATGGCGGTGGCGGCGGCGGCGCATTTTACATTCGCGGGATGGGGTTGAGCCGCCCCGGGGGGGAGATCACGACGCTTTACGATGGGGTGCCGCGCGTTGGCGCCGTTTTCAGCCACCCCCTGCTCGATTTGCTCTCGATGGATTCCGCCGACTCCGTGCGCGTGCTTAAGTCGCCGCAACCGCATGAGTTTGGGAATGCTTTTGCCGCCATTGCCATTGAACCGCGCCACGCGCCGGCCGGTTTTCTGTCGACCCCCTGGGGGACGCCGCCTGCCGATGGGGTCGGGGGCGAAATCGCGGCGGCGTATGGCACGAACGACACGGTTGTGGAGTCCGCCGTGGCGCATTTGCGCAATGGTGGCACGGAGCTTTCCCTTGGGCAGAGTTTCCGCCGCAGCGCCGGGCACCGCCCCAATTCCGGGGGGGAGTTGCAGGATTATTTCGCGCACGCCAGCCAGCGCCTCAGCCCGAATTGGACAGGGTCGCTCACCTTTGACCACACCGACAACCGCGCGGAAGACCCCGGCGGCGAGGGGGCGGAGACGCGGATGGGGGACTATTCCACGCACGACTACATGACGGTTCTCACCCTTGCCAACCGTTTCGAGGATGCCCGCGGCCACATCAAGTTCTACTGGCACAATGGGGCCGCGCTCTGGCTTGACCAGAATCCGTCCGGGGCGGGGACGGCCACGCGCGACACCGCCATGCGCTGGGACAGTTATGGGATCCGCATGCGCGAAGTCATCACGCCCGTCGAGGGTGGCGAGGTCACCGCCGGCCTTGATTATGACGTGCAATCCGGGAAAATGACATTCAGCCGCAATGATGGCACCGCGGGAAACCCCTACCGGCGCGATGAATTTCAGATCTACTCCCCCTATGCCGCCATCAGCCAGATTTTCGGGGAGACAAAAGGTTTCCATGTCATCCCCTCCGCCGGATTGCGTTTTTACGCCCACAACCATTTTGGCTCCGCCACCGCCCCGCACGCCAGCCTGGTGCTGGGGCATGGCGACCGCACGCGCGTCCATTTCACCGCTTCCCGCGGGGTGAATTACCCCGGAATGAACGTCGCCATCTTTGCGCAAAACACCATTCCAACCATTGCCGCGACCACCGCGGGGCGTCGCAGCTGGCATACCTTACGCAGCGAGGCCTTGCGCCATTTTGAGGTGGGGGTCTCCCGAAGATTTCATGAGATCCTGCAGGGGTCGCTCACAGGTTTTTACGACGAGAGCCGCCACCGCTATGTCATGGGGCCGAATTCGGGCACGTCCGGCCCGCCGCAGCGTTTTCTCAACGGCCCCGGCTATTGCGTCCGTGGCGTGGAGGCTGTCCTTTCCTGCAATCCCGCCGATGATCTCAGTTTGTTTGCCGGCGGCACGTGGCTTGATTCCTCGGTGGAGGGCCTGCCTTACGCCCCGGAATGGAGCGCCAGCGCGGGTTTTTCGTGGAAATTTCTCCGCCATTTCCGTCTTGGCGTGGATCTTTCCTATCAGGACACGATGCGCATCTCGGAGGGCTTTGGGCGCGTTGTGACGGCCTACGGGGCGGCCGCCAGCAACCGCCGCGTCCCTGCCATCCTCCTGCTCAATGCCCGCCTTTCGTATGCGTTCACGTTGCATGCCGCGCGTTTGCGCCAGTGCGAGGTGTTTCTTGCCGGGGAAAATCTTCTCGACCGCACCTACTACTACGGCGCCGACGGCACGGGCAAACTCTACCCCATGCCCGGCGCCGGCGTGCTGCTCGGCCTGCGCGCGACATTTTGAGGGGTGTCACCGGAAAAAGGCCCCGCGCACGGGTGTTTTCCCGGCTGGCTCTGATTCCGCGTTTACGAGGCGTCTTCGCCCCCCGCGCGCCGGGGTGTCACACCATGATGTCCTTCGCAACCTGCCCCGATGACGCGGAGGAGGTGATCCGTGCCACGAGGGCGAGGGCGAAGTCGACAGCCGTGCCCGCGCCGCGCGAGGTGATGAGATTGCCATCCTGCACGACGCGCTCCCCGCCGATGGCGCCAGGCAGCTCATCCCACACGGAATCGTGCGCGGTGTGGCGCCGGCCATCAAGCAGGCCGGCGTCCTTGAGCAGCAACGGGGCGGCGCAAATCGCCCCGATGGGCAGCCCGGCGGCCGCAAATTTCCGGATGATCTCAATGATGACGGGTTGTTTGCGCAAGGCGGGGACGGCGGGGCCGCCGGGCAGGACGAGCAAGTCGTAACCCTGGGGCAGGGTGGCCAGGTCGGGGACGGGGCCATCGGCTTGAATGGCAAGCCCGCAGCGCCCCCTGACAAGCGGCGCCCCGTCGACCGAGGCGATGTTCACGGACACGCCGGCGCGCCGGAGTATGTCGATGGGGGCGACGGCCTCCAGTTCCTCAAAGCCGTTGGCAAGGAGCAAAAGTGCGGATTTTTGGGGCATGATGTCGGCAGGTGGTTGGAGTGATGGGTTTTCGGGCCGGGCCTTGGCCGGCCTCCCGCAAGGGCGTCACGACGGCGGCACCGCCGATCTTTTGGGCGGCGTGTCGGGCGCGGGCTCGTCGGCGTGGAACGGGTGGAGGAAACGCCGCTCCACGGCCTGCGCGGCGGTGATGACGGCGGTGCCGAAAATGTCATGCGCGCTGGAACTTCTGGAAACCTCCGCCGCGGGGCGCTCAAGCCCGGAGATGATCTGTCCGTAGGCGGGGATCCCGGCGAGCACCTGCACCATCTTCGAGGCGATGTTGGCGGAGTTGAGGTCCGGGAAAATGAGCACGTTGGCCATCCCGGCGACGGAGCTTTCGACGCCTTTTGTGGCGGCGGAAAAGGGGTCGATCGCCACATCCACCTGCAGCTCGCCGTCAACTTCCACGGGAACCCCGAGCTGCTTGATGCGCTCGCGCGTGGCGGCGGTCGCGGCCTTCACGCGGTCAATGGAGGAGGACTTTGTTGTGGAACTCTTGGTGCAGTAGGCGAGGAGGGCGACGCGCGGGGTGTCGTTGAGCAAATGGCGGGCCAGCATGGCTGTCGTGGTCGCGATGTCGCAGAGTTGCGCGGCGCTGGGTTCCGGCACAATGGCGCAGTCGGAGAGGAAAAGCGTGCCATTCGCGCCAAACTTGGAGTCTTCCGCCATTTCGAGCACCTGCATTGAGGAGATGGTCTGGATGCCGGCTTGGCGCGGGAGGATCTGCATGATGGCGCGCAACCCGCTCGCGGGGTTGGTCATCGCGCCGGCCACGATGGCGTCGGCACCGCCCGTCGCGACCATCATGGCCGCAAAGTAGTTGGGGTTGCGCAGATAATCGGCCGCCTCATGCTCATCCAGGCCGCTGAAGCGTTGGTGGCCCCTGAATTTGACCAGGTAACCGGGAAAATCCTCGCTGCGCTCCGGTTCAACGATGCGGATGCCCTCAAGCTTGATGTTGAGGCGGGCGGCGTTGATTTTGATGCGGGAGCGGTTGCCGACGAGGATGGGGGTCCCAAGGCGGCGGGTGGCGTATTGGCGGGCGGCCTGCAGGATGCGCACGTCGGCACCTTCGGGGAACACGACCCGCTTGGGGTGATTTTGCAAACGTACGGAAAGCCGGTTGATAAGAGACATGACGTTATCAATGAAAAGGGTTGGGTTCAGGAGAAAACGGGACGACGCGCAAATGCGGGGATGTCCGCTTGGTTTTGACAGGGCAGGGAACAGATTGTGCCACAATGCTTCAATCTGAAAACCAGCGGCAATTTTGAGGCTCCCCAGGGGCATTTTCGTCTTCCCCTTTTTGCGCGCGTGACACAGGCTTCGCGGGTGCCTTTGGACGCGCGATTGATTTCAGCCCAGCCCAGTACCCTCCCCGCACAGGGGAGGCCCCGTTTCGCGTCCGCGAATGGAAGGATGGCAAATGCCACGGGAGGGTCGGGGTCGCGTGTGAAAAAATACGTGCTTCTCGGGGTGCTTGTGCTGGCGTACCCCGGTTTGTTCGGCCTGATTGTGTGGGGTGTGATGAGATGCCGCAACGGCTTGGAAGAGCTTGCCACCGAGGAGGGAAGGTTGCGCGAGGTCGAGCGGGAGGAGGTCAGGCTCCTGCACCGGAAGGCGGACCTCGACGCGCGAAAGCGCAGCATGATTCCCGGCACGGACTATTTCATGCAGGAGGTCCGGACGTGGCTTTCCGCAAGACCCTTTGAGGAGGCCTGCATTCCAGGGGAACACATGCGGGCCTTCGATGGGGATTGAATCATGGTAACGAGGTAAACTCTTTTGGAATTCGCGGCGACTTTCCGCATCTCGATGCGGCTGTGCGGTGTCGTTGCAAGGCACGCCTGTCTTGCGGGTTCGAAGGCAAGCCATGGGCGGGAGGGGCCGGCTATCCACGGTGCGTTCGGGTGACGAGACGTGGAGTTTGCTTTTACCGCACTTGCTCGGGCAAAAAGGGAATGAGAAGGGGCGGCGAAAAACAAACGATGTTTTATCAATGCGGCGTCTTATAATGCGTCTTATAATAGTACTTAAGAATCGGGACGCCGAGGATGGGACGCCAAGGATCGGGCACCAAGGACCGGGACGCTCTGACGATGATGTCCTGGCGGGATCTGCCACCCGATTACGCCGGAACGGGCAGGAAACACCCGACGAAGATTTGGCCGCTGGCGCGACAAAGGGCTGCGATACCAACGCGGTCGTGGCGGAGGCGCAAAAAATCGCGGCATGGGATGGAAAGCCACGGCATGGAAGCGCTCATCCCGCCAGAAAAGAACCGTATCCGCCAATGTCGGCATGGCCGCTCCCTCCATAAATCGCGGCACTCGCTTGAAAACGCCTTTTTGAAACTCAAAGGTTGGCGCGAGATCTCTGCCTTCCGCCCAAACAAAAAAGACGCCGCCAGTCACCCCGCGACCGTCCGGATCCGCCATCCTTATCTTTGCCTCATTATCGCGTGATTACACTGCATAGGCCGCGCAGCCATGAGACATCCAGCCGGAGACGGAGGAGGAGGCATCGGATTTTGAGCGACAGCCGGATAGGAAAAAGCGGTTCACGCGGAAGACGCAAAGCGTTCCGCCAGAAAGATCCGAATTGAATGGCGTCCGGATGGGAGGCGGCATTCTTGACGTAATGCGGCGCCATCCCGCGCGAAGCCTTCAACTTCATAGGCGCATTCTTCACCAAATGTCGCAAGCGATGGCGATACCCGTGCCACCGGCCGTGCAACCATTCGCCGCCGCGCCCGGCACTGTCGCCAGCGGTCAGCGTCGCTGGCAGACGTGCCACCGGCCGTGCAACCATTCGCCGCCGTGCCCGGCACTGTCGTTTTCATCGGTGGTGTGCGCTGGCGCCCGGCGTTTCCGCCGGTGTCTGGCACTGGCGTTCCCACTGGCGTTGGCGCCAGCGTTGAATTCCGCCGGACGCGTGCAGGAACGCCATCGCCGTTGGCGTTGATGTTTTGGCTGGCGCTGGCGCTGACGTGGACGTTTCCGCTGACGTTTCCGCTGACGTCGGCGCTGATGTTGGCGTTGGTGCTGGCGTTGGTGCGGCCGCTCTGGGCGATTTTTCACTGGCGCTGCCGTTGGCGCTGGAGCGCGGCGGTTTCGGCGAAACCGCCCCACCACGGAACTACCGCTGGCGCTGCTGTTGGCATCAGCGGTAAAGCGCGCCGGGTGCGCGCAGGGACGACGTTTCCGTCGGCGCCCGCGTTGGCCTTTCCGACGCGCCTGATGTTGGCGCGGCCGCTGCCGCTGAACCCTGCCGGCAGGCGAAGGAAAACATCATTGCCGTTGGCACTGAATCCCGGCGGACACGTGCAGGAACGTTATCGCCAATGGCGTTGATGTTTTGGCTGCCGCTGCCGCTGACGTGGACGTTTCCGCTGACGCCAGCGCGGATGCTGGCGTTGGCGGCGGCCGCTCTGGGCGGTTTTCTGTCGCACTCGGCACTGGCGCTGGCGTTGGCGTTGAAGCGCGGCGGTTTCGGCGAAACCGCCCCACCACGGAACTACCGCTGGCGCTGCTGTTGGCGTCAGCGGTAAAGCGCGCCGGGTGTGCGCAGGGACGACGTTTCCGTCGGCGCCCGCGTTGGCCTTTCCGAGGCGCCTGATGTTGGCGCGGCCGTTGGGTTGGGGGGCAGTCGGCCGCCGCCATTTTGGGCAATTTTCCGGCGCACTCAGCGTTGGCGCCAGCGCTGATGCTGGCGTTGGTGCGGTCGCTCTGGGCGATTTGCTGCTGGTACTGGCGCTGGCGTTGGCGCTGAGGAGCGGCGGTTTCGGCGAAACCGCCCTACCACGGAACTGCCGCTGGCGCTGCTGTTGGCGCCGGCGTTGAAGCGTGCCGGGCGCACTCAGCGTTGGCGCCGCTGCTTTCGCCTGGCGCTTGGCGTCGTTGGTTCCGCACAGCGCCGAGCGCTGGCGTTTCCGGCGGCGCCCGGCACGGCTGCTGGTGTTAGCTTTGGTGCTGGCTTTGGCGGCTTTGGTTTTGGCCGTTTTAGCCGTTTTAGCCGTTTTTGGCGGGGTTGGTTTTAGCCGTTTTGGCTTTGGCGGCCTTGGCCGTTTTTGCGGGGTTGGCCTTGGCGGTTTTGGCGGGCGTTTTGGCGTTTTCTGGGGCGCAGGAGGGCCAGGCCGAGGGAGGCAAGGGCGCCGCAGAGGGCGTAGGTGGAGGGTTCGGGGACGAAGGGGATGGCGTAGGTGGTGATCAGGCGAAGGCCTTTGGTGGTGACGCCGCCTTGGGTGCTGGTGAATTCCTCGAGGCGGAATTTGTAGTCGGGGGCCTCGGGGGTGCCGTCGCCGATGAAGGAGATGTCGCCCACGAGGCTCGAGAGGTCGCCGGTGATGTCGCCGTCGGCGAGGGCGAGGATGGTGTGGATGTCGCCTTTGAAGATTTT
>JAIRPL010000069.1 GCA_031256995.1 Puniceicoccales bacterium
CGGGCGGGTCTTTTTCCGCAAAACGACCGCCCCCCAGTAAACAATTCCGCGGGGGAACAATATTTTTCTCCGTGTACCCCCCCCCCCCCCCCCCCCCCCGAGAATTTTATACGAAACGCCGTGTTTGCGGCGGATTTCGGCGTTATTTGTTGAGTTTTCGGAGAATGTTCTTGTATTCATGGCGTCCCCCGAAAAAATAAGAACCCAACCCGTGTCAAGGGCCTTTTCACATTTTTTACAAAATTTTTTGAGATACCCCATTTTCCATGGTTTTGCCGCCGTCTGCTGCCTCCGCTGCCGCGCCCGCCGTCGTAGCGCGGGTTTCCAAACCTGCTCCCTTGAAGCCCGCCCCATCCCAAAACGAAAAAGGGGCGGCCAAGGCGGAAACCGATCCAACCGCTTTTCGTCGGCCATCTTCGTTGGCCCGCACCCTCCACGGCGGCGGAAGGCTGCCGCGCGCCAAGGCTACCGCATGCCAGACTGCGCGTTCCAAGGCCGCCGCGCTCCGAGGCCGCTTTCAGCGGCGGCGAAAGTGGTGCCGGCAGAGGATAGGGACGCAAATGCGCGAAGGGTTTTGGAACACGGCCGGGGAGCAGGTTTGGAAACCCGCGCCACGACGGCGGCGCGGCGGCGGTCGGTCATTGCGCTATGCCGGCGGCGCTACGACGTGCCGCGCGCTACTGTGCCTGCGCGTTGCTGTGGGCTGCGCTGCTGTGGCTTGTGCCGCGCACCCGTGCCGCGCGCTTGCCTTGCGGGAGCGGGGTGGCAAGCTGTGGCGGCACATGAACAAAGACCGTTGGGTTGTCAAACTGGGCACCGGGTTGCTCACGAAGAGCAATGGGGAGATGGATGGCGGGCAGATCGGGCTGCTCATCGGGCAAATCGCCGGGCTGGCGCGCCGTGGAATCGAGGTTGTGCTGGTGTCCTCCGGGGCCATTTCCGCCGGGATGACGGCCATCGGGCTTTCGGAGCGCCCGAAGGCCACCAGCGCCTTGCAGGCCTGCGCCACGATCGGGCAGATCGAGTTGATGGCCGAGTACCAGAAGCACCTTCGCGGGCATGGTTTGCTGGGGGCGCAGCTGCTTCTCACGCATGCCAACCTTGACAGCCGCTCCTGCTGCCGCAACGCGACGGGCACCCTTGAGTACCTCCTGGCCCAGAAGCGCTTCCTGCCGATAATCAACGAGAATGACGCCATCGCCAGTGACGAGATCAAGGTGGGGGACAATGACCGCCTCTCCGCCCATGTCGCCGCGCTTGTCCACGCCGGCCGGCTCGTGATTCTCTCGTCAATCGACGGCCTGCTGACGTCGCTCGGCCCGGACGGCCGGGTCATCCCGCTGGTCACGAGCATCAGCGACGAGATTCGCGCGCTTTCGCAAGGGACGACCAGCCAGCGCAATGTGGGCGGGATGGCCACCAAGCTCATGGCGGCCGAGATCGCGGCGGCCGGGGGCGCCGAGACGGTCATCGCCAACGGGCGCGCCCCGGGGATCCTCGCGGCCATCGCGGACGGGACGGCGACGTGCACGACATTCAGGCTGGGCCGCCCCGCCGCCGAGGATTGAGGCGTCGCGCGCGCCGGCGCTACTTGCCGTATTCCTCAAGGAAGGCCCGCACCTTTTTCTCGCGCCCGAAGAGGACGAAGACGTCGTCCTCGCGGAAGACCTCGTCGAGGGCCGGGACGCCGAGTGTCGCGAGCCGGACCGCCTCGTCGGGGCCGTTTGCGATTTTGCGGACGAGGGAGGACGCGGCGCGCTTGATGGTGACGATGCGGACGTCGGCCTTTTTGAAGATCCCGCCCTGCTCCTGGAGGCTCGCGCCCTTGAGTTTCGGGGCGCGCGCCTCGACGATGGAGTAGCCGTCGCCCATTTCGTAGGCGTTCTCGACGCCGCGCATGAGGAGCGAGTGCGCGAGGCCCCGCGCGGCCATTTCCTCGGGCACGACAAGGCGGTCCACCTTGAGCAGGCGCAGCAGGCGCTCGTGCATCGGGGAGAGGACGCGGCAGACGACGCGCCTGGCCTTCATGGACTGGGCCTTGATGGTGAGGCTGATGGATTTCTCAAAATCGTCGCCGATGGCGACCGTCACGGCGTCCATCTCCTTGATGGGGAAATTCTCGAGGACGGCCGGGTCGCTGAAATCGGCGAGCGCGACGGAGTCGATCTCGTCCTTGATGAGGGAGATGTTCTCCTCGCGCGGGTCGATGCCGAGGACCTCCGCGCCGAGTTGCGCAAGGTTCAGGGCGAGGTTTCGTCCGAAAACGCCCAGTCCGAGGATGCAGCACTTCATGTCCCCGCAGGCTGGCCCCGCCCCGGCCCGCTGCAATTTCAAACGAGGCGGGCGCGGGCTGGCCAGTTTTGGGCGCATGCCGGAACCTTGTGGCGGCGCGATTGTCACCCTCCGGATGCCGCGGCGGGCCATCGTGGCCCGCCCGCAACCGTTATCCCGACAATGCCCAAGCACTTCCTCCCCTCCCACCTGTTAACCCGGGCTTTGCCCGTCTCCGCGCTTGCGTTTTCCGCCCTGCTTGCCCCGCCGGCAGGCGCGGCGGAAGTCGCCCCCGACAAGACCAAGGTCACGCAGCGCGCGCTTCCCCCCGAGTGGAAGCAGCTCGTCCCTGGCGGGCGCTTCATGGACCGCTTTGAGCCGATGCGCGGCAGCCGGCTTTCCTCCGACACCTGGGGCGCGCCGAACGTCATCCCGCGCCTTGTGGACAATGGCATCGAGGAGCGCGAGTATTCCTACTGGGGGGGCAACATCCTGCGCGGCGAGGATGGCCGGTATCACCTCTTTGTCTGCGGCTGGCTGGAGAAATCGCCCCGCGGCCATGCCGAGTGGGGCAACAGCGATGTGTTTCACGCCGTCTCCGACACGATGCACGGCCCCTTCAAGCGCGTCGCAAAGATCGGCATCGGGCACAACCCGGAGGTCTACCGCGCGAAGAACGGAAAATATGTCCTTGATGTCAGCGGCGGGGCGCATGTCCGCGGGCGCTATCTGGCGGACTCCCTTGACGGGCCGTGGAAATTCGAGAAGCGTATCCCCGCGCATTCCGACCGCCGCGACCGGGCCAATTCGTTTGGCGACAACTTCACCTTCGCCTCGCGCGAGGACGGCTCCGTCATCATGGTGCCGCGCAACGGGCAGATCTGGATCAGCAAGGACGGGCTTGACACGTTTTTTGAGGTTGGCGAGCGCTGCTACCCGAAGCTTCCCGGCAATTACGAGGATCCGGTCATCTGGCGCGACAACGTGCAGTACAACCTCATCGTCAACGACTGGCGCGGGCGCATCGCGTGGTATCTGCGCAGCAAAAACGGCGTGGATTGGGTCATTGATCCGGGCGAGGCCTATGTGCCCGGCGTCTCGCGCCACGCCGGCGGCGGGGTCGAGGACTGGTTCAAGTATGAGCGCATGAAGATTTTCCAGGACGCGCACGGCCGCGCCATCCAGGCCAACTGGGCGGTGATCGACGTGTTCAAAAACCAGGACAGGGGCGGCGACAACCACAGCTCCAAGAACATCACCGTCCCGATCAATCCCGGACGCCTGCTGGAGATCCTGGACGCGGCGCCGGTCAGCGCGAAGGACTCGAAAACGATCCGCGTGAAGATCGCATCGGAGCCGGGCTTTGACGCGCAGGCCGACGTGGACATCCCCAGCCTGCGTTTTGGCGCGAATTCCGAGGTGAACTACGGGCGCGGCGCCGCGGCCCTGTCGAGCGAGAAGGTCGGCGCCGACCTGGTGGTGACCTTTGACGGCCCCGCGAGCGGCATCACGCCGGACGAGTTTGCCCCGAAGCTCCTCGGCAGGACCGTGAAGGGCGGGCTGCTCTACGGATATGCCCGCCTGCCGGGCGTGAAATATGTCGAGCCGATCCTGTCGAGCCGGATGCCCGTGGCCGACGCCACCGCGCGCGACGGCTACAGCATCGAGACGCAAAATTTTGGCCAGGTGGCCTCCGAAAAGGCCGAGCTGGTGATTTTCGCCCTGGGCGACGGGGGCGCGAAGACCGTGCTCGCCCGCGCGACGGTCCCGGCCTTGCAACCCTATGCCAAGGCGACGGTCGAGCTGCTCGGCGCGTCGAGCCCGAAGCTGGAGCTTAACGCCGGCGGGACCCGCTACCGGATAGCCATTTATGACGGCTTTTTTGACGCCGAAAAGAAACCGCTCTCCGTCTTCGAGTACGCGGTTCCCAAGCCAAGGCCCGCCGCGAAGCCGGCCAAGAAATAAGGCCCCCGCCGCAATCCCGCCTCCGCTTCCCGCCACGCCCGATCCCGCCATGGACAACCCCGGCCCGCCCCCCGGCAACCTGCCTTTCGCGCCCTCGCCCGGAATGCTTGAGGCTGCCGCCGCGATTGTCGCGCGCTACCCGGAGCCGCGCAGCGCGACGCTCCCCCTGCTCCACCGGGTGCAGGAGGAGAACGGGTGGATTTCCCTGGGCGCGATGCGATGGGTGGCGGAGAAGACGGGGCGCACCCCCATTGAGGTGCTTGGTGTCGTCAGCTTTTACCCCATGTTCCGCCAGGCCCCGTCCGGGCGCCGCCATGTGCGCGTGTGCCGGACACTCTCGTGCGCCCTGCGCGGCGCCGAGGACACCATGCGGGCCTTGGAAAAGGAATTGGGCTGCAAACGCTGCGAAACCACGGCGGACGGCGCCGTGACGCTCGAGTTTGTGGAATGCCTTGCCTGCTGCGCCACCGGGCCGGTTGTCCAGGTGGACCACGCGCTGCATGAGGGCGTCACCCCGGCCCGCGTTCCCGCCCTTGCCGCCGCCGTGCGCGCCTCGCTTTCCGAGAAAGACCATGGCCTCCGGCCGCCCGTCCCCGGCTCGCCGGAGTGGAACGGGTAGGCCCACCCCCCCTTGCAACCCGCATCCCTCCAACCTCCAACACACACCAAACATGAGACACACCCGCGTTTTTCCACTTCTTTTGCTTGCGGCCATGGCCCAAGGCTGCGGCAGCGCCGGGGAGGATGCCGCCGCCAAGCCCGCCCCCGCTGCCCAACCCGCCCCCGCGTCCTCCGCTTCCGCCGCCGCCCCGGCTTCCGCCCCCGCGACCGGAGCCACCTCGCTGGAGGATTTCGACCCGGCCACGGACCCCGTGCTTGGCTGGTGGAAGCCCAACCTGGACCCGGCCGATGACACGAAAGTCTCCTTCCTCTGGCCAACCGACGCCAACGATGCCCGCGCCTTGCGCACCATCCGTTTCCTGAACGACGGCATGGCCACCAACGGCTGTTGCGCCGGGGCCGAATGGACCTTCGCCGCCCCCCGCTTCTACAAGGTGAACCGCGAGATTCACGAGCTTTACTACCTCGCCGACAGCGGCTCGCTTTACTTTCTCACCCGCACGGATCCCGCCAAAAGCGCCGCGCTTTTCCAGAAAATCATCGCCGGGATAACGGCGGGGAAATCCATCGAGTCCCTGACGGAATCCGGCCTTCTGGAGGCCCCGGTCAAATTCTCCCGCGCGCTCGTCCGATAGGGCGATTCGCGTCGGGCGGGGCGGGATTTTCAAACCGCTGCGGGGCCGTCCCCGCCATTCACGGCAAAGCAAACCGACTGCGTTTTTGCGTGAGATTCCGGGGCGGGCCGGGCTGGCGTCTGGCCGATCCGTGGCGACTTCATCCAAACATCGAAGATCGACCATGCGGCAGATGCGGACCGGCCGCGTGCGGCGTCCCGCGATCGGGCATTATTGGTGGCGATCCGGGCGTCGGCGGCTCCAGCCTTCCGAAAAGCGCTTTGAGCATGCAATCGGGCGCCGGCGGAGGCGGGCGGTTCGCGCGTTGGAGGCGCCGCCTTGCCGTTTTTTCTGTCACGCGCGGACGTTTTTGCGTGAAGGCGGTGGGGTCTTCGCCCGCGAAACGGGCAGGGCGCTGGAACCGTTTGCCGCCCAAGATCCCGTGACGGCGTCACATGGGACGGGCGCGAGACGAGGGCGGCATGGCCGGCGCGGGATCACTTCACAGGGGGAGGCGCCGGTGGCGGCAGGGGGACGGATTCGGCGCGGCGCGTGAGGTGGGTGAGGAGCCGAAGGGTTTCGATCTCCGCGGAACGGCGGGCGATGGCGTGGGTTTCCTGCTGGAGGAGGAGGGCATGGGTTTCGCGATTGAGGCGGTCCGTGTCGGCGCGGAGGCCTTCGAGCCGTTTTTCAAGCGTGGCGATGTCCGCGAGTTGTTTGCGGGCGGTGTCGCGGTGGGCGTTTGTGGCTTCGCGGATGGCGTTGTTGTCGGCCACCCACTTGGCGATGCGGGCCGCCTCTTTCCGGGCCTCCTCGGCCCTGCGTTCCTCGGCCAGCCGGGCCTGTTTTTCGGCCGCCAGCCTCTCGGCCGCCTGTTTTTCGGCTTCGGCCTTCCTTTCGGCGTTGATGCGGAGCGCCGTGGCGGCGGCCTCGCGGGCGGCGGCGGTGGTGGCGTAGTCGTGGTAGAAATAGCCAAAGAGGCCGAGGCCGATGACGGGCAGGATGATGTAGAGGAGGCGCATGTCAGGAATGTGAGGCTGGAATGAAAGGATCGGGATGTGTGGGTGGCGGGCGGCGGCATTTGGCGGGTCCGGCGCGCCTGGGGAGTTGCCGCCGGCATTCCCGCGTTGGCGGGGGCGCGAAAGGGTGGGCTATTTTTTCACGGCCTCCGCCGCCGTGGCGTTTTTACGGGCAAGCTCGCGCCTTCGCGCCGCCTCCGCCTCGGCGGCCTCAAGGGCAGCGACACGGGCGGCGAGCGCCTTTTTGTTCTCGAGCGCGAGGGCTTCCGCGGCCTTTTGGTGGGCGGCCTCGGCCGCGGTCTGCCTGTTTTCCGCCGCGAGGTCGGCGAGGCGTTTTTTCTCGGCGGCGACATCCCGGTCGAGCTGCTCGATCCGCCGGGCGTTTTTTTCGGTTTCGCGCCGCGCGGCGTCGCGCGTGTCCAAAAGCTTTTGGCGCTCGTTTTTCCGGGCGGCCTCGGCGGCCTCGCGGGCCTCACGCTCGGCCTTGCGCTGCCTTTGGAGGGCAAGCGCCTCCTGGATGGCCTTTTCACGGGCCTCGGCCTCCGCCTTCTGTTTCGCGGCATGGGCGGCCAGGCGTTGCGCCTCGGCCGTTTTTTCGCGGGCGGCGGCGGTGGTGGCGTAATCGTGGTAGAAGTACGCGAAGATGATGGTTCCGATGGCCGGAAGCAGGATGTGGAGGATGCGCATGTCTTGAAAAAACGGTGGGAAGTGTTCCGGGGACGGCGTTTGGCGAAAGTGGCGGCGCGAGGGGCGGCGTGGGAGGTTCACTTCGCCACGGCGGCGACGGCCTGGCGAAGCTGGCGGATGCTGGCGTCCAGGCGGCTGGCTCCGGGTTGGGCGGCGGCCGTGTCAAGGGCGGCCGTGGCGGCGGAAAAGTCGTGGTGCTCGTAGGCGGCGTAGGCATGGAGGAACCAGGCCTCGGCGGGAGAGGCGAACTTTGCCGGTTTTTCACGGTTTTGGGTCAGCGCGACGGCCGCCGAGGTCTGCGCAAAGGCCGCCTTGGGATTTTCCCCGTGGAGCAGGAGGCGGGCGAGGTGAAGGCGAAGCTCGGGGTCATCCGGCGTCTGGGCGACCGCCCTTTCGAGGGCGGCCATGGCGCGCGAGGGTTCGCGGTGCCGCTGCCAGGCGGAGGCCAGGAGTTCCCAGTGCTGGCGCGTGGGCGGGAGGCGGCCCGTGGCAAGGGCGTCCTCGAGGGTGAGGGCGGCCTCGTCATGCTGCCCGAGGGAAAAGAGGAGGGCGGTGGTGTTCAGGTAATCCTGCGGGGTGTCGAGGCGGCCGTCCTGCGCCGGGGTGGCGGAGGCCGGGAGCAGCTCGCGGGCGCGCCTTTGGGTGAGCAGGGCGCGCGCCTGCCAGAGGCGGACTTGCGATGGCGTGCGCGCCTCGGTGGCGAGGCCGATGTAGATGGCAAAGAGCTGCCGCCAGTAGACAGGGTTGCGGGGATCCCTGGCGAGGAGGACCTCAAGGTGCTCGGCGACGGCGCGGCTGTCGCCGAGTTGCTGGTGGATGGCGGCGGCGAGAAGCAGGCTGGCCTCGTGAAGGGCGGGGCGGCGGGCGAGCGATTCGCCGGCGGCCGCGAGGGAGGCCTCGAGGGCCGGGCGCCCCGGTTTTTCGGGGTCGAGCGTCCCCGCCGCGTAGTCAAGCGTGGCGGCGTAGTAAAAGATGTCGGGGTTCGGGCGCGGGCCGGCGAGCGCGAGCCACTGCTTGGCGTGGCGCTGGGCGTCATCGAGCACGGCGCGCCGGCGGGTTGCCCCGGCGGAGGCGGGAAGCTCGGAGTATTTTTGGTAATGGAGCTGGCTGAGTGTCTGGCGGACCTGCGCGAGGACGGAGGCGTCGAACCAGTTTTTCCCCGCCGCGATCCCCAGGGATTCCTCAAGGGGCGCGATGGCCTCAAGGGGGCGCCCAAGGTTGAGCAGGGCCTGCCCGCGGATTTGCAGGAAGAGGGCCTGGTCGAAGCTGCCAGGCTTGGCGGCGGGGAGGATGCTCTGGTCGATGAGGTCCAGAAGCCCCTGGAAATTGGAGGCGTCGAGCAGCTTGGACAGGGCGGGGATGTGCCCGGCCACGTCATCGGCGAGGGATGGGTGCCGGGCGGATTCGGGGGCCTCCTGCCGGGCGTGGATCACGGGCGCGGAGGGGATGGCGGCCGGCGCGCCAAGCGCGGCAAGCAGGGCGAGGGCGGCGGCGCGGTGTCCGGGTGTGGTGTTTGGCATGGCTGTCGTGTGCGGCGGTGGTGGCGGTGGATGCGTGCGTGCGTCAGTCCCCGGGAAAGCTGAATTCGACATCGATCAGGACGCGGCGCGTGGCGACGGGTTTCCCGGATTTTTTGCCCGGGCGGAATTTCCACCGGGAGATGGTGCGCAGGGCCTCGGTCTCGAATCCGGCGTTGGTGGAGCGGACGACGAAGGGGGAGATGACGGCGCCGGATTCGTCTATGGAGAAGCCGAGGGTGACGGTGCCGGAAAGGCGGGACCGCCGCATCTCGTAGGGGTATTGCGGCTGGGGGAAGAAGGTTTTCGCCGGCTTCTCGTCGAGTTGCGAGAAGTCGAATACGTTCCTGAGGCTGACGGGTTTCGCGGAGAATCCGGCCCTTGGGATGGTGATGGCGGCCGCGGCGCCGAGTGACGGCGGCGGCGGGGGCTGGAGTGTCTGCTGGAAGGCGGTCTGGATGGCGGGTGCCGGGACGTCGGCCTGCATGGGCGGGGCGAGGTCGGGCGCGGCCGTCTCGGGGGCGGCTTCCTCCGGCGGCGGGGCGGCCTCCTCCTGCTCCGGGGGCTCGGGATCGAGCTGCGGGAGCGGGGCGAGGGCGATGACGGGGGGCGGGGCGGAGTCCGCTGGCGCGGCGGCCTGCCTGCCCGGGAAGAGGATGTGGGCATAGGCCACGAAGGCGTGGATGCCTGTCGCGAGGAGTATGCCGATGATGAGGTCAATGCGCATGGCGGTGGTGTGGGCGTGGTTCGGGGATGCCGGCTGGCGGGCGCGGGGCGTTTGCGGCGGTTCAGCGTCCGGAGGCGCGCGGGGCGGTCTCGATGGAGACTTGCTGGATGCCGGCCTTGCGAACCTCGTCCAGGGCGGCGATGACGGCGCCGTAACTGGCGGCATCGTCGCCTGTGACGAGGACCCTCGGGGAGGGCGTGGTGGCCTTGAGGTTGAGCAGGCGCGGGCGGATCTCGGCGTTGGTGATGGGTTCCTTGTTCCAATACGCGGTGCCTGTCGCGGAGAGTTGGAGGATGGCGAGGTCGTTCTCCGCCCTCGGGCTTGGGGGCGCGAGCGTGGCCTGGGGAAGCTCCACCGGGATGGACTGGATCTTGTTCAGCGAGAGGGTGAACAGGACGAATGTCGCCAGCAGGAAGAATATGACGTCGATGAGCGGGATGATCTCCACGCGGGCGCGCGGCCTGGCGGCGGGGGACCCGGGCGGGTGGATGGCGGCGCGTTTTTTTGGCGGGGGGAACGGCGCGGCTCCAGCGCCCGCCCGGGCGGCGCCGCAGGCGGCGTGCCTGGGGCCGGATGCCGGCGCCCCTGGGCGTGGCGTTCTTGGGAATATGGGACTCATGGCGCGGGCGGGCTACGGGTTTGAAAGCTTGGTCTCGATGTGAACCTTGGTGATTCCTGCCTTGCGGATCTCGTCCACGACATAGCGGACCTGCTGGAAGGAGGCCGAGGCGTCGCCATTGACGAGGATGCGTGGGTCCGGCTCGGCCATTTTCCAGGCCTTGAGGCGGTCGATGAATTCATCGGGTGTGACCCCGGCCTTGTCCCATCCGATGGTCCCCTGCGCGGTGATGGTGACGGTGACGGCGCCCTTGTCGTCGCGGGCGGACCCCGTCCCGGCGGCGGGCAGCCGCACCGGCAGGCCGCCCGTGCGGTTCAGGGCGAGGGTGAACAGGACGAATGTCGCCAGCAGGAAGAATATGACGTCGATGAGCGGGATGATCTCCACGCGGGCGCGCTTGCGCGGCGTGGCCTCGAAGGGCGGGCGGATGGCGGCCGGCGCGGGTGGCGGCGGGAACGGCCCGGTGATGGGCGGCGGCGGGGAGGCGGGCGGCATGGCGCGGCGACTTTGGTTTGGCGGGGCGGGCGGCGGTCGCGGCGGGGCTTAGATGCCCGCGCCGGGGTCGGCGATGGTGTTGTCGGTGGTGTGAAGGCCGTTGGCCTTCTGGATGGCCAGATTGAGGGCGCTGGCGGCGTTGGCGATGTCGGCGCGCACCTGCTCGACGCGGGCGTTGAGGACGTTGAAGGGGAAAAGCGCGGCGATGGCGATGGCGAGGCCGCAGGTGGTGGCGATGAGCGCCTCGCCGACGCCGCCGGTGATGCCGCCGGCGCTGGCGGCTATATCCGTGCCGTTGAGCGAGTTGAACGTGCCGATCATGCCCGTCACGGTGCCAAGGAGGCCCAGGAGCGGGGCGGCGGTGATGCAGGTGTCAAGGATGGGGATGCCCTGCTGGTAGCGGGCAAGCTCCTTGCTGGAGGCCTGGGCGAAGGCGTCCTCCAGCGAGAGGTCGCGGTGCGTCAGGGCGTTGACGAGGATGCGGGCCACAAAGTCCCGGCTTGTCGCGCCGACGCGGACGGCCCCCTCGATGTCGCGTTTCTCGACACGCTCGTAGATGAGGCAGGAGGCGTGCGGATTGCGGACAAATTTCTCCCGGGCGAGGAAGAGCAGGCGCTCGATGATGACGGCGAGCGTGACGAAGGAGACGAGCAGGATGGGCCACATGATCGGCCCGCCCTTCTTGAAGTAGCCCAAGGCTCCCTCCCCGGCGAGAAGGGCCTGGCCTTCCGGGGCGGCGGCGGTGGTTGCGACGGCGTTGGCGGCGTTGGCAAGGAGAGCGGTCAGAGTGATGGAGGCTGGCATGGATGGTGGTTTTTATTGGTGAGGGCGCGCGGCTGGAATGGACGGCGCGGGAATTCGTTGGATGGATGCGAATGAGAATGAGTCTCAAAAGTCATGCAATCCGTTTTGATCTCGGGACGGTGTTTTGTGGATTCGGAATTTTCGGGGAAGTTTCGGGGAAGTGACACGGGTGGCGTTTGTTGCGCGGCCGCCCGCGGTCACTTTCCCGGGAACCGGATTTTTTCGGTTTGTTCGACCTGGGTGACTTTGCCGTCGTGGATGACGATCTGGACGGCCCCAAAACGCGTGGCGGCGACGCGGCGGCGGACGTGCTCCAGCCATGACTCGGGGATCTGCTCCCCGGCGCTGGCCGGGTTTGCGCCGCCGCCAGCGCCGGCCGGCGGCGAGGTTTTTGCCGGCGGGGATTTTTCCTCCCCATCCCCCGGCGCGCTGCCGCCACCGGGTTCCGGAACGGCGTTTTCCTGTGTCTCATGGTGGCGCATGACGGGACTTGGGCGGCGGGTTGCGAGGTTAGAACGTGGCGGTCACGCGAAGCTGGGCCCCGAGGCGCTCGGCGGGGAGCAGGTAGGCGTAGCTGTCGCCCGCATAATTGCCCGAGGGGGACCAGTTTTTCTCGTTGGTGACATTTGCGATGTCGAGGTCAACGCGCCAGTTCTTGTGGGTGTAGAAGGCCCCAAGGTCCAGGTTGAACTGGACGGGCACCTCGGTGCGGGCGTTGGCGAGCCAGCCGGAGGTGGCCCAGAAGCTGGCCTTGAGGCCGAACCCGTTGGAGAAGGTGTAGCTGGCCCAGAGGTTTCCGCTGTTGCGCGGGATGCCCGTGGAGCGCGAGCCGTCGTTCTGGTTCACGTCGAGGTAGCTGTAGTTGCCCCCGACGGCAAAGCTGGCGTTGGGCTGGTAGGAAACGGCCAGCTCGAGGCCCTGGAAGGTCTGCTTGTTGGTCCGCGAGAGGATGCTGGTGGCCGTGATGGGCGTGGGCGTGTGGCGTGTCTGGTGGAAGAACGCCGTGCTTGCGAAGAGCTTTCCCTTGATCAGCTCAAACTTGGAGCCGATCTCGAAGAGTTCGCTCTTCAGCGTGAAGGTGTCCTTGTCGAGGCGCTGGTGGCGGTAATTGCCCGGCTCCTCGCCCATGAAGCCCTGGGTAAGGCAGCATCCGCAATCCCCGGCGGCGATGTCGCGGTCAACGGCGGCGTAGAGCGAGATCCAGTCGGTGGGCTGGTAGGTGAGGCTGGCGTTCAGGTCGTAGTTCACGGAGCTTACGTCGTCATTGAAGTCGTAGCCCCGCAGGACGCCCTCCTGGACGAGCTTGTAGGTCGGGAGCAGGGCGCGGAGCGTGTCCCGGATGGCGGTCACGCGGGCGCCGGCGCGGAGCGTGAGCTTGTTCCACTGGAATTTTTGCTCCGTGAAGAAGTTGTATTGCTGCAGCTGGTTGATGCGCAGGTCGGATCCCGAGATCCCGCGCACGGAGAGGCCCGCGTAGCGACCGCCGCCGCGCGCGTAGGCCGGGGCGATGGCGAGGTAGCCGTACTTGGGCGAGTTGACCGGGAAGTAGGGGTAGTAGCCGGCATCGTCCGGGCCGCCGGCCAGGCCCCGTGAGTTGACAAAGACGATGCTGGACGGATCGGCGTAGATGTTGTCCACGCCGATGGTGTTGCCGGTGCCGAGGCTGCCCGCCCCGTCGGCCGGGTCCGTGGCGTCAGGCGTGTCGGAGGCGACGCGCTCGGCGCCGTGGCCCGCGTTGTCGCAGAGGTTCCAGAGATAGCGGTACTCGAACCCGGAGTTGCTTTGGTGGCGGAGGCCGCCCGCGAGCTTGAACTCGTTGTCCGTGATGAACTCGAGGCGCTGGGTGATCATCTTGTTTATCATGAAGCTGTGGTATTCGTCGTAACCGAACACATAGCTTTTGCTGTATTGGAAGAGCGTGTTGGCGCGCAGGGAGAAGTGGTCGTTGATCTTGTACTGGGCGATGTTTTGCGCGATGAACTCGAAGGTGTCGGAGAAGGAGTCCTTGGTGTGGATGGTCTGCCCGCCGTCGATGGATGTCTTGCGCTGGTCCTCCGGGCGCACGGTCCAGTATTGGAGCAGGGCCGGGTTGTCGGCCGTCCACGGGGCGCTGATGGTCTCGCCGCTCCCGAGCTGCTGGAAAACGCCGGGGTTGTTGGCATAGCCCTGGTAATAGTTGCCGTTCCAGGCCACGACGGGCGAGGCCGCCCCGGCGCTGTATTGCCAGTTGTCCACAAGATCCTGGTCCACGCGGTTGATGCCGTAGGGCATGGCCCCGCGCGAGGCGGTGTAGGTGATGTTGGTGTCCACGGTGAGGCCCTTGATTTCCTTGGGCTTCCACGTGGTGGCGAGGTACACGTCCTCAAAGTCGCTCCGGGAGTTGCCCCAGCGCTGCTTGGCGTCGGTCTTTTGAAGGCTGATGCGGGCGGCGAATTCGTCGGGGACGAGCACGCGGTTGTAGTCGAGCTGCGTGGTGTACTGGCCGTAGGTCGTCCTGTCCGTCAGCCCGACCCGCCCCACGGTCGTGGAGAGGCGCAGGTGCTCGCCGTCAAAGAGCGGTTTTTTTGTGACGTAGTTGACGACGCCCGCCGTGCGGGTGGTGCTGCCCTGTATGACGGAGGGGACGCCGGCCACGATGTCGACGGACTCCCATGCGTTGTTGTCAAACGGGCGCACGGCCGGGTTGAGCAGCAGGATTCCGTTGCGCGTGGTGTCCGCGCTGCCGCCGCGGATCTTGGCGAAGGTGGAGAAGTTTGACGACGTGCCGCGCGAGACGCTGGGGGAATAGCGGGCGAGGTCGGAGAAGTTGTGGAAAAAGTCCGTGTCGATTTGCGCCTTGGTGACCTGGAATATGGAGCGCGGCGTGTCCTTGAGCAGCTCGTCGAAACCGTAAAAGGCGTTGTTCGGGCGGACGGGGAGCACGGTCTTGTCCACCTCCGCCCCCTCGACGGTGACGGCGTCCAGGCGGACGGCCTCCTCCTCGGCGGCCGGCTGCGCGGCGGCGTTGTTGGCGGAGGGCGGGTTTCCGGGGGCGGCATTGGCGGCGTCTTGCGCCAGCGCCGTCCCGGTTCCGGGCGCAAGGATTGCCGGCGCAAGAAGGGCGGCGGCGGCGAGCACCTGCAGGAGGCGCGGATGACGGTTTGGGATTGGTGTGATGTCTGGCATGGCGGGTTCGCGGTGTGTGGCGTGTGGGGCCGGGTTGGTTGGATGCTCGTGGCGCGGGCGGTGGTGGTGCGCTGCGGCGGCCTTGTTGGGTCTTTCAGCCGGGCTGGCGGGCCTCGGAGGCCCGGGGCGCCCTGCCGGCGGTGAATCAGGACAATTCCATGTCGTTTGGTGGCGCCATTTCTTGCCATCTTCAGTCAACATGTCAACAACTGATTTGAAAATTTTTTTGGGGGATGGAAAAATTCCCGCGAAAGCCGGTTTTTTGGGGCCGCTGTGTGCGGACCGACGGCGGAGGTCTGGGGCGCGCTGGCGGCGTGGGATCGCTGCTGGCGGCGCGGGGTGGGCGGGGAATCGCGGGGGGATGCGCGCGAGGCGGAAAAATCTTCCGCAGATGGCGTCGGGCAGGGGTGGCCGGGCGGGGCGGGGCGGGCGGGGGCCGTCTGGCGCGAGGCGCGGGGCGCGGGTGGATTGCGGAGGCGGAAACGCGGGGCGTCAGGCGGCGGGCGGGAACAGCTCGGGCTGGAGGCGCCCGCGCGGGATCAGGCCGAGCACGCGCCAGCCTTTTTCGGTGAGGGTCCGGCCCTGCGGGGTGCGCGCGAGATAGCCCTCCTGGATCAAGTAAGGCTCGTGGACCTCCTCCAGCGTCTGGTCGTCCTCGCCGACGGCGACGGCGATTGTGCCAAGGCCTGCCGGTCCGCCGCCGTAGTTGTTGGCGAGGGTGCGCAGGATGCGCTTGTCCATGTCGTCGAGGCCGTGGCGGTCTATTTCCAGCAGCTCCAGCGCGGCCGCCGCGACGGGCCGTGTGACGGCGCCCCCGGCGCGTTCCAGCGCGTAGTCGCGCGTGAAGCGGATGAGGTTGTTCACAATGCGCGGCGTCCCGCGCGCGCGGCGGGCGATCTCCATCGCGCCATCGGCGTCTATCCGCATGCCGAGCAGGGCGCAGTTGCGCGTGACGATTTTGAAAAGGTCCTCGTGGTTGTAGTAGTCGAGCCGCGTCTGGAGCGTGAAGCGGCTGCGCATGGGGGCGGTGAGCAGGCCCGTGCGGGTCGTGGCCCCCACGAGCGTGAAGCGCGGGATGTTGAGCCGCACGCTGCGGGCGTTCGGCCCCTGGTCGATCATGATGTCGATGCGGAAATCCTCCATCGCCGAGTAGAGGAACTCCTCGACGGTCTTTGAGATGCGGTGGATCTCGTCGATGAAAAGGATCTCGCCCTCCTCCAGGCTCGTGAGCAGGCCGGCGAGGTCGGAGGCCTTCTCGATGACCGGCCCCGAGGTGATCTTGATTTTCACGCCCATCTCGGCCGCGAGGATGAGGGCCAGCGTGGTCTTGCCCAGCCCCGGCGGCCCGTGGATCAGGATGTGGTCAAGCGAGCGGCCCTCGCGCCGGGCCGCGCCTGTCATGACACGCAGGCGCTCGATGGTGAGGCGCTGGCCGGTGAAGTCTCCGAAGCTGGGCGGGCGGAGGGCCGCCTCGAGGGCGGGGTCCTTTTTCTGGAGCGCCCCGGAGTAGGGGCTGGCGGCGGCGGGCGCGGCCGGGGCGGCGTCCGCGCCTGAGGGGCCGGAGCCTGCCGTGGATTTTTTTGTGGATTTGGCCGCCATCGAAAAAAAGGGGGAGGGAGGAGGGAAAAGGAGGCGCGCATGTCAGCAAAGCCCGCCCCCCGGCGCAAGATGTTGGATGGCTTCCGGCCGCGTCCCGGGAAATTCATCCTTCAAAAATGCGTGAAAATCCACATTGGGCGGGGTGCATCCCCGTTCGCGCGGGGAGCGGGGTTTTCAACCGACCCACACCCCCTGCCAGGGTGCGTGGAAAACCCGCAACCCAAACCCAGGAGAACGCTCGTTTATGAACACGCAAAAACCCGACTATCTTCCGAACACCGGCGACGAACTCGGCCGCTGGCTGGACAACTTCATCCAATGCCTGCGCAAGAACGCCCCCGCCCTTGGCGTCCCCGCCGCCGATGTGGACAAGCTCGTGGCGCAGGCCGAAGGGCTGAGGCGCATCGAGACGACGCTTTCCACCTACAAGCAGATCCACATGGCGTACTCGGCCATTGAGAAATTCTACGCCGAGGGGCCGGAGGACATCGAGGTCACGCTCCCCACGCTGCTTTCGCCGCCGCCGGGCGGGGTGCTGCACGGCGGCGTGCAGCGCCTTGTGGAGCGCATCGTGGCGGCCATGCGCAAGTCGCCCGCGTTCACCCCGGAGCTTGCCCGGGTTTTTGGCGTGGCCCCGCCGGAGGCGCGGCCCGACGCAAGGCTCCACATCGGCCCCTGGAAATTCAAGGACAAGGTGCTGCTGGTCAACTGGCAGCGCGGGCGCCCGTTCACCGCAGCCGAGTTCTTTGTGGACCGCGGTGACGGCAGGGGCTTTGTGAGCAACGGGCGCGACCACCATCCCCCGGTCGCGATCTGGGACAAGCTCCCACCCCATGGCGGCATCATCCACATCAAGGCCAGGGGCTTCGTGGACAACGTCCCCGCCGCCGTGGAGAGCGACGTGCTCGAGATCCAGGTCCCGCCCCACTACGCCCGCCCGTGAGCGGGCGCCCCGCCGGGGTCCCGCGCCGGGCGTTCCGGGGCGGGCCGCCGTGCTCAGCGCCACTCGTGCTTTGGGTAGCGCCCGCGGAGGTCCTTCCGGACGAGGGCGTAGGAGGTTTTCCAGAAGGCATCGAGGTCCGTGGTCCTCTGGACGGTGCGGCGCGCGGGGGATTGTATCTCGATGGTCAGGGGCAGTTTTCCCGCCGCGATGCGGAAATGCGAACCGGGCGTGTCGTAGAGGTCCTGCAGGCGCGCCCCGACCACGGCCTCGCCGCCGTCGGTGTACACGATGGCGGCGCCGCGTTGCTTGTAGGGCAGGGTGATGCGGTCGGGCAGAAGGGCGCTGATGGCGGCGTTTTGCTCGTCGGTGAGCCAGCCGCGCAGATGCGGGCGCGGATCCAGGCCGCGGACCTGGTGGGCGGCGGTCGAGCCGTGGCAGAGGGTCTCAAGGATGAGGCGGCGGGCGTCCTCGTCGATCGGCGGGATCTCGAGTTCCGGGAGGTTCCGGGCCGCGTAGTTGACCTTGCTTATCCAGGCCTCGACGGCCGGCCCCCAGTGTTCCAGCGTGACGCGCCCGGCGAGGATCTCCGCCGCGAGCAGCCGGGCCGTGGCGTCCGTGGGGGGCGGGTCATGGTCGTCCTTGGCGCGGAGGACGAGGTCATGGAAGCGGCGTTCGCGGCGCGTGACGCAGCGGCGCAGCGCGGCGTCGTAGAATGTGCGGGTCTGCTCGCCGAACGCCCGCGGGTTGACCTCGGCGAGCCAGGGTTCCTCGATGGCCGTGGCCATGCCGAGGTAGGTGGTGACATCGCCCCGCGCCTCGATCTCGTCCACCTCGGCCGCGACGAGGAGCGGATGCTCCCGCACCGCGCTTTGCCGCCGAAGCTCGGCCTTCCTGCCGTGGATTAGCGCGCAGCGGAGGGTCCCCTTGTCGAGGCGCATCGCGATGTGGTCGCCAAAGCCCGCGAGGAGGCATTTGCGGACGGCGTCGGGGTCGTCCGCGCTGGCGGAAAGGTCGAGGCCGAGGTTTTTTGCGAGGGAGATGAATTGTTCCGCGAGGCGGGCGGCGAGGCGCGCGCCCTGGGCGTGGATCCCGAGGCGGCGGCAGAAGCCGGCGTCGTAGTTGTTCCTGCGCGCGAGGTTCAGGAGGGCGATGCGGTGGGAGAAATCCGAGGTGGCGGAGTCGCCAAGAAGCTCGGCGCGGGCGTCGGCGTCACGGCGGTTCTCAAGCGGGAGCATGATGTCCCGCCCCTGGGCGATCGCCGCGATCGTGGCGACCGCCGGGACGCAGCGGCGCCCGCTGGCGTCGAGAAGCATGCGGGAGTAGCGCGGGTGCATGGGAAAGGCGGCCATGCGCATCCCGGTTGGCGTGGCCCTGCGCGCGGGGTCGGCGCCGCCGTCCGGCGCGGCGGGTTCTATCGCGCCCAGGTCCTCCAGGAGGCCCAGGGCGCGGGCGAGGGATCGCGGCTCCGGGGCCTCGAACCACGGGAATTCCCCGAGCCTGACCAGCCCGCCCGCGATGAGCGAGAGGACCGGGCCGGCCAGCTCGACGCGCCGCACCTCGGGGGTCTCGCCCGCCGGGCGGGCCTCGTGGTTCGCGCGGCTCCAGAGGCGGATGCACAGGCCCGGCGCCGTCCGCCCGGCGCGCCCGGCGCGCTGGCTGGCGGAGGCCTGCGAGATGTTTTCGATGTGCAGCGTGTTGATGCCCCGCAAGGGGTCATGGCGGGCGACGCGGGCGAGGCCGGAGTCGATGACGACGCGCACGCCGTCTATGGTGAGCGAGGTCTCGGCGACATTGGTGGCGACGACGACCTTGCGGCGTCCGTCCGGTGCCGGGGCGATGGCGGCGTCCTGCCTCTCCGGCGGGAGCTCGCCGTGCAGGGGCAGGCAGAGGCAGTCCCTGCCCTCGGGCGTGGCGGAGATGGCGTCGAGTGTGCGCTGGATCTCGTAGGCGCCGGGCATGAACACGAGGAAGTCGCCTTCCGGCTCGGCGTGGAAGGCCTTCCGGAACTGGGTGGCGGCGTGCTCCCAGACCGGGGGCGCCCCGGGGCCGGTGGATGGCGGGGGCGCGTGGTCGATCTCGATGGGGTGGAGGCGCCCGCCGACGCGGAGGTGCTCGACGGCGTTGACGCCGGGCGCGGCGCCCGCGGAGAACCAGCGGATGAGGCCGGCGGTGTCGAGCGTGGCGGACATCACGACGAGGAGCAGGTCCGGGCGGCCTGTCTCCTGGATGTGGCGCGCGAGCGCGAGCGCGATGTCGGAGTCCAGATGGCGTTCGTGGAATTCATCGAAGACGAGCGCGCCAACCCCGTGCAGGCGCGGATCGGCGAGCATCTGCCGGAGGAGCAGGCCCTCGGTGACGAATTTGATCCGGGTTTGCGGGGATTCCACGCGGTCGAAGCGGATCTGGTAGCCGACCTCGCCCCCGGGCTGCTGGCCGCGCTCCGCCGCGATTCGTGCCGCGAGCATCCGCGTGGCAAGCCTTCGTGGCTGGAGGACGATGACCTTCTGGTCCGGCGGGACGATTTGTCCGTCGATGAGGAACTGCGGGACCTGGGTGGATTTTCCCGACCCGGTCGGCGCCTCAAGGACGATCCGGCGGCAGTGCGAGGCCGCCCCGGCGAGTGTCTCGCGGATGGCCGATATGGGCAGCTGGTGGCGCGCCTGCGCCTGGTCCGCCGGCGCGGGCACCTCCCGCGCGCGTTTTGCTTCCCCGGGGTTCATTCCTCGAATTTCTCGGCGTAGGTCATGATTTCCTGGAGTGAGGTCACCCCGCGTCTCACCTGCTCCCAGCCGCAGCGCTGCAGGGTGCGCATGCCGTCGCGCAGGGCCTGCTCGTGGATCTCGCGCGCGGAGGCGCGGCCCACGATCTGGTCGTGGATGGGTTCGCTGACGGGGAGTATCTCGAAGATGCCCACGCGGCCCTTGTAGGCGATGTTCCGGCAGAAATCGCACCCGGCCGGCTCGTGGATGGTCTCGGTCTCGCCCGCCGCCTCGTGGGGGATGCCCAGCGCGGTGAGGTAGGGCAGGACCTCGGCGCGGCGTTTTTGCGCCGGGCGCGCGCACCTCGGGCACAGGCGGCGCACGAGCCGCTGGGCGATGATGAGGTCCACGGAGGATGCGATGAGGAATGGCTCGATGCCCATGTCCGTCAGGCGTGTGAGGGCGCCGGCGGCGTCGTTGGTGTGCAGGGTGGAGAGGACCAGGTGGCCTGTCAGCGAGGCGCGGATGGCGATGTCGGCCGTCTCGCGGTCGCGGATTTCGCCGACCATGATGACGTCGGGGTCCTGGCGCAGGATGCTTCGCAGGACATTGGCGAAGGAGAGGCCGATCTCGGCGTGGACCTGGGTCTGGTTGACGCCGGGCACCTCGTATTCCACCGGGTCCTCCACGGTCATCACGCGCAGCTCGGGGCGCAATATCCGGCGCAGGAAGGCGTTGAGCGTGGTGCTTTTCCCGGAGCCTGTCGGGCCGGTGACGAGGATGATGCCGTGCGGGCGCTCCAGCTGGCGGACGATGCGCGTCTCGTCCTCGCGCAGGAAGCCGAGCGCGGAGATGGAGAGCGGGGCGGTCCTGGCGCCGAGGAGGCGCAGGGAGACGCTCTCGCCGTGCAGGGTCGGGAGCGTGGAGACGCGGATGTCGATGTCGTCCCCGCCGTGGCGGAAATTGATGCGCCCGTCCTGGGGCCTGCGGCGCTCGGAGATGTTGAGTTTCGCCATGATTTTCAGGCGCGAGATGAGGGCGGCCTGGAATTGGACGAGGTTTTCCGGGAGGCGCACGGGGACGAGCTCGCCGTCGATGCGGTAGCGGATGATGAGGGCGTTTTTTTGCGGCTCGAAGTGGATGTCGGTCGCGCGGTCGGTGGCGGCCTTGGAGATGATCTCGTTGATGAAGCGGATGATGGCGGCGTTCTCGTCCTCCTCCTCCGCGGCATCCTTGTCCCCGGCTCCGAGGGCCTTGAGGTCGGCTTCGTCGAGGGTGCCGGAGCCGACCCCGAAGTTCTCCTGTATGGACGCGTCCACGCTCTCCGGCGGGGCGAGGGTCCAGGCCGGGCGTTTTCCTGTGAGGGCGAGCACCCAGGCGTCCATGCGTTCATCGGTGGGCCAGCTGGTTGCCAGGGCGATTGTGCCTGGGGTTGCCGCCTCCGGGGCGGTGGGCAGGCACTGGTATTCGTGGATGAGGCGCACGGGGACTTTTTCCCCCGCGCCGGGGGCGGGCGTGATTTGCGCCGTGAATGGAAGCCCCAGGGCGCTGGCGAGGCGCGCGGCGGCGTTGGCGGAGGAGAGGCCCGCGCGTTCCGCGAGCATGAGGCAGCGCCGGGGGCGGGAGGCTTGCAGGACCTCGTCGATGGTTTCGGGGGTGATTTCGGGAAACGTCCGGGCGATGTCCTCGTTGGTCAACATGCGGCGCAGGAAAGGTGCGGCGGCGTCTGGCGGCAACGGCGAATGCCGGGGCGGGTCGTTGTCACCCGGCGGGGCGGGGTTTGCGGGTGCGCCCCCATGGCGGGGGCCTGCTTTGTGGTGCCGCCCCCGGGGGCCTCGCGGGAGGTGTTTCACGGCTTTTTCGTCCGGCGTGACACGGCTTGACAGTGTGTGGTGGCGTCGGCAAAAACGCGCGCACTCTTTGCTCCACCCGTTCCCTTAACAAACATCCTCCCCACGCCTTACACTCTCTCTATGTCCAAGCTGCCCCTCTCCCTGCTCGTTGCCAGTGCGGCGATGCTCAATGTTGCCACCGCCGGCGCGGCCGCCTACGGCCCCGCGTTTTTCCCGAACGACGTGTTTTTTCCCTATAACGAGAAGGACCTGCCCAATTTTGCCGGACAATGGCACCTTGTTAACCAGGCTCCGGATGTTGTGGGCGCCATGGCAAAAAATGCCCATCTGGACGTCAACATCACGGGTGCGTGGGGCATGGGGGTCACGGGGAACGGGGTTGTCATAGGAATCATCGACGACGGGGTGGAGGGGACGCACGAGGACTTGTCCCCCAATTACCGGGCCGACTTGAGCAAGAATTTCTCCCAGGATTCCGCCATCGCCGCCGCCGAGCAGGGGCCTGTGCAGCCGACGGACCAGCATGGCGTCTCCGTGGCGGGTGTCGCCGCCGCGCGTGGTGGCAACGGCATCGGCGTCACCGGCGCGGCCCCATACGCGCAGATCGCGGGCCAGCGCATCAGTTTTTCCAGTTCGACGACAGATCCCGCGGCCAACGCCACTGACATCTCCGACGCCTTCCTCTGGGATGGGCGTGACGCCCAGGGCAATGCCCGCGTCAGCGTCACGCTGGATGGAAAATATGTCTCCGAGGCGGTCATTTCGGTTAAAAACAACAGCTGGGGCCGCAGCCTTGGCTTTTTGGAACCCGAAAACCCGACAGCCACGGACCGCAATCTCTATGACAAGGGGAACATCCAGTTCAAGGCGCTCGCGGCGGCGGCAACCAACAACGTCATTCTCGTCTTCGCGGCGGGCAATGATCGCGGGGGGATTGGCGAGCAGGCGCAGACACGTTTTCTTAATGCCTCGGATCCCGTGATCAATGTCGCCGCCCTTGGCAGCGACGGCGTCTATGCCGCTTACAGCAACTTTGGCAGCAGCGTCTTTGTCACCGCGCCATCCAGTTCCAAGTCGACCACCTTCGGCATCACGACAACCGACCGGATGGGGACGCTCGGATACAACACGTATGTGGAACCCGAGGGGGGCGCGACGTCCGAGACCCTTACCGACCTGCCCAATGCAAATTACACGTCCACCTTTGGCGGGACCTCCTCGGCCTCGCCGCTTGTCGCTGGCATCATGGCACTTGGAAAACAGGTCACCCCCGCGATGGACGTGCGCCTGGCCAAGCATGCCCTTGTGCTTTCCTCCCGGATTGTTGACGCCGAGGATGCCAGCCTGGTCCGTCTCGGCGGGCGCGGCTGGACGAAGAATGCCGCCGGCAACTCCTTCAACGCCAATTACGGCTTTGGCCTCATTGACGCCACGAAGTTTGTAAATACTGTCATTCAAAGTGCTTACATAACGGATCGCACGCAGTTCTCGACGGGCTTGGTTGACGTTGGCGAGGCGGTCGTTGTCGGCAACGCGGCGGGCGTGGAGCGGAAGGTTTCGATCTCCATCCCGGCCTTGCAAAACCAGCCCCTTGAGACGGTTGAGGCCCGGATCAAGGTCACCGGCCCCAACGCCTGGCAGGATCTCCGCATTTCCCTGACCTCGCCCTCGGGGACCGTCGGTGACCTGCTTTTGTACAATAATTTCCTCACGGATGCCGTGGCGCCGACCGATGCAAAGGTCGCCTATGCGGAAGAGGTGAACGCGGAAATCCCCGGCTTTGACTGGGTGTTTGTCGCCAACAATTTCTGGGGCGAGAATGCCAACGGCGAGTGGACCCTCAATGCCTACAACCGCGGTTTTCTCAACATCGGCGAAAACATTCAGTGGAATAATTTTGAACTCACTTTCAACATGGGGCGGATTGTCCTCGAGAGTGACTCGAGCGGTTTGGACATTGCCGGGGGCGTCACGGTGAAAGCCCACTCCCTCAACCTGGATTACGCGCCCTTCTTTGTCCGCGCCGGCGGCGTCTTCACCGTCACGGACTCCATCAATGTGCGCGGCGGCACGATGCGAATTTATGGCACGGTGGATGAGGCCTCGCCCAATCTTTCCCCGGAATTTTTCAAGGGAAGCCTGGTGACGGTTGAGGCGGGCGCCGCCGTGTTTGTCGAGGAAGGTGGCAGGCTTGTCGCCTCGCGCGGCGTGTTCGTCAACGGCGGCGATTTTGTGAGCCGCGGCACGCTGGAAATCGGGGCCGGGGCCGTCACGGTTGCCGCCAATGGCTCCTTTTCCGTCAACCGGGACCTTGATCTCCAGGGCGCGGTGGACGTTGGCACGGACGGGAGCACGGGCAATCTCCTCGTCAACTCCGGTTCGGAGACCGATCCGCGCGGCAGGCTTTCCACCAAGTCCAGCCTGCGTCTTGGGGGCGGCCTCATTTATGCGCCCGATTCCATCACGGTTGGCGGCAGCACGGACATCACCGGGGGCCGGGTGTTCACCACGACTTACCAAGGCGGGGCGGTCACCCTTGCGGGTGGCGCGCTTTCGGCCGAGAAACTTGTCACGCCAGCCGTCACGGTCAACCACGGCATCCTCAATGTCTCGGATGCGATCTCCGGCGCCGATGGGGCCGCCACCGCCGTTGTCATCAACGGGGAGGCGGACAAGGGAAAGCGCGGTTGGTATTCGCCCGGCGGCATCGGCTATGTCGGGGAGGATCTGCGCGGCATTGGCAACCTGCTTTTTGCCACCAAGTCCGCCGGGCTTGCCGCCCCGATTCCCGGCAACATCACCACGGGCCGTGTGAACGGGAAGACGGTCGTCGTCCGTTCGGAGATCGACGGTTCGCTCACCTTCGGCGCCAATGGCATGCTGCTTGTTGATGTCACGAACTCCCCGGATGGCGACGGGCGCATCCTTTATGACACGCTCCACGTCACCGGGGCGGTCAGTTTCAACGGCCAGCTCTACATCAACCGCATCGCGGACCGGAACGGCAGGCTTCCCCATCCCAAGGTTGGGGATGAGATTGTCCTCATCACCAGCGACGTCGGCATCAACAAATTGAATGGCGGCGAGATTGACTCCTCCTTTGCCACCATGTCCCCCACCCTTCGTTACGACGTGCGCACGCGCGACTGGGTGCGGAGCGACTCCAATGTCGGGGATGGCAATCCCGTCCTCAATGCCGCGGGGGATCCCATCCTTGTGGCGGACGGGCAGCTCTATGCGGTGGCCGTGCGCGACTACGTGCCTGTTTCCGCCAATTTCTCCGGCAACCAAAAGGCGGTTGGCACGATGCTTTCGACGCTTTGGTACGATTACCAGCGTGCCAAGGGCATCCTTTCCGGTTCCGCCTCCCTGGGGCGTCCCAGTTTCGAGAACCAGACCCAAGGCCCCGTCCCCTTCCCGCCGGTTTCCCGCCCGGTCAACGATGGGATCGCCGCCAGCCCCGATGCCCCCGATGAGTACGCCTACGAGGACATTTTCAGCTCCATCGATTCCGTCGGAACCTTTGACGAGCTGCGCCAGCTTTACACACACCTCGCCCCGGCCAACTCCATCGTCCTTGAGCAGAGCCTGCGCCAGAAAGCCCGTGCCCAGACGGGGGCGGTGCGCAATCGTGCCCGCGAGGCCCGCGCCAGTTTCATCCAGAATGCCTCCATCTGGACACAGTCCCTTTTTGGCGGGGATTCGATCGGTTTCAATTACTCCCAGCCCGCCGGCAACTATGATCCCGACCACCCCTTCACCATCTGGTTGAACGGCGGCGGGGCCTATACCCCGGCCAAAAGCAACAAGAACACCGCAGGTTACGACTCCCTGGCCTACAACGCCGCCATCGGCGCTGATTACCGCGTCGCCTCCGGTCTCCTGCTTGGACTTTCCCTCGCTTACAGTGGCGACCAGACGGATTTCAAGGACAGCGGGATGAAGAATAATTCCGACTCGGTGCTTGGCGCCGTTTACGCCGCCGGAAATGTCGGAGGGATTCACTACAACGGCCTCGCCGGCTATTCCACGGATTCCCACACCCTCAAACGCAATGTCAACATGGGGGATTCCGAGCTTACCGGAAGCCATAAGGGGACCCCGGGCGGCGGCACCTTCCTGGCCAGTGTCGAAGTCGGTTATGAGTGGACCACGCGCGGAGCCGACCGGTTCGGGCGCTCCGGCGAATCCCGCGACAATTTCTGGTCTTACGGCCCCTCGCTCGCCTTCCAGTACTACCGCTCAACCGTGGATTCCTACACCGAAAAGGGCGACAATCTCTATAGCGACTGGCAGCGCCTTTCCGTTGGCAGCCAGACCTACGAATCCCTCAGCACCCAGCTCGGTTTCTCGATTTCCCGTGTCATCAACCTTGAGACTCTGACCATCCTTCCGGAAGTGCGCGCCTCTTGGATTCACGAATTCAAGACAGGGGAGCAGCAGATCAGCTCCCGATTCGCAAGCGTCCCCGGCGCCGAATCCTTTGTCATCCAAGGCAACAAGCCCACCAGCGACTATGCCAGCTTTGGGGCCGGGATCACGTTCCGCCTCTTTGATTCGGCCAATGCCTCCCTGAATTACGACTGCTACGCCTTCCTCAAGGATACGAATCCCGTCCATCAGGTTGCCGCGACATTCCGTGTCAATTTCTGACAGGATCGCTTGGATTCACAGAAACGTTGGAATTTGGTGCCATCACGCAGGTTTTGTGTGATGGCACGCAGTGTCGGCTTGGCGCTTCCGCGGGTTTGCCGCAAGGGACAGGGGAAAATCCCCAGCGAGGCGGGCATTCATGGACGTTTTCCGCTGCAGTTGCCCTCATGTTTGAGGGCGTCCGGTTGGGAAATCGTCGCGTTTCGCCTGTTCGGGCCGCGCGCGCCCGGCCCTTTCCCTAAATTCCGCGCCTTCGGGATTCCCGCCCAAGTTTATTTTGTGAGCGTCGCTGCCTGAGGGAGTGTGCCGGGAATTTTGAGGGCGGCGGGCATGAATGCCGGTTGCTGTCGCACTGACCGCGAGGGCGGGGGATTGTGACGGAGTTGTTCCGGGGCGGATTTTTTCCTTTTGTCGCCCCTCATTTTTCATTCCTTGCATGTCGAAAGATGTATACGTGTTCAAAGACTTATGCGGATATACCATTCGCGCATCGGCAGCACCGGCATCCGGGACATTGTTCGTTTATCCATGGGCACAACTGGACCTTCACGTTCATGTTCGGTTGTCAGGAGCTTGATGAGAATGGCTTTGTTGTGGATTTTGGGGCGTTGAAGTATATCCGCCGCTGGCTTGACGAGCATCTGGATCATGCCTGCGTTTTCAATCGTGATGACCCCTTGCGCGAGGTGCTTGTCGCGGCGGCGCCCAATGCATGGAAGCCCCATGTCGTCGAAAATTGTTCAGCGGAAGGGATTGCGCGGCATTTATTTGAGGAAATCGGGGTTTTGGTTGAGGAGGCCACGCGCGGACGTGTTCATGTGGTCTCGGTTCGCGTGGATGAGGATGCCCGCAATAGCGCGTTTTTCACGCCCTGAGGCCTCTTTTTTGCCCTGTTATTGCGATGAATGGCCAACCTAATGCCGTGCCAGTGGCGCACGCGGATCATGGCGTTCCCGATGGCGCCTTGCCAGTGGCGCCTGCGGCCGGGCGTGGACTTTATCCCGTTTATGAAAATTTCCACAGTTGGCAGGGAGAGGGGGATTTCATGGGGAAGTCGGCGTATTTTATCCGGCTTTTCGGCTGTCCAGTGCGGTGTGAGTGGTGTGACTCGCGGGGGACTTGGGACTTGGCGGAGGCGCCGTCGGAGATACCGCGCATCCAGCCCGCCCGGCTGGCCGCGCTGGCGCGCGAGTCACGGGCGGAGTTTGTTGTCGTCACCGGCGGGGAGCCTGCGATCCATGATCTTGAGCCTTTGGCGGAGGCGCTTTCCGGGGTTCTTCCCATGCACATTGAGACCAGCGGGGCGTTTCCGTTGCGTCTTGGCATGGGGGCGGAGTCCGCGTGGGTGACGCTCAGCCCCAAGCGGAATGCCCTGGCATTGCGCGAAAATTTGCTGCGGGCGGATGAGATCAAGCTGGTGATTTCCTCGCCTGCGGACTTGCCGTTCTGGCATGGGGTGTTGCGCCAGTCATTCGGTCCGCGTTTTCGTTTGCGCGCCCGGTCGATCTGGCTTCACCCCGAGTGGTCACGGCGCGAGGACGCGAGGCTGCTTGCGGCGATCAATCGGTGGGTGCTGCATTGCTCGGCGCCTTACCGCGTGGGCTGGCAGCTCCACAAGTGCTACAATGTCGACCCTCCGCCACCGATCCGTGGTTGCCGTGGACAGGGCGCCCATCGCGGTTGATTGCCAACAAGGCGGCGTCGCCTGCGGACCGCCCGCTGGACTTGCGCGTGGAGACATTTTTTTCAGAAAACGCCCGGATTTCCTCCCCTCGCCCCCATCTGTCAACCTGCGGTCTTGGAAGCATCCGGCACGGGATTTGCGGTCTCAAATTCGGTCCACGCCTGGATGTCCTCAAGCGTGACAAGCGATTTTACCGGGTGGAAAATGCGCATCCCGCCGGGTGTGCACAACTCGCGCTGGATGTCTCCAAGCTCCACTCCGCAGGTGTTCCATAGACGCAGGCCGGCGTTTCGCGGATTTCCAAAAAAACCGGAGTCCTCGAGTGGAATCCCAAGCGCCTCCGCAAGCGCTGGAACCACAAATTCGTCGTGCATCCCGTCAAGCGCGGGGAAGATGCGTTGGGCCTCCAGAAATTCCCTTGAAAACACCATGCCCGGCCCGCGAGTCACATGACGCGGACGTTCCATGCCGTGATTGGCGGAAAGGTGTTTCATAAACGGCGTCTCCCGCCATTTTCCGTTTCGTGTCCAAAACCAAAGTTGCTCCTCCTCCCTGCTGAAACGCTGCAGGGGGGAAACGTAAGTCTTGGGGGAGACAAACTCGGGATAAATCCTTCCCAGCGGGGCGGCTGTCAGGATGTCCCACTCATGGGAAATCAAAAACGAGAAATTCAATGCGTTTCCAAATTTCTCATACCACTCCCTGATCATCAGGTCGCCCCGCAGCCATTTTCTCCTGGCATCGCCGAATCGTGAGAAATCCCAGAATCCAAGGACAAATTCCCGCGTCGCCTGGCGCGCCTTTTCCGCCTCCTGGGGCGATCCTCCATACAGGGCGTAAATGGAAAGGCGCGGGTTGAAGTGGCGGAGAATCCGGAGACGCTCCCTGCAAAGCGGGAAGTGGGAGTGAAAGCGAAAAAGCAGGATGGCCCGTGAATTCAGGGATGTGAGATCCGGCCAGTTTTCCATTCCATGCATCACGTCCTCGCTCCCATTCCTGGCGGCCCGCGGGATCGAGAGGATGTCTCCGCGTTCCGGTCTTAACTCAAAATTTTCGCCACGATATGCCAGGCCTTCCCTCTTGAGAATCTCGGCGTCCCAGTCATGCCATCGCAGGACGAGGCGTTCGTTTTCGTCGCTGAACCAACGTCCGGTGCAGCCGCTGGAAAGACGGGCAAAAAATCCATTCTTGGAAAACAGGACTTTGTCTTTCCATTGGGAATGTGTTGCTTCGTAAATGGCGTCGGGAGGACTCTGGTATCCATTGTGCAGACGCAGGAGCCGCTGGGGCGTGCACCAATGGGAGCTTACAATGTCATTGCCGGGACGGGGCGCGCGAGAATGGTCATGGCATAGTTTTGGTGTCGAATGCCAGCGGGCCTTGAGTTTGTCCACGATGATGCGCCCAAGCAGCAAATCCTCCGGGCCGGTTTGCGGGAGGTTTGGAAAGCGCGTGAGTTTTTCCACAATTTCCCGCGACATCAAATAGCCGGCTCCCCCGCTGGGGGCGCGTCGTTTGGCGAGCATTGCGTCCCCGATGAAATCCACGTCTTTTTCCAGGAGGCTGGGAAGCCGGTCAACGGCCAGATAGGTGTCATCATCACACTTGAAAAGCCATTCAAAATCAAAGTGTTCCAGCGCATGGCGGAAAAATTCCAACACTTTCCCCGGGAGAAAATCGTAGCCGTCCTTCGCCGCAAGCTCCACGGTGTCCTCCGGATTTTCAGTCGGATTCGCCCCCTTTCCGTGAAAGAAGAGAATCCTGGTTTTGACGCCTTCATTCTCATGGCCAATCCCAAGCCAGGTTTGCCGGACCGCCGCGCGGCGGTTTGCGTAAGAGCGGGCCGAGCAAACACCGACGAGAAACGTGACTTTCTCTTTCATGATGGACGGTTGTCCGTTTTTTTCTTCATGGGCTGGGATGTCTTGGGTCATGGGGGAATCGGGATTCTCGGGATGATTGGAGAATGGTTTTCCAATGGAAAGGGCCGGGCTGGCGGAAAGCCTGCGCGCAAGTTCCTCGGATTTTTGATAATGCGCATGGAATGGAATCCCGTGTTCTTTGGGGGATTCCTTCCATGGCTTCAAGCCGGAGGAAAAGTGGACGATCGCCGGATTCCCGACCGCCTCAAGCAATTCCTCCGTCACGACATCCGGCGAGCCGCGGATGCGGACAAAGAATTCCGCCTGGACATTCCAGCGCAATGGAAGAAGAAGCGTCCGGCCCTGCATCGCGTAATTCAGGACATCCTGATCCTGCAAATGGGACCAATTCACAACCTCTCGCCGAATCTCAAAGCAACGCTCCAAGGGAAGCTCGCGCCGCATCCAATCCAGGTTCAGCAACATCACCCCCGAGTTGAAATAATCCAAAGGATCCTTGTTTTGCGGAAAAAAGCGAAGGCGCGCGGAGTCTGCCCACATGTCACGTGCCGCGCCCGCCGCATGATTCCCCAATGGGGTCCGCCAAAGTTTCTGGATGTCATCCAAAACCAGCACATCGCAATCCAGGTAAACCGCCTTTCGCAGTCCTGGTTTTAACGCGGGAATCGCGAGGCGCAGAATCATCTCCAATGGCGTTCGCTGACGCCTGTGCAGCCAGCCTTCAAAAATCCTGGATTCAACGGGGATGAATTCGATCTCCTGCCCGAAATGTTCACAAATCCGCATAAGCGAGGCATGGGAATCATTTCTTTTTTCGACATGAAGAACATGCACGGAAATCCTGCCGCCAGCCTTCGTCAACAGCGAGACAAGCGCCACCCGCAACAAGGGCATGAAGCGCGTGTTCACGGAAAAGAAGACGTGGGGCGCGTCGGGGGTGTTCATGGCATTCTGGAAGATTTAAGATATGTGGGAGGCTCTTGGGATATTCCTGTTTCGGCAGTTTGGGGATTTTCTAAAAAACCTGTCCCCGTTCCGGTCAAAAGCAGGAAAAAGTCCGCGCTTCAACACCGGAAGGGCAGAATATTCTTGGATATGCAGGGGGGGCATGCGTGTGCAAAAGCATGTGGGCATCCTGACACAAAACGCGTTCACACCCAATGGAATCCCCCGGATGCCCGGCGAAAAATGGGAACGCGAAATTGTCAAAATAAGGCTGGGACATCGGGGGCATTGATTGGAGTCCGGCTTTATTTTTTTCGTGGATCGTGACGGTGTTTTCGCCAGGCACAATGGGGCGTGGAGGAAGCAGGGTATTTTTGGTTTTTCTATCGCGCCAGAAGGAGGCGTTTTTATCGAAAGCATCGCAGGAGGATCGCCGGGACCCTCCCTCCATTTTCGACAAATCAACCCGTGAACGCGCTAATTTTCATTTTTCGTCTGGACTGGGGTTTTCTCTGGAAAATCCCCTGCTTCGGATAACTGTTCCAGCATTTCCCCCGCATTGGGGAACGATTGGAGAATTTCCCTGCGGAGTTGTTTCAACTCCTGAAATTTCTTTTGTTGCCGGAGGATTTTGCCCTTGAGGAAAAGCGCGTCAAGCCACTCTTTCCTCAGCTCCATTGCCCTTTCAACAAGATGTGCCGCGGTTTCCATGTCCCCACGCGAATAGGCCAGCCCTGCCCAAAACAAAAACGCAACTGCGGAGTCCGGATTTTTTTCTTTTTCCGTGGCAGCCTTCAACAGCCGCTCCGCGTTCTGGATTTTCCTTGTCTCCTTTTCTGTGAAAGTCGTCTTTTTTGCGATGTTCCCAAAATTTGCGATAATTTGGAAATGACTTAAAAAGACCAGGATCTGGATGCTTAATTCATTGTCTTTCTCGCAAAATATGTCGAGCAACGCGGTGTCCAATTCGTCGGATTGCCCTTTCTCCTTTGCCTCGATGAGTCTTTGGCGCAACGGGCCGGCCGCCTTCATGGAGGGACGGGCTGCAACGGCCGCCTCAAGGTCCCTCAAGCTTCGATCAATGGAGTTTGGGGATGCCGTGTTGAACAGGAAGACTTTTCCTCGTTCAATTTGAAAATGTCGCAGGAAAATCTGTGTCAATAACATCCCGGGCGTTCCCTCGATCGAATGGCCCAAATCTATGGAAGTCCAAAGGTCGGCAAAGGCCATTTCGGCAACTGGATTGGATTCTCCCAAGATCAGGAGGCTTTCCAGCAGACGCAAGGAGCCTATTTCCGATTCTGTTTGGGATGGCGTTATTGGGGATTTGGAGTCGGCTCCCATGAGAAACACGCCCGACACATAGTCTTTGATTGCCTTCTCATCCTCGCCAATTTTCTGATACGCTTGTCCTCGAAGAAGGAGGATGCCCGCCTTATGAGGGAACTTCTGGAGGATTGAATCGCAGATCTGGATGGCTTTTGGGAAATTGTGCAAGTTGAAATTCGCAAGCGCATAAAGCGTCATGAATTCCAGCCTGTCTTCAGGTTTCCCGGGTTCCGCGCCCTCGCGCATCTTCATGGCTTTCTCCAAAAACTCCAAGGCGTTTCGCGCGTTCCCTTCCAGAAGTTCAAGTTTTGCCGAGAGTTCCAAGAGATCAAAACTCAAACCGTTCCTCTTGGAAAGCCGCTGAAGGTCCGCCCTGCCTTCCGCGCGTTTTCCAATCTCTGTGTACATGCCCATGCGCACTCTTAGAAGAGATGTCACACGATTTTCATCCGTGCCCGACTCGATGGCCTTTGTCAGCATCTCAATGCTCTCCAAGTATTTTCCATCCAGAGGATTCATGGTCGATAAAATAATCGCCATAAACTCATCCAATATCCCCCCTCTTTTGACGTATTCCGCGAGCGTTTTGCGCACGGTGGGCCAGTCTTCCTGGCTGAGATGCACAGCGAGCTCCAGTCGGAATGGCTCGGGGGATTTGGGATCTATTTTTTTTGCCTTTTCGAGGAGTTTTTTCATCTCCTTGAAATTTTCCGCGTTGCCGGCGTTTCTTGCCTCTTGTATCAATCGCGAAAACTCGTCTTGAACCTTTGATGCCGTCGGGGGCGCCATTCCGGCCGCGTCGGCCATGGCGTCGTCCACCGCGATCGTGGAAAAAATGGCAAATGCCGCGAAAAGGCAGGCGCTGTTTTTTGTCATGTGGGTCATGTTTGTGTTGTCGTTTCTTTTGTGGGTTTCAAATTCAAATTCTGCAACAAGCGTGTGAGGTAAAAAAATGACGCGCCGGAGGATGCCGCCACAAAGAGGTGTTTGAAATCAGAAAATACAAAGACAGGGCTGAATCGAAGAAGCAGGGAAACGTCGTTGAACAGGAGCGCCATGCGCGATGACACCAACAGGACAAGAACGGCATGCGCCTCAAACAGCACCATGCAGAGGAGGAGTGTCCGCGTGCTTTTTTCTCCCGGAATATTTTTTTTGAACAAGAATCCCATGGAAATTCCCGCAAGGAAGAATCCGCAGCAAAAATTGCCAATATAACTGCCCATGGCATAGGATGCGAAATATTCACAGGAAAACACGCCCGCGATCGCGTTCTCTTTTCCGGAAAAAGATGGACTCAGGAAGATCGAAATCAGGAAAAAGGTTGTGAATAAAAATGATGGCGCGAGACAAAACCACCAGAAAATCAGCCTTTTTGCAGAATGTAATATTGCCGATATTTTGGAAAACAAGCCTTGGTTGGATTCGTTCATGAGGATGGGTTTCAGCAGTTGTCGTTCGCGTGGAGGTTTTATGGGGGACGCCGCTATTAAAAGATGTCTCCAAATCCGCAAATAGATATGGAGATACAGACTGGAATAAATAAAAGGAGCAGAAATCCCAATGCCAGTATGGAGAGAAGTCTGAAGACAATCTCCATGGCGAGCATGACAGGCTTTCCCCCTTTTTGAAACAGATGAAAATAAGAGGAGTCTGATCGGAGGAAATAAACAAGGAGAATTAGAAAAAGGATGGAAAGAATAATGTAAGATTCAATCGTTTGGAAGACAAGGACGGATTTTGATGCGACAAATGGAGAAAACAGGGGAAAGAAAGACGCCTGGGTGCTTGGAATCTTATTCGTCCCACCATAACAAGATGTGAATGCCAAGAAGAAAAATATCATTGGAAGGACCCCTCTTGCGGTGAAAAGGATCCTCCTTCTTTTTTGTTGTGTTTCGCTTCCCGATAAGACGGAAGGATCCGAATGCCAGTAATATGCCAGCGCGGTGAATGCCGTGAGAAATAAAGATAGGAACTGTGAAAGGATTGCTTCTATTTCCGTCGGATCATCGGAAGGATCAAGCATGAATGGCGCAGAAAACAGCGCCAATGGCAAAACAATCCTCAGGATCCAGATAATCAGTCTTCTTTTCATGGGATGATCAAAATCTAATTATCAGAACAGCCAGAATTGTGAATATGAGTGCCTTTGATATGAAATGATTTCCATGAACAATAGGGTGATAGAAGGTTAACTATGATTACTTTCATCTCTGCAGAAAATCCACGTTCTGGCGGGAATCCAGGTTTAGTGTCAAAATCGTAGAGATCACTCATCTCCGATTTTACTTCAAGGCATCCTTTTTTACATGTTGAAGTCGTCGTTACTGTCGCTCTTCCGATAGAAGATTGAAATTTTCCTGAATCCGTGATAGCGAAACTTTTAGTCTCAGGTCCCCAATTGTCTCCTTTCTCGCACTTTTTCTTGTTCTTCCAATCCGGACTTTTTGAGAGTATTTCTTTGTAAAAATCTTCGGCAGAGATGGACATGTCTTGACCAGACCCTGAGGTGTAATTGTCCCAAGCAGCTTTTTCTTCCTTGGTATTAAGAAAATTCTTTGCTTCCACAGCGAGAAGGTCGCAACCCCAAAACCACGCAATTGCTCCCCCCGCTCCAATTATTCCGATTATTCCTTCTATTTTTCTTAAAAAATCATCATAGTGATGGATTTTTATGCCGATTCCACCAAGATAATCAATTTCCACCATTGGTGAGTTATGCGCAAAAGAAAATAGATTTGATCCGTCGACCTCCCCTGCCGGATCCCTGCTGAGCCATCTTCCAATTGCAGGGGAGTAGTATCGGTAGCCGTAGTTTGACCAGAGGGTGTCGGGGTCGTAGAATTCTCCGTGAAAGAGGAGGTTCCAGTGGTAGGGGTCAGGGGGGGATTGGAGGGAGGGGATTTCCGGAGGTTCGTCTGGGGTGGTGGAGGACGGGGTGGTTTCGGAGGAGGCGTCTCTGGGGGAATCGGGAGCAAGGGGGACGGGGGTGGCGATGGGGGAAAAATCGGGGTTGAGGGGGGAGGGCGTCCCGAACGCGGTGTAGGTGTAGCGACGGAGGATGACTCCAGCGGCGTCCGCGAGGGCGGTGGTGGAAAGCATGGCGTCGCTCAGGATGTAGTGGCGGGTCCAAAGGCCGTCCAAATCGGCGTCGCGGAGGATGAGGTCGTTGCGGTTGCGTGGACCGTAGATGTATTGGGCCTGGATGGCTGGATATGTGGTTGTGGACGTGGTGGTTGCGCCTTTGTCTTGGACCGGGGTGGCGGCGCGTTCCTCAATGATTTTCCAGTCGGCGTTGTAATAAAAATCGAGGCTGGGGGCGGTGCCGGAGATGACGATTTGGCGGGTGCGGCGGTGGATCCCGTCGTAGGCGTGGCGGATGTCAATGCCGTCGGGGCCGCCTTGGACGCGGATGAGACGGCCCCAGGCGTCCCATTGGGTGGTGTAGGGGGTCTGGGTTCCTGCGGGGTCGGCGGGGACGATGGTCATGTTGCCATTGGGGTCGTAGGCAAGGCATGAGGGGCTGGAGTTTATGTGGGTGATCTCGTTGCCCGGGTTGTGGGTGCGGGTGGTTGTCAGGGAGGGTGTGTCCGGGAGGTTGTCCTGGGCATACGTTTTCCAATTTCCTGCGGGGTCATAATCCCAGGTCTCCTCTTGTTCAGGGGTCCCCGGCATCACGGGGGCGTCGGGGGAGAGCTGGCCGCGCTGGCGGAGTGTCAATTGGCGGAGCGCGTCGTGGTTGTAGCGTTCGTCAAAATGCCGGGGGACGGTCTGGTTCGCGGATACGGGGTTTCTTTTCCAGATGCGTTGGGAGTCGGGGTCGTAGGCGTATTGGTGGCGGTCAAGATCGATTGGGGTGGTGGACGGGGGGTTGCCGGTGGTGATCCAGCGGTGATCGATGATGCGTCCAAAGTTGTCGAGGCCGCAATAGGGGTCGCCTGTGTCGCGGGTGGTGCCGCCCTCCTGAAGATAGGTGAGCGCGATGCCGGGCTGGGGGTAGGCGGTGGTGACGATGACACCACGGCCGAGGTATTGGTAATGGGCGATGGGCGCGCCGGTGTCGCTGTCGTGGAGGTTTCCGGGGCGGCCAAGCCAGGCGTTGGTGCCGTCGGCGGGGCCAAGGTCGTTGTCGATCTGGCGCCCGTTGGGATAGGTGATGCCGAGGAGGGCGGTGCAGTTGTCGATGGCGGGGATGTGATCGTAACATACTGCCGGGGCGTCGCTTGTGACGTCTCCCGTGTGCGACTGGACGTCCTTGGCGAGCTGCCCGAATGCGTTGTACTGGCGCTGGACGGCGTTGACGACATTGCCGGCGGCGGGGGAATCATAATTGCGGATGCGGGTGATCCTGCCGAGTTCATCGTAGCTGGTTTCCACCCGGAGAACGGCGCTGTCAATGGCGGCGCCGAGGGTGGTGACGGCGTCGGAGACGGGGCGCAAAAGAAGGTCGTAGGTGTGGGTGTGGGTGGTTCCCCCCTGGTCGGTCCGGGTGTGGATTTGCGATTGCCTTGTGTGGGTGAGTTGAACGCGGTCGGGGGTGTCGGGGCCGTCATCCGGGTAAATTGTCTGGCGCAGGAGGTGGCTTGTGGCGATGGCGCTTTCGGCGAGGGTTGTGCCGTATTGCCAGAGGGTGGTTTGCGCGCCGGTGTCTGGATTTTGGAGGGTGAGGGTGGAAATGCCGCCGTCGGGGGCGTAAGTGTATTGTGTGATCCGGCTCACGCCCGGGTTTGGCGCGGCGCCGGGGATGTGGTTTTCGATTTGAAGGATGAGGCGTGAGAGGGCGTCGTATTCGCGGTGGGTGATGATGCCGAGCGGGTTTGTGGTGTCGGTCTGTGTGCCGGTCTGGGGATCGTAGGTTTGTGTGGAAACGCGAACGTTCCCGCCGCTTTGCGGAATGGTGTCGGGCCGGGTGGTCGCGGCGCCGCCGTTGGTGCCAAAATCCGCGCTGGCGATGGGGCGGTTTGCCGCGTCGGCGTATTGGAAGACATGATAGGCGCGGGCGTTCGGGGTGGCGCTGGCGAATTGGGGAAGCAGATCGCCGGTGGTTGTTGTGTCGTTGTGGAAACGCAAATACCGATGCGAGGCAATCGCCGTGGAGGCGGCATCGAATTCGTGGGTGGTTTGCTCCACGACGATGTCACCCTCCACGTTGTTGGTGGCGCCGTCGTCCATGCCGTTGGCGGGATGGCAGATGTAGGTTTTTATGGCACGGTTGAGCGCGTCAAAGACCTGCTTTGTCCAGATGCGCTGCCCGGCCTCGCGGTGTTTGATGGTGTTGCCCTCCGTGTCAAACCATGTGTCGGTGGCGATGGTGTTTCCGGTGGTGCCATTGGAAACTCCGTGGATCGTTTCCCGATGGATGCGGCCACGGGCGTCGTAATGGGTGTCGCGCCTGGCGAGAAGTTCCCCGGTTGTGGAGAAAATTTTCTCCGTTGTGACGCGGTCGAGGTTGTCATGGGTTCTTTGCGTTCGCGTGCCGTGTGGATTGATTTCTGCGATCTGGCGTTTTCTCCAATCGTAGGTGCGTGTCGTGATCGCCTCGGTGACCTCGCTGGATCCGGGCAGGGAATCAAAACGGGTGTTCTTTGTCAGCCGGTCGTCGCCATTGTCGCCATCATTGTCATATTCATTGGCGGAGATTCTCACCATGTTGGAGTTTTCCCTGCCATCATTCGTGCCAATCCAATTTTCCACAACGCGCCCGAGGGCGTCAAAAACGGTTTTTTCCAGGGTGCCTCCGGGTGATTGCGTGCATGTCCGGCGGTTCATCTCGTCATAGGTGTGGCGGGTGCTGTTGTAATTTTCGCCCTCAATGCCGTCGCCGGAGGCGGGGATGGAGAAGTAATCGCGCTCCTCCACAACCTGCATGGCGTCGTTGTGGATTTTCCGGCTCCACGCGCACCAGGTGGATTGCGGAAAATCGGGTGTGTCCTTGGTGATCCTTCCGCCACCCACATGGATCGCGGAGATGTCGTCCGTCAGGTTGCCGCTGCTGTCGGTTTTCCGGATCTGGACAGGCGAAAGTGTGGTGTGGACATCATTTCCGTTCGCGTTTGTGACGTATCCTTTGGCGGACCAGGTCTCGTGCGAACTGTCGCGGTATATCGTGTGATTGGCGGTGCGGACTTGCGTTGGGATTCCGTCCACAATCGCGGTGTGGACAGGGCCGAGCCGCAGGGTTTCCCGCCCAAGGAAATCCGCCTCGAAGTCGGTGATGAGATGCAGGCCGGCCCCGGCGGGCGTCACCCAGCCATCAGGCGCGCCATTGACCTTTGTAACATCAACATCCTCAATGGTTTGCGATAGCGCTCCTGTTTCGGCGGAGTAGGTGTGGCGGGTTATCACGCCGCGCGTGTCGCGCTTCCAGATGAGGCGCCCGAGAGTGTCAAAAATCTCGGTTTTCACGGCGGGTTCTCCGGTGCCGTTCTCGCTTGTGGAGACGGGTGGAAATGTGGTGACGCGCTGGAGGGGTTGCGAAGCGCCGGGATGGGGAAAATCCTCAAAGAATGTCGTCGCGGGATTGGAGCCTCCGCCAGCGTCGTCCCGGTATTGCGTCCTTGAGCCTAGGAAAACCCTTTTTCTCCAGGTCCCAAGGGGGAGCAGGTGCCAGGCGAGGCGGGAGACCTGGATTCGGACGGCGCCCGGGGCCGCGCCGTTCCTCACGTAAGTCGCCAGGAGCCACGCGCTTTTTCCGACGAGGCGTGTCCAGACGTTTTCTTTTATCAGGCCGGCGTTGGCGCGAAGACGGAAGAGTGCCGGCGACCTTTCATCCACGGATTCCACAGCGGAATTTTCCGCTTCGTAGGCAACGTTTCCATTCTCGTCATAAACATAGGCTTTCCTGGATCCTGCGAAGACGCGCAGCATTGTCTGGTAATAGCCGTTTGTGTAGACCGTTTCCATTTGTCCGTCCGGATGGAACACCCTCGTGCGTGTCGCCCAGTTGTTGTGGTCGCGGGGAAAATCGCTGCGGCCATAATCATAGACAAAAACTTCCGCGCCCCCGTGATAGGCATCGAGAATGACGCGCCGCCTGGCGTCGTATTCCACATGGCGGTCGGCGTATTGCTCGAGAAGATTGTCCGGAACGGAATCGGGGTTGGGGAAACCATCCGCCTCCATCCTGTCCCACGAGGCGGACTCCAGCACATAACGCAGGGCATGGGAAAAGGTGTCCCAATGACTCGTGCCGTGGTAGCGATAATAGGTCCGGCGAATCAATGGCGCGGAGTCGGAGTCGCCATCGAAAATCTTCACGGTTTTCAGGTCGCCGGAACGCCCGTTCGGGCCGTCTGTCTCATGATAAGAATAGTGGACGCAACGGCTTCCGGAGGTGTTGGAAAAAACGACGTGGTGGAGCAGGCCATTCGGGCCATACACGTATTGGAAAAAGCTTCCCTCAGCGCTTCTCCCAACTCCCGTGGCGCGGACAATGAGCAGCCTTCCGGCCCCATCATAAACCATTTCCAGGGACGAGGTTCCGTCCGGCTGGATAATTTTGGCGAGCACCCCGGGGGTCGCTGTGTCCATCCCGTGGAACCGCTCCTCAACCCCGGAGCTCATGTCAAACAAGGAGAACCCGGACGACGTTTCCTCCAGCATGTAATGCTCCCCGAAGCGCGGTGTCCAAAGAGAGGTGTTGAGACGCCGGAACCAGAGCGTGTTTCCCATGCCACGGCGAACGCACAAATCATTCTCGGAGAAGAGGATGATCCGCGACTGTTCCGGCTGCATCCAGCCCGCGCCGTTTTCCCCATGAAAATTGTCCGGCGCCTGGTTTGCATATTGGCGTGTCACGGAATGGGAAATCCCCGCCAGGCTTGCCGAAATGTCTGTGGAGGAATTGATCAACGCTCCGTCCGCATACCGGACTGCCGAACCTTCCTTCTCGCAATCACACGGGCAGTCACAACTTGGAAATCCGGGAAAACCCGAGGAGCTGGAAGTGGAGCTGCTTCCGGAACTGGATGAGCTGGAGCTGCTGGAGGAGCTGGAGCATTGAAGGGTGCAAAGGGGGGTCTCTGGAACGAGAACCTCCGTTTGCTCCGTCTGATAGGAACTCGTCAGGCGGTATTCCTTGGAATA